>NZ_PVXQ01000003.1 GCF_002995745.1 Clostridium vincentii | reverse complement strand
TAAATCCAACTCCATTCTTTTTATCTTAGCAATAAAATTATAATGGATAATTTATGTATTGGGGAGATGTTTTTACATCTCCTTTATTTTTTTGCTACCTTTGCCTACTAAAATTATACTCTAACTAGAATAAAGACAGTTGATTAGTATCAGACATCCCATCTAAGCATCCATGTTGGGTCATAGTTTCTATAGCTGTTTTTGTGATTTTAGCCCTGCGCCTTAAATCTTCCTTTGATATAAACTCCCCATCTTGTCTTGCATTGATAATTGATTTAGCTGCATTGTCACCAACACCGACAAGTGCATTAATAGGAGGTCTTAGTGAATTTCCTTCAATCTTAAACTTTGTTGCATCAGATTCATAAAGATCGACTTTTAAAAATTCAAACCCTCTTTTGATCATCTCAAAGGAAAGTTCTAAGGCTGTTGTTAAACCTTTTTCCTTAACAGACGCAGCATTTCCTATTTCATATAGTTCCTGAAGATTATGATAAATAGCCCCTTCTCCTTTACATATTAGTTCAGCATCAAAATCATCTGCTCGCACAGTAAAATATGTTGCATAATATGCTAAGGGATAATATACCTTAAAATAAGCAATTCTAACTGCCATCATTACATAAGCAACAGCATGACCTTTTGGAAACATGTACTTTATCTTTTTGCATGAATCTATATACCAGTCAGGAACACTATGGGCTTTCATTTCTTTTTCATCTTCATCTGTAAGCCCCTTACCTTTTCTTACTTTCTCCATTATTGTAAAAGAAAGCTTTGGTTCTAATTCCTTGTGCATTAGATAAACCATAATATCATCCCTAGTTGCTATGCAATCCTTAAGCGTTGTAAGCCCTTCTTTTATATAATATTGTGCATTATTAAGCCAAACATCAGTCCCATGTGAAAGTCCTGATATTCTAACCAAATCAGCGAAACTCTTTGGCTGAGTATCTACAAGCATGCCTCGAACAAATTTTGTTCCAAACTCAGGTAATCCATAGGAACCTACCTCACAATGGATATCCTCTTTAGTAACTCCTAATGCTTTTGGTGATGTAAATAAAGATATTACCTTCTCATCATTTAGTGGTATTGTCGTCGGATCAAGACCAGTTAAATCCTGAAGCATTCTAAGTACAGTCGGATCATCATGACCTAGTATATCAAGCTTTAGCAGTCTACCAGAAATTGAATGATAATCAAAATGTGTTGTCTTAACATCTGACTCACTATCATCTGCCGGATGCTGAACAGGAGTAAAATTGTGAATATCATTGTCGCTGGGAACAACCATAATCCCACCAGGATGTTGACCAGTTGTTCTTTTAATACCAGTACAACCTAGAGTTAATCGTTCTATTTCCGCGCCGGATACTGTCATACTTCTAGAATCTAAATATTTTTTTACATATCCATATGCAGTTTTCTCTGCTATTGTTCCTATTGTTCCCGCTTTAAATACATAACCTTCTCCAAATAAAACCTCAGTGTATCTATGTATATCACCTTGGTTATCTCCAGAGAAATTAAGGTCAATATCAGGCTCCTTATCGCCTTCAAAGCCCAAAAAAGTTTCAAAGGGAATATCATGTCCATCTCTTATATATTTAGTTCCGCACTTTGGACAATTTTTGTCTGGCAAATCTGCCCCTGAACTTACAGATCCATCAGTAAAGAACTCTGAATTTTTGCAATTAGGACAAACATAATGAGGTGGCAATCCATTAACTTCTGTAATATCTGACATATTTGCAACGAATGAAGAACCAACAGATCCTCTCGAACCTACTAGATAACCATCACTAAGAGACTTTGCCACTAATTTTTGTGCAATTAAATAAAGAACAGCATATCCATTATTTATTATTGAATTTAATTCCTTATCTAATCTTTTTTGAACAACCTCTGGAAGTGGATCTCCATAAATAGAATGGACCTTATTCATAGTCATATTTCTAATATCATCCTCTGCGCCTTCAATTTTCGGAACATATGTTTCATCAGGAATAGGCTTAATAAATTCAAAGCTATCTGATATAATTTTAGGATTTTTTATAACAACCTCTCTTGCTTTTTCCTCACCAAGGTAGGAAAATTCCCTAAGCATTTCATCAGTTGTCTTAAAGTAAAGAGGAGGTTGATTATCTGAATCTGAGAATCCCTTTCCCGCCATAATAATTTTTCTAAACTCTGCATCTTCCGGATTCAAAAAATGAACATCGCCAGTAGCAACAGTAGCCTTATTACAAGCTTTGCCTAAATTATATATTCTCATATTTATATCCCTAATCTCATCTACATCCTTGACTGATCCCTTTTCTATTAAAAACTGATTATTTCCTACAGGTTGTATTTCTAAATAATCATAAAAATCAATTATTCCCTTAAGTTCTTCATCAGATCTTCCATCTAGAATAGCCCTAAATAGTTGACCTGCTTCACATGCTGACCCAATAATAAGCCCTTCCCTCAATTCTACAAGTTTTGTTTTAGGAATTCTTGGAGACTTACTAAAATAATTTAGATGCGATTCAGAAATTAATTTATATAAATTCTTTAGACCTTTTTGTGTCTTCGCAAAAATTATCGTATGATAACTTGGTTGTTTTTTTATATCAATATTACTTAAATATTTTTTATTTAAAGTATCTAAATCGTGAATATCCATTTCCTCTTCGATCTTTTCAAAACACTTTAAAAGAATATCGCAAGCACATTTAGCATCATCAATAGCTCTATGATGACTATTAAGCTCCACACCTAAATGCTTTGCTACAATATTTAATTTAACCCTTTTAAGTTCTGGATATGCAAATCTTGCAAGAGGTATTGTATCCATTATAGAGAAATCAAAGTCTAAACCCACATCCTTGCAATTCTTTTTAATAAACCCAACATCAAAGGGAGCATTGTGAGCAACTAAAACGCTATCTTTGCAAAATTCCATAAAGGTAGGTAAAATCATTTCTATTGTTTCAGAATCGCGAACCATATCATCTGTAATGGTAGTTAATTCGGTAATCTTATAGGGTATTCTAACCTTTGGATTAACAAACTCACTAAATCTTTCTATAACTTCACCATTTCTAATTTTAACTGCTCCAATTTCTATAATCTTATGATTTTTCGAAGAAAAACCTGTTGTTTCTAAGTCAAATATAACATATGTATCTTTTAAGGTATTTCCTTTCTCATTTAGGACCATAGGAACTCCATTATCTACTAAGTAAGCCTCTACCCCATATAAAATCTTAATATTATTTCTTTTTGCAGTTGTTTGAGCTTCTGGAAATGCCTGAACTACCCCATGATCTGTAATCGCTATAGCCTCATGTCCCCACTTTGCAGCTTGTTCAATTAGTTTGCCTGCTGAGGTCATACCATCCATACTACTCATAGTTGTATGTAAATGTAGTTCAATCCTTTTCTCTTGAGCGCCATCCATTCTTTCAATCTTTTTCATTTTAACTATATCTCTACCCATTAATACAACTTCTTTTGCATAACTATCAAAAACAGCTTCCCCTCTAACCTTACAATAGAGTCCCTTTTTAACGTTGTCCAAAACCTCATCCTTTTCATTAAGCTTTAAAAAGCATTTTACTGCAATTGAACTTGTATAATCAGTAATAAAAAAGGTTAAGATGATTTTCCCTGTTCTTGTTTCTAAAATTTCAGTTTTAAATATTTCACCTATAACAGCAACATAACCTGAAGTCTCATCTATTTTATTAATGTCAGTTGCTTCTAAGCTGATATTTCTACCATAAATAGTATTCTCGCCCTTAGGCTCTCTTTTATAACTTTGCTTTTGATATTTAGGTTGCTCCTTAGATTTACTCTTTTCCCTTGATCCTGTATCATCCTTAGAAACCGATCTTCCTTCAAAAGCATTCTTAAGCATTTTTTTATTTTCTTTAAGTTTTGCCTCTTCATAGTTACTTTCCTCTAGAGAAACATCAAAACTTAATTCAATTTTTATTTGTGTATTAAATATATCTTTTATCTTCTCTGATATCTTCTCTTCAACCTTCTTAGTCTTTAAATGATTAACCAAAGCCTCTGAGCCATATCCTATTATTACTTTATTATTTACTATGCTCCTATGCTTTGAATTTAACACTTCCTTTGCAAGAGGATTTTTTTTAACTATCTCTTGAGTAATATCAAGCCAATACTTATTTACTATTTCCTCTGTAGAAAGATTACAAACATCCTTATAGCATAATATCTCTACATCTATATTTAATCCTAATTCTTTTAAAACTGTGTTTTTTATAAAACTTTCTTCTTCTTTATTTAAAGATTCCTGTGCTCTTACTATTATTTTAAGGAGATTACTCTTTTTTAAAAACTGAAATCGAATAAGCTTAAGTTCTTTATCTTCTAAAGATTCATTTTTTTTAAGCTCCATTCTAAGTTTTTTTATAAAATCTGTACTCAAAGTATCCCTCCTTAATATCTTTAATAGTTGTTATATAAATAGTTTTAATTTTAAAATAAAAAAGGTGGACTAGCCACCTTTTATAAAGCTTCAATTTCCTTCATTAATTCTGAAACTAATTCCTCTTCTTTAACTTTTTTAATTATTACACCTTTTTTGAAAATTATGCCTTCACCTTTACCTCCAGCAATTCCAATATCAGCTTCTCGAGCTTCACCAGGACCATTTACAACACATCCCATGACAGCAATCTTTATGTTTTTATTAAGCCCCTCGATCCTTCTCTCGACCTCTTCAGCTATTTTTATTAAATTTATTTGAGTTCTTCCACAAGTAGGACAAGAAATGAACTCTAATCCGTCTTTTCTAAGTCCAACAGCCTTTAAAATTTCCTTAGCCACCTTAATTTCTTCAATAGGATCACTTGTTAAAGATACGCGTATAGTATCTCCAATTCCTTCTGCAAGTAATGTTCCTATTCCTACACTCGATTTTATAGTTCCTTTAAACTTTGTTCCGGCCTCAGTAACTCCTAAATGAAGTGGATAATTACACTTTACACTCATGAGCCTATAAGCCTCTATCATCATAGCTACATTAGAAGACTTTATGGAAATTACTATATCATAAAAATCTAATTCTTCAAGAATTTTTACATGTCTTAAAGCACTTTCCACGAGCCCCTCTGCTGTAGGTTTACCATCTCTTTCTAAAATATCTTTTTCTAGAGATCCTGAATTAACACCTATCCTAATGGGAATTTTCTTTTCCGACGCCGCCTCAACTACCATTTTTACTTTTTCTTTGCTCCCTATATTTCCAGGATTTATCCTCAGTGCATCAACTCCATTTTCTATAGCCTTTAATGCTAATTTGTAATCAAAATGAATATCAGCAACTACTGGAATAGGTGACTGACTTGTTATTATTTTTAAGGCGTCAGCAGCCTCCATATCGGGCACTGCACATCTAATTATTTCACAACCTGCGTTATAAAGAGTTCTTATTTGCATTAAAGTTGCTTCCGAATCTCTCGTATCTGTATTCGTCATAGATTGTATAGTTACAGGGGTCTTACCACCTATTAAGACGTTTTTAACCTTAACTAATATAGTTTCTTTTCTATCCATTGTTATTCACTCCTAAAAGTTCATTGGGAATAATATATCTTTAACCGTTACTAATATCATTACTCCAAATAAGAATATAAATCCTATAGTGTTTAACACTCCAACTATTTTATCTGGAACTTTTCTTCTTGTTATTAATTCAATTAAAATTAATATGCAATTTCCTCCATCTAGTACTGGAAGAGGTAAAAGATTAACTATTCCAAGCCCAGCTGACATAACTGCAATTAAATATGTGAGGTTCCATATACCTGCCTTTGCAGCACTTGACGAAATCTGAAGTATCGCAACAGGACCACCAAGATCAGTTTTCAAATTTCCTTTTCCTTGTAGAAGGTTTGCTATAACCTTATAGTTATTAGTTACAATTGTTGCTGTTTCATTTAAACTATGCTTAAATCCAGCTCCAAAACTAGGATTCTCAACAACACTAAAAACAACACCTAACATATATTTTTCCTGTTCCTCGTTGTACTTAGGAGTAATGGATTTTTCAACCTTATTTCCATCTCTCTCAAATTCGATATTCATAGTTTCACCCTTTGATAATCCAATTTCAATATTAACATCATCCACAGTGAAGACTTTGCCATCATTTATCCCTGTTATTTTATCTCCAACCGCAAGTCCAATCTCCTGGGCAGCACTTTCTTCCTGCACCTGGCTTAATGTTGTATCTGCAAAGCCAAAATGAGTATAAAATGCACTAAATAAAACTATAGATAAAAGGATATTCATAAGAGGTCCTGCTATAATAATTGAAAATCTTTGAAGTGGAGATTTATTTTTAAAATATCTATCCTCTGGTTCTTCTTCTATCTGCTTATCATCGTCTTTATCATCATCTTTACTGTCATAATCAATAGACCCGAGCATATTTACATATCCACCTATAGGTAATAAGCCTATGGAAAACAAAGTTTCCTTTCCTTGATGTGAAATTATTTTAGGCCCAAAGCCTATAGCAAATTCCAACACCTTTACTCCATTTATCTTAGCCAGTATATAATGACCTAGTTCATGGATTATTATCATTACTCCAATTGCAAGTATACCTAAAATATAATACAAACTTTTCCCTCCTAGCTATTTTTATTTAAAACATATTCTCTAACTTTATTATCTATATTAATTACATTATCAATAGTCAATTCTGTATTCATATGTTCTTCAAAGTTTACCATAGCATCTTCGATTATATGAGATATTTCTAAAAATTGAATTTTTTTATTTAAAAAGAGATCTACAGCTACTTCATTTGCAGCATTCATAATTGCAGGCATGACCCCACCTCGAGTGCCAGCTTTAAAAGCTAATTTTAGACATCTAAATACATCTGTATTAGGCTTCTCAAAATTCAGTTGTGATATTTCATAAAAATCTATAGACTTTGCTATTTCATTTTTTCTGCAAGTATAATTTAAAGCATATTGTATTGGTAATCTCATATCTGCAGATCCTAATTGTGCAATAATACTTGAGTCTTTATATTCAACCATTGAGTGTATTATACTTTCAGGGTGTACTAAAACTTGAATATTATCATAATCACAATTAAATAAAAAATGTGCTTCAATTACCTCTAGGCCTTTATTCATTAAGGTAGCTGAATCTATTGTTATTTTATTTCCCATACTCCAGTTAGGGTGATTTAAAGCTTCATCAACTGAAATATTTTCAAGTTCTTTTGCGCTTTTTCCTCTAAATGGACCTCCTGAGGCCGTTAATATTATTTTTTTCAATGATTTAATATCATTTCCTTGTAAAGCTTGAAATATCGCACTGTGCTCTGAATCTACAGGCAGTATTTTGACACCCTTTTCACAAGCCCTCTTCATGACAATTTCCCCAGCGACTACTAATGTCTCTTTATTAGCTAAAGCAATGTCCTTATTTGCTTCTATTGCAGCCATTGTAGGTTTGAGTCCAATCATTCCAACAACAGCTATTAGAGCTATATTAATTTCTTCCAGGGTAGCAATTTTTATCAACCCGGCCATACCAGAATAAACTTTTATATTAAATTGCTTTTCCCTACAAAAACATTCAATTTCTTTTGCACTTTCTGTATTCATCATAGCTAAATATTTAGGGTTAAATTCCGTAATTATATCTTTCATTTTTTCAACGGAAGAGTTTGCTGTAACTCCTAACAGTTCAAATTCTCCTGGTGATTTTCTTAGTACATCAAGGGTTTGCATTCCTATTGAACCCGTTGCACCTAAAATAGAAAGTTTCTTCATTGGTTTTTCCTCCTAATAGTAATTTACCCTTCATGGTAAATAATTTCATTTGCTAATATTCCATATAATGGTCCTACCATAAGCCCCAATATCCCAAATAATTTTATTCCAATATAAATTGATAAGAAAATTAGAAGAGGATGTATTTGAAGCTTACTACTTAAAAATTTAGCTTCTAAGATTTCGCGAATAACCTGTACTAATATGTATAATACTATTAATCCAAAAGCTATTAAATAATCTTTTACTATAATATTGTATATTATAATTGGAATAAATACAATTATAGTTCCAACGTAGGGTAAGATATCTAAAATACCGCATATTACGCCTAAAAATATAGGTCTTTCAACTTTTAAGATAATAAAACCAATAATCATTTCTATAGTAGATATAATTATTAGTACTACTTGTATTATCACAATTTCTCTTAAATTTCCTCTTTGATAAGTAACCTTATTAATAATATCTTTTGGCAGTATTTTTTTTAATAATCCTACTATTTTATCTCTATCTACAAGCATAAAATATGCACAAACATTTCCTATAAAATAGGACATAATTCCTTCCCCTGTAGCCGACGCTCCTGATTTAATAAGATCCTTGTCCAAAATTGCTAAAGCTTTTTCTACAAAATTTATATTTCCTTCTAGAAATTGTCCTGCATACAGCAATAGTTCTTCTATACTATTTATATTTTCATAATATAATTTATCAATCAACCAATATATAGAATTCCCTAGATAAATAATTATAATAATTAGTACTGTATTTACAAAAAATATACTGAGAGCACCTGCTATACCTGCAGGAATATTAAATTTAATAATAAACTTATATAGAGGTTTTGATACGCAAAAAATTATTATCATTGCAATGAAGGGTTTAAAATAATATTTTATTGCTAGAGTTATTGACGTTATTACAATAAATAAAATAACTAAATCTATAAGTTTTTCATATTTTTTTCTAAACTCCACTTTTCCACCTATTTAAAATGTTACCTTAAAAATATATGCATAGGGGATAGTCTTAAGTATACATATTTTTTTTAAAATAAAAAAACACGTTGATATCTAAATCAACGTGAATTATTCCTATAAATTAAGTATAAAGGTTAAATAGTAAAACACCACTATTGCAGAAAACAAAATAGAATCAAATCTATCTAAAATTCCGCCATGTCCAGGTATTAAATTGCTATAATCCTTTATTCCAACATATCGCTTTATAGAGGATGCAACTAAGTCTCCAAATTGGCTAATTCCTCCACAAAGAGCACCTATTATTAGAAAATGATATATTGATATATCTACGCCTTGATTTCTTGCAAACATACCAAATAGTCCACAAAAAAACGTAGCACCTATTAAACCACCAATAGATCCTTCAACAGTTTTTTTCGGACTAACCCTTGGACAAAGCTTTCTCTTTCCGAAAAGTTTTCCAGAATAAAAAGCTACAGTATCGCTCATCCAGGAGCCTATAAAAATTAACCATACTAAAAATATTCCATCCATTTTTATATTTACTAAATATATAAAACTAAAAAATATTCCTACATATAAAAATCCAAATAAAGTAATAGCTACATCTATAAAAGTATATTTCAAATTAATTACAGGTATAATTAAAAGTAAAAAAGTTGCTATTATTATAAAATTCATTAAATATTCCATATTATGATTAAATAGATAGTATATTAATAATAATGAATATCCTATAGGAGCAATAGGATTAAATTCCTTTTTCCTTAAAGCATTATAGAATTCATACATCCCCACTAATGATAATACAAATACAAAAATTTCTAAAGGAAGTCCTCCTATAAAGAGGAATAGTATAAAAGGAGCAATCATCAAAGCACCTAAATATCTGTTATTAGATTTCAAATTGTTCACCTCAATCTTTAATTGCACCAAAACGTCTATCTCTGTTTTGGAAATCATAAATGGCTCTTCTTAAATCTTCCTCAGTGAAATCTGGCCAATTTATATTTGAATACCAAAATTCCGAATAAGCACATTGCCATAATAGAAAATTACTTAATCTTTGTTCACCAGAGGGTCTAATTATAATATCTGGATCTGGCATATTTTTAGTATATAAATGATTTTCAAACATTTTATCATCTATCTCAGAAGGTTTAATTTCACCAAGAGCAACCATTTCAGCAATTTCTCGGGTTGCTCTAATTATTTCATCTCTTCCTCCATAATTTAACGCAACATTCATAACTATACCAGTATTATTCTTTGTTATTTCTTTAGCTTTTTGTATTTCATCTATACAATCATTAGGAAGTCTCGATGAATCACCTAACACATTTATAACAACACCATTCTTATGGAGTTCACTAATCTCTTCTTTAAGATATTGTACTAAAAGCTTCATTAAAGTATTAACTTCATTTTTAGGTCTTTTCCAGTTTTCTGTAGAAAAAGCATACAAAGTCATATACTTAACCCCTAGCCTATCAGCTTCTTTAATAATTCTTCGAATAGTTTCCACTCCAGCCTTATGTCCTAAAGCTCTTGGAAGATTCTTAGCCTTGGCCCATCTGCCATTACCATCCATTATTATAGCAATATGTTTAGGGATATTTTCCATATCTAATTGTACATCATTGTTTTCTAACGATGTTTTTTTCTTAAATAACTTAAAAATATTTCGCAAAAAGTAATACCTCCTAACTATAAAATTAAGAAAAACCTGCTAAAGAGCAGGTTTTTCATGCTAGCCCTATATAGACATTACTTCCTTTTCCTTAGAAATAATTATAGATTCAACTTCCTTTACATAAGTATCAGTAACTTTTTGAATATCATCTTCAGAATCTTTAATTTCATCTTCTGAAACATCATTTTCTTTTTTCATTGCCTTTATCTTTTCGTTAGCATCTCTTCTAATAGATCTTAATGCAACTTTAGATTCTTCACCTGCTTTTTTAATATTTTTAACTAATTTCTTCCTAGTTTCTTCAGTTAATTCAGGAATTATAAGTCTTATTACAGAACCATCATTTGAGGGATTAAGGCCTAAATCAGACTTTAATATAGCCCTTTCAATATCCTTTAATAAAGGCTTTTCCCAAGGTGTTATCATTAATACCCTTGGTTCTGGAGATGACACATTAGCAAGTTGAGATATCGGACATGGACTTCCATAATAATCTACTTGAATTCTATCAAGCATAGTTGGATTAGCTCTTCCGGCTCTCATTGTGTTTAAATCTGACTTTAAAACACCAATTGTTTTTTTCATTTTTTCTTCAGAATTTTTAATTATATCTTTTATCATAAAAACCCTCCTACTACTTAGATACTAAAGTTCCAAGCTTTTCGCCTAAAATTGCTCTTCTAATGTTTTTAGGATCATCAAGTCCAAATACTAATATTGGTATATTATTATCCATACATAACGAAGTAGCCGTAGAATCCATAACTTGCAACCCTTGATCTAGAATTTCTAAATATGTTAGTTTGTCATATTTCTTTGCATCAGAGTACTTATGTGGATCCTTATCATATACTCCATCAACTTTTTTAGCTAAAAGTATAATTTCAGCTTCAATTTCAGCAGCTCTTAATGCAGCTGTAGTATCAGTTGAAAAATATGGGTTACCTGTTCCTGCTGCAAATATTACAACTCTACCTTTTTCAAGGTGTCTCATAGCCCTTCTTCTAATAAAAGGTTCAGCGACTTCCTTCATTTCAATAGCAGTTTGCACCCTTGTTTTCACTCCTACTTGTTCTAAAGAATCCTGAAGTGCTAATGCATTTATGCATGTAGCTAGCATTCCCATGTAGTCCGCAGTAGTTCTATCCATACCTTCGCCAGTTCTACCTCTCCAGATATTTCCGCCACCAACAACAGCTCCAACCTCTATGCCCATATCTACGATTTCTTTAATCTCTAAAGCTATGTTCTTTGCAACGTTAAAATCCAATCCAAAACCACTCTCGCCTGCAAGAGCTTCACCAGATAGTTTTAACATGACTCTTTTATATTTGCATTCAGCCATTTTCATACCTCCACTAAATATAACTTATTCATTTCCTAAAAAAAGAGAACACTGAGTGTTCTCTTTGATTTTATTTACCCATTTGTCTAGCAACTTCTTCAGCAAAGTTTTCTTCAACCTTTACGATTCCTTCGCCTCTTTCAAATCTTATAAAACTGTTAACTGTTATTGGAGAACCAACTTCTTTTGACTTTTCTTCAATAAACTTAGTAATTGTTTTATCTCCATCTTTAACCCATAACTGTTCTAAAAGACAAACTTCTTTGTAGTACTTTTGAATTCTTCCTATAACCATTTTATCAACGATCTTTTCAGGCTTTCCTTCATTTAATGCTTGAGCTCTATAAACTTCCTTTTCTTTTTCAACAGCGTCTTGATCTACTCCACTCTTGTCTAAGAATAATGGGTTTACAGCTGCAACTTGCATACAAAGTTCTTTAGCAACTTCTAAAAGTATTTCAGATTCAGTTTCACATGCAACTTCGACTACAACGCCAATTCTTCCACCACCATGGATGTAAGTTTTAATTGCACCTTTTTCAATTGAGAATTTCTTGAATCTTCTTACTGTCATATTTTCGCCTAATGTAGCAATCAATTCTGTAAGAGCTTCTTGAACTGTCTTTTCGCCTTCATACTTTTCACTTAATAATTCTTCAACTGTTGTAGCACTTGTTTCTGAGGACATCTTTGCTACTTTATCAGTAAATGCTATGAATTGCTCATTAGCAGAAACAAAATCTGTTTCACAATTTACTTCAACTATACCTGCTGTTTTATTGTCTTCTGTAATATATGTCTTAACAAGACCTTCTGCTGCAACTCTTCCTGCTTTCTTAGCAGCATCAGCTAATCCCTTTTCTCTTAAAAGTTCTACAGCCTTTTCTATGTCTCCATTAGTTTCTGTTAAAGCTTTTTTGCAGTTCATCATTCCTGCACCGGTTTTTTCTCTTAACTCTTTAACTGATTTAGCAGTTATCATATTTAATTCCTCCTCAATTTTGAAAGTAACCCTTACCAACTAGGGCAAAAGGTAAATGAAGCAATTTGCTCACTTACCTTTTATTTTTAAAAAAACTATTCAGCAACGACTACTTCCTCTTGTTCTTCTTCTTCTTGTGCTTGTCTTGCTTCAATAATTCCATCAGCCATTTTTGAAGTAATTAATTTAACTGCTCTTATAGCATCATCATTACCTGGGATTACATAGTCAATTTCTTCTGGATCACAGTTAGTATCAACTATAGCAACTACAGGAATTCCTAAAATCTTAGCTTCTAAAATAGCATTTTTTTCTTTTCTTGGATCTACAACAAACATTGCTCCTATATTTTGAGCATCAATGTTTCTGATACCACCAAGATTTCTCTCTAATTTTTCAAGTTCTCCCTTAAGTTTTATAACTTCTTTCTTAGGTAGAACCTCAAATGTACCATCTTCTTCCATTTTTTCAATTGCTTCTAATCTCTTTATTCTAGCTTTTATAGTATGGAAATTAGTTAGCATTCCACCCAACCATCTATTATTAACGAAGTGCATATTTGCTCTTAATGCTTCTTCTTTAATAGCTTCTTGAGCTTGTTTTTTAGTTCCTACAAATAAGACATCTTTTCCTTCAGCTGCAACTTGTCTAATAAAGTTGTAAGCTTCTTCAGCTTTCTTTACAGTTTTTTGAAGATCGATAATATATATACCGTTTCTTTCTGTAAAGATATATGGAGCCATCTTAGGGTTCCATCTTCTTGTTTGGTGTCCAAAATGTACACCGGCTTCTAATAATTGTTTCATTGATATTACTGACATTTTATTACCTCCTGGTTTTACCTCCACTATCTTCATTCTTGTCTAACCTCCCTAAGGCACCAATTAGACTTGTTAGATAATGTGTGTATTTATTTACTAACTTAGTATACCATAAGGTTTTTTACGTATCAACAATATTTTTATATATTTTTGCAACTTATATTGATATTACGCATAAATATGAACATTTTTTGTTATTTAAATAAAAAAAACTAGATAAAAACTCTAATCGAATTTCTATCTAGCTTACATCTATGTTTAATTCTACACTTTTTACCTAATTTTTTTCAACTCATCTAGTAACTTTTCATTAAGAATTTTTATATGTGTGCCCTTCATTCCAAGAGATCTTGATTCAATTACTCCAGCACTTTCAAATTTTCTTAAAGCATTTACTATTACACTTCTTGTTATACCAACTTTATCAGCAATCTTTGAGGCAACAAGTAATCCTTCCATACCATTTAATTCATCAAAAATATGTTCTACAGCTTCGAGTTCAGAGTAAGAAAGAGTTCCAATTGCTAACTGAACTACTGCTTTTTTTCTAGCTTCATCCTCTATCTCATTTTGTTTAGCTCTTAGCATCTCCATTCCAACTACTGTTGCGCTATACTCAACAATAACTAAATCATCATCAGTAAATGGATTTCCAAATCTAGCTAATAATAAGGTTCCAAGTCTTTCTCTATTTCCCATTATTGGCACAATAGTTGAAAGCTTGTCTGAAAACTCGCAATTTTCTTCCCCTTCAAGAACACACATTCCTTTATTTTTAAGATTTGCAGAAGTTTCTGTTGTATTTAACAACCTAGTATTATAATCTGCTGGGAATCTTCTATCATCTACTACTTTCTTCTTCATGATTTCACAGTTGAAATTTTCAGAAAAAGTATGCCCTAATATTTTTCCTTTTCTACTTGCCATATAAACGTTACACGCCAATACATCACTTAGAAGTTTACATATATCTTCAAATACAACCGGTTCTGCACCTGATTTTTGTAAAATTTTATTTAACATTCTTGTTTTATTTAGTAATGATGACATTTATTATCCCCCTTGCAATGTATGCAATTTACTTTCAATTACCTTTTAACCTGTTCGAATTGTTTTAATTTTCAAATTATTTCAACAACACATTCAATATTAACACAGCATTTGACTTATTACAACAAAAAATATTTCACGATTAGCATACTTTCTTACCTAATTCATTATATTTAAAAGCCCCCTAATCATATAGATTAGGGGGCTTTTTACTCTATTGTTCGTTTTTATTATCTTCCTTTGGCAATTCTCTTTTATAATCACATTCTTTATTGGAACATTCTACATAATTTCCACTTTTTTTAGAATATCGTTTTACCATAAAAACATCACATTTCGGGCATTTTTCTTTAACCGGTTCATTCCAGCTAACAAATTTACAGTCTGGATATCCAGAGCAGCCAAAAAACTTTTTGCCTCTTTTACTCTTTTTGACAACTATATTTTTGCCACATTCAGGGCATAAAACATCAAGTTTCTCTACTATCGGTTTTGCATTCTTACACTCAGGATATCCTGGGCAAGCAAGGAAATTACCATATCTCCCTCTTTTTATAACCATCATTTTTCCACATTTGTCACAAGGAACATCACTTACCTTGTCCTCAATAACTACCTTGCAAACTTCTTTTTCGGCCTTATCAATAGCTATCTTTAAAGGTGCGAAGAACTCTTCTACAACCCTTCTCCACTGATCACTACCTTCTTCAACATTATCTAATTTTCTTTCCATCTCAGCAGTAAAATCAACATCTACTATTTGTTCGAAAAATTCACTTACTATATTATTTACTATAAATCCGAGTTCTGTTGGAATCAAATTTTTCTTTTCTCTATGGACATAATCCCTACTTAGTAAAGTTGATATAGTTGGAACGTACGTACTTGGTCTTCCTATTCCCTTTTCTTCCATTAATTTTACGAAAGATGCTTCTGTGAACCTTGCTTGTGGTTGAGTAAAATGTTGCACTTTATCTATAGAATTACTCTCAAGAACTTCTCCTTCTTCAAGGTTTGGAAGTAACACAGATGTTTCTTCTTCCTCTATCATATAATCATACAACTTCATAAATCCATCAAACTCTACAACAGATCCACTTGCCTTGAACTTATATTCTCCATTAAGTATGTCAATTGAATTAGTATTCAAAATACATGTAGCCATTTGACTTGCCATAAACCTTTTCCATATTAATGAATAAAGTTTAAATTGCTCTGGTGTTAAACTAACCTTTGCAACCTCTGGACTTATTTCAATATAAGTCGGTCTTATTGCTTCATGTCCATCTTGAATATTTTTCTTTGATTTATATACTCTTGGAGTTTCCGGTAAATATTCTTTTCCATAAGTTTTTTCAATATAAGCCATTGCACCTTCTTGAGCTTCATCTGCGATTCTAACAGAATCTGTTCTCATATAAGTAATTAGGCCAACTGTTCCATATCCTTTAATATCTATACCTTCATAAAGACCTTGTGCTATGGACATTGTTCTTCTTGTCATAAAATTAAGTTTTTTACTTGCATCTTGTTGAAGTGTACTTGTTATAAAAGGTGGTAAAGGATTTTTGTTTTTCTTACCTTTTTTAATTGTTTTAATTTGAAATTCTCCATCTTTAAGTTCATTAACGATTTCGCCTGCGCTTATTTCATTTGGAATTTCTATCTTCTTACCATTTTTTGAATTAAGCCTAATGGCAAAGCTTTTATTTTTTTTCTTCATGACACAATCAACAGACCAATATTCTTTAGGAATAAAGGCCTTTATTTCAGTTTCCTTATCACAAATAAGTTTTAATGCTACAGATTGAACTCTTCCTGCACTTAAACCCCACTTAACATTTCTCCAAAGTATAGGACTAATTTCATATCCAACTAACCTATCTAATATTCTTCTACCTTGTTGTGCATCTACTAAATTAAGGTTAATTTTCCTAGCTGCTTTAATAGCTCCTTTAACTGCAGTTTTTGTTATTTCATTAAATACAATTCTGCATTCTGATTCCTCATCTATCTTTAATATATATGCTAAATGCCATGATATTGCTTCGCCTTCGCGATCAGGATCCGTTGCAAGATAAACCTTATCTGCTTTTTTAGCTAGCTTTTTAAGTTTAGTAATAAGCTCGCCTTTTCCCCTTATAGTTATGTATTTCGGATTAAAATTATCTTCTATATCAACGCCTAACTTGCTCTTTGGTAAATCTCTTACATGCCCCATGGATGCCTCAACAATAAAATTCTTACCTAAATATTTTTGAATAGTTTTCGCCTTTGCAGGCGATTCTACTATAACTAAATTTTGTCCCATATTAAAAAACTCCATATAAATTTATGGAGCCTTCACCCCCTTATAACTTCAAATAATCTTCGCATAATAATTGCCAGGTAGGCTAATTATTTCTTTTTTATTTTGCATCTCAAACAATACATTAAACAACGCTTCCCTTCCAACATACGCCTTATTAACAATATCGTCAATATGTGTAGGTCCATCTGAAACTATATTTAGTATCTTTTTCTTTATAGGAGATAACATTTTTATACTTCTATTGGTATCTAATTTTAATAATAAATATAAATCTTCCATGCTGCAAAACATTTGTGCTCCGTCGCGTATTAGCCTATTACATCCTACGCTTCCCTTAGAAAATATGGATCCTGGAATAACCATTACATCTTTATTTTGTTCCATAGCATAATTTGCAGTAATTAGAGATCCACTTTTTTCTGAAGCTTCAATAACTAATACAAGTTCACTCAATCCGCTTATAATTCTATTTCTTCTAGGAAAATTAAAACTTAATGGAGCAGTCTTCGGCAAAAATTCTGACAATATAAGCCCATTTCTCTCTATTTGTTTAAAAAGTAACTTATTTTGCATAGGATAAACCACATCTATTCCACATCCTAACACCACAATTGTACTCCTATCATCTTCAATAACAGTATTATGAGCAACAGAATCTATCCCCTTAGCTCCTCCACTTATGATTGTGATATTATAATTTATCAGCTCTTTTGTCAATAGCTTTGTCACCTGAATACCATATGTTGTACATGTCCTTGAACCAACAATCGCTACTATTTTATTTTTTAAAAGTTCTATATTGCCTTTATAAAATAGTCCATATGGAGGATATTGAATATTCTTTAAAGACTCTGGATACTCCTCATTTTGTATAGTAATAAGCCCCACTTTATTATCATTCATCCAGCTTAGCATATCTTCTGCTTTTTCAAGTTCTACTTTCTTATTATAGTCTTGTAATTTTTTTAATATAGAAGTTTCTTCTATTGCCAAATTATGAAAATTATCATAAATATTTTTCTCACTTTTAAATTTTTCAAGAAAATTAATTTTTATATTGTCGCTTACATTTAATAGTACTAACCATATTTTGTACTTCATAAAACGTCTACACCTTTCATAGGATTTCTCCATTATAATCTTTTCTAAATCCCATAGCTTCAATTATATTACCTTCAGTAATATCTTTAAACCCTTCTATATCAGCTATAGTTCTACCTAGTTTTATAACTTTTCCATAAGCCCGTAAAGAGGGTTTACTACTATTAAAATATTGCTCTAATATTTTCTCAACAGATCTACTAATTCTACAAAGCTCATAAATGTCTCTTCCCTTTATCTGTGAATTGTAATAATACTTACTTCCATTTAATCTAACTCTTTGAGATTCTCTAGCATTAGTAACTCTCTCCCTCATCTTGTTGGAATTGTATTCATTTTTAATATCTTTAATATCCTTATATTCCACCCTTGGCACATATGCGTATATATCTATTCTATCTTTAAGGGCTTTAGATAACCTATTAAGGTACCTAGTCCTTTGCATTTCAGTACAAGTACAGCTTATATCTTCCATTGAATCCAAGCTACTTTTTCCACAAGGGCACAAATTAAAAGATCCTACAAATAAAAAGTCTGATGGGAGCTTATAGTTGTTATATAATCTATTAATATGTATGAAACCATCTTCAAGTGGTTCACGAAGAACCTCCAGGACTTCACGACTAAACTCTAATAACTCATCAAAAAACAAAACTCCTTTGTGTGCCAGAGTCACCTCTCCAGCCCTTACACCTCGTCCCCCACCTACAATAGAACATCTTGTAGCAGTATGATGAGGTGTTCTAAATGGACGCTTTACCCTATTTTGTTCTTGTAATAGTCCTGAAATACTATATACTTTTGCAACTTCTAATTCCTCCTCCGGTGTTAATGACGGAAGAATAGATGGCAAAGCCTTTGCAAGCATAGTCTTCCCAACTCCAGTGCTACCATAAAGTATAATATTGTGGTTTCCAGCTGCTGCTATTTCCATAGCTCTTTTCGAATTTTCTTGCCCTACTATCTGAGAAAAGTCTAAAAATTCATTATCTATTTCTTTCCTTAAATCTTCCTCTTCATAAGGTAGTACATCTTCAAAATTAATAAATGAAACTGCCTCCTTTAATTTATTAAAGGGAAAATGTAATGTATTATGGCTGTATATACATTCATTAACATTTTCATAAGGAAATATATATTTTTTAAAGGATTTTTCTAACCCACCTATTATAATAGGAAGAGTTCCTCTAACACCTTTTATTTCTCCTGACAAGGAGAGTTCACCAAAAACTATATAATCCGTCAGATCTCTTTGTCTCATCTGCTTAGTTTCCATTAGTATTCCAAGTGCTATAGGTAAATCCAACAAAGATCCTATCTTCCTCATGTCGGCAGGAGCTAAGTTTATTGTTATCCTTCCTATAGGAAATTCAAATCCACTATTAATAATAGCTGATCTTACTCTCTGTTTTGATTCTTTAACTGCAGTATCAGGAAGTCCTACGATTGTGAAAGTAGGCATTCCTTTAGTTATGTCAACTTCCACGTTAACAATTAAGCCTTCCATTGCTGAATATGTCGCACTATAAATTTTTATTGCCATATTTTATCACCCTTTTAGATTATTACCCTCACTTTTAATAATTAAACCTTAATCATGGAAGAATATTTTTATGGTTTTAGGGAATTAATTTAATATATTAGATTTTGAGGTGATAAAATGCATAGTGAAAACAAAAATATAGGAAACTATGGAGAACAATTGGCAACAGATTACTTGAAAAAGATTAAACATATTATCCTAACGAATAATTTTAGAATAAAAAAAGGTGAGATAGATATTGTATCTAGAGTAGAGGATATAATTGTATTTACTGAAGTTAAAACAAGATATAATCGTCTTTACGGTATTCCCCTAGATGGAGTGACATTTTCAAAGCAAAATACAATTAAGCTGATTGCTTCTTACTTTATATATAAACATAGTTTATATAATTGCAATGTTCGTTTTGATGTTATTGAGATTAGTTTAAATTATCATGATGACAGCTATAAAATTAATCATATAAATGATGCCTTTAGATAAAAAAAAGTAAGCTAAAAGCCTACTTCTAAAATTGTAATATTTTTGTTAAAAAACTCATTCTATGAATGGAACAGGGTCCATATTTTTTTAAGCATTCAATATGTTTGCTAGTTCCATAGCCAACATTATCTTCAAAATGATATTGAGGATATTGTTTGGCATATTCCTTCATTAAATTATCTCTATATACTTTAGCCACTATAGATGCAGCAGCAATACAAGCACTTTTTGTATCACCTTTTATTACAGCCTTATTTTCTATTTGAATTCCCTTAACTAAATAACCATCAGATAGAACTAATTCCGGAATAATTGCCATAGAATTACAAGCTTCAAGGAATATTTTATTATTAGAATATGCTATTCCCTTATTATCAATTTCTTCATTTGAAGATACTGAAATATTATATGCCAATGCTTTCTCTTTAATAATTATAGAAAGTTCTTCTCTTTTCTTCTCTGAAACTTTTTTCGAATCATTAATACCCAAAATCAGTTCTTCTTCTAAGGTACTAATATCTAATATCACAGCACAAGCCACTATAGGTCCTGCAAGGGGTCCTCTGCCTACTTCATCAACTCCTGCTACATATTTATAGTCTCCAAAGGATTTGTCAAAGTTATACATAGTTTTAACCCGTTCTATTTCCTTTATAATCTTATCCTTGCTTCTTTGGAGTTTTGTTCCAAGAGCTATAACATTCTTTCTACCATCATTTTTTAATATATTAATTAAAACATTCAGTTTATTATTATCTAATCCTTCATTTAAACTTATATTATCTACACTATCCTTAATAGCTTTATGACTTTTTAAAGCTATGTCCTCCGTAAATAAATCCATTTTAATTCTCCTCTTTATTTTCTTCTTTCTCTTCTATATGTTCTTCTTTACGTTCTTCTTTCTCTTCTATGTGTTCTTCTATATGTTTTTCTTTCTCTTCTTTACATTCTTCTTTTTTCGGTCTTTCCAAGGTAATATTGCCTATCTTACCACCTCTAAATTCATCTAGAAGCAATACTGCAATTCTTGTATAATCTATCTCTTTCCCACGCATTATACAACCTCTCTTTATTGCAATAGCATCAAGAATATCCATAGGATTTTCAAAAACCTCATCAAGCTTATATCTTTCAATTAATTTTTCCGGATAAAAAGTTTGAAGTCTTACTACAAGCTTATATGCAAGCTCTTCTATATCCATAACTTCATCTTTAATTCCACCTGTAAAAGCTAAATTTAAGGCAGTTTCTTCATCTTCAAATCTTGGCCACAAAACCCCTGGCGTATCTAAAAGTTCAATTCCCATAGAGGTTTTAATCCATTGCTTGCTCTTAGTAACACCTGGTCTATCACCAGTTTTAGCAATACTTTTTCTAGCCATTTTATTAATGAAAGTAGATTTACCGCAATTAGGTATCCCAACAACCATTGCCCGAGTTGTTATATTAACTAGTCCTTTTTTTCTCAACCTATCATGTTTTTCCTTCAATAGTTCAAGCAAAGCCGGCTTTATAGCATTTAGCCCCACTCCTGTTAAACAATTTACTTCTAGCACTTTTACATTGCTTAATGACAATGATTTAATCCATTCAGTTGTAACTTTTTTTTCAGTTAAATCACTTTTGTTTAAGAGAATAATCCTTGGTTTATCTTCAACTAATTTTTCTATATCAGGGTTAGCTGAACTGCTTGGTATTCTTGCATCTCTAACTTCAATAATTGCGTCAACTAACTTTAAATTTTCTTTAATTTCTCTTTGGGTTTTTTTCATATGGCCTGGAAACCAATTAATAGCCATTGTTGTTCCTCCTAAATTTTTATAATAAAAAAGAGGACTTCAAAGAAGTCCTCAAGTTCTGTTAAAGTATTATCTTAATAATTCTCTAACCTTAGCTGCCTTACCTACTCTTGCTCTTAAGTATCCTAAGTGAGCTCTTCTTACTCTACCTTTTCTAGATATTTCTATCTTTTCGATAATTGGAGCATGTATTGGGAATGTTCTTTCAACTGCTGTACCAAGAGCAATTCTTCTTACAGTGAAAGTTTCTCTACAACCACCATTTTGCTTCTTAATAACAGTACCCTCGAACATTTGAACTCTTTCTCTAGCACCTTCTTTAATTTTAACGTATACTTTTACAGTGTCTCCAACGTTAAAACTAGGTAGATCAGTTCTTATTTGTTCTTGCTCTATAGCTCTTATAATTTCATTCATCGTGTAGTCCTCCTTAAAAATAATTTTGACGTTCATACCAAAGCCTTGTTCAGTAGAGGATCGCCAGTACTAGCACAAATTTTATTTTATCATAGGAAATCCCTTAATGCAAGAATATTTTACAATTTTTCATCATTAAGTATCTTTAAATCTTCCTTAGAAAGAACAATTTTCTTATAAAGATCGTGTCGTCTTTCTTTCGTAATTAAAAGAGATTTCTTCCTTCTCCATTTTCTAATATTTTCATGGTGTCCCGATAAAAGTATTTGAGGAACCTTATGGCCTTCGTATTCTTCGGGCCTAGTATATTGAGGATATTCTAATAGACCTTCAGAATAGGATTCCTCCATAAAGCTCTCTTCCTTACCAAGAACGCCAGGTACTAGTCGTAAAATAGAATCTATAACCGGAATAGCTGCCATTTCACCACCGGTGACAATAAAGTCTCCTAGGGATATCTCCATATCAATATGTCCATACACCCTCTCGTCTATGCCTTCATAATGGCCACATAAAAAAATCAATTCTTTTTCCTTTGAAAGTTCACTTGCCATTTTCTGATTAAATGTCTCACCTCTAGGGCCTAGAAAAATAACTTTACCTTTGTTATGTATTTTTGAGGCCTTAATAGAATCCACTATAGGTTGTGGCCCCATAACCATTCCAGCGCCACCACCATAAGGAGAATCATCTACCTTTTTGTGTTTGCTTAAAGTATAGTCACGTATATTTATACATTCTATTTTAACAAGCTCATTTTCTCTTGCTCTTCCTATAATTGAGTTGTTAAATATAGAAAACATATCAGGAAAAAGAGTTAAAATACTAATCTTCATCCTGCCATTCCCTTACTGGTTTAATTAGAATTCTTTTTTCTGCTATAACTACATCTAATACTATATCCCTAAGAACAGGTATTAATAATTCTTTAGGTTCTTTAATCCAATAAACATCATTATTTTTAGTTTCTAACACATCAAAAACCAAACCTAAATTAACATCTTCAGTATCATATACTGTGCAACCTATTAAATCTGTAACATAAAAGGTATCAGCCTCAAGTTCAGGTTCTTTGTCCCTTTGAACACTAATATACTTTTGCTTATAGGTTTCAGCTTGATTCATATCTTCTATACCTTCAAGTTTAAGAATAACCCTATCCTTTTGAAATTTCACACCTAATATATTCATCCATTTATCTTCAACTAATACACATTTATATCTTTTAAAATTTTCAGGATTGCTAGTTAAAGACATCACCTTAACCTCACCTTTAATTCCATGTGTATTAACAATTTGCCCTACTTTAAAAAGTTCACTCATAATCTCACCTCATTCTTTTAAATGTACAAAAAGAGTTAGGATATACCTAACTCTTAATTTTAGATTATTTCTACTAATATCTTTTTTTCTTCCTTAACTGATGCAGCCTTTACTACGGTTCTAATAGCTTTCGCTGTTCTCCCCTGTTTTCCAATAACCTTACCCATATCGTCAGATGCAACCTTAAGCTGAAGGGTAATTGATTGTTCAGTTACAACTTCATTAACTTCCACATCTTCAGGATGATCTACTAGGGCTTTAGCTATGATTTCAACTAATTCTTTCATATAAGACCTGCAAGAACTATACAATCCTTGCAGAAATCACCTCCAAAAATTACTTGTTAAGGCCTACTTGCTTTAATAATCTCTTAACTACATCTGTAGCTTGTGCACCCTTACCTAACCATTCAGTAGCTTTTGCTTCATCTACTTTAAGTTCCATTGGTGTAGCTATTGGGTTATAGTATCCTATTTCTTCGATGAATCTTCCGTCTCTTGGACTTCTTGAATCAGCAACTACTATTCTATAAAAAGGATTTTTGTGAGCACCCATTCTTCTTAATCTTATTTTAACTGCCATTATATTTTCACCCCCTTAAAGGTTTATTATCTATTTAACTCATAAAAGGCATCTTACCAAGCATTCCCTTTTTAGACTTCTTAGTCAATGATTTCATTTGCTTCATTTGCTTTTTCATCATCTCGTAGCCTTTAATGAGTTTATTGATTTCTTGTATTGTTGTTCCTGACCCTAGCGCTATTCTCTTCTTTCTTGAAGATGAGCCTATTACTAGAGTTGGATTACGTCTTTCCTTTATTGTCATAGAGTGAATAATAGCTTCAGCACCTGACATTTGCTTTTCACTTTTCCCTAGGTCAACTTGACCTAATTGCTTTGAATCAAGCCCTGGAACCATCTCTAAAAGTTTATCAAGAGGTCCAAGTTTCTTCATCTGTTCCATTGCTGTTAGATAGTCCTCAAAATTCAGTTCTGAACTCATCATCTTTTTTGCTAAGTCTCCAGCTTCTTTTTCATCAATAGATTCTTGAGCCTTTTCAATTAAAGATAAAACATCTCCCATACCTAAAATTCTTGAAGCCATCCTATCAGGATAGAACACCTCAAAGTCACTCATTTTCTCTCCAACACCTACAAATTTTATTGGCTTTTCAGCAATGCTTCTAATTGATAGTGCAGCACCACCTCTAGTATCTCCATCAAGTTTAGTTAAGATTACACCTGTTATATCAAGCTGATTATTAAAGCTTTCAGCAACATTTACCGCATCTTGACCAGTCATTGAATCAACTACCAACAATATTTCCTCTGGAGTTATTGCTTCCTTAACATCTTTAAGTTCCTGCATAAGTTCCTCATCAATGTGAAGCCTACCAGCAGTATCGATAATAATAACATTATTACCATCTTCTCTTCCTTGTTTTATAGCAGCTTTTGCTATATCTACTGGAGAAATTTTATCTCCCATAGAAAATACTGGAATATCTATTTGGTTTCCAACAACTTGTAACTGTTTAATAGCTGCTGGTCTATAAATATCGCATGCAACAAGTAGCGGCTTTTTATTATTCTTTCTAAGTTCTAGAGCAAGCTTACCACACATTGTAGTCTTACCTGCACCTTGAAGTCCTACTAGCATAATAACAGTCGGCCCTGTGCTTGCGTAATTTAGTTTACTTTGACTTCCACCCATAAGATTTGTAAGTTCTTCGTTAACTATCTTAACTACTTGTTGCCCTGGAGTTAAACTTTGTAATACTTCTTCTCCAACACATTTAGTACTTACATTAGAAACAAAGTTCTTTACAACCTTATAGTTGACATCGGCTTCTAACAAAGCAAGCTTTACTTCTCTCATAGCTTCTTTAATATCTTTTTCGTTTAACTTCCCTTTACCTTTTAATTTCTTCAAGGTAGCTTGAAGTTTTTCTGCTAATCCTTCAAAAGCCATATTAAACCTCCTATACTTATTATAGATTCTCTAATTTGTTCTTAAATTCTTCATACTCTTCATCATTAATTGAATATTTAACTTTTAAGTTATTTAAAATATCTACAATTTTACTTTCACGATTTATACTCTTTTGAAGTAAGTTAAGCTTACTTTCATAGGATGTAAGTAATTTGTAACATCTTTTTATTAAATCATGGATGGCTTGACGGCTTGTTTTGTTAAGTTCAGCAATTTCAGCCAAGGATAAATCCTCATTATAATACAAATCCATAATGTTACACTGTTTCTCAGTTAATAACGGATTATACAAATCCATTAATAGTGAAATCTCAACCCTATCTTCCATAATAATCACCTTACCTACAAAAAATATAATATCAGATTTACTTTATAGTGTCAAGTAATTTTACTTAACACCTTAATAAATTTTAAAACAATGCCTCTGCAAAGCTTTCCGCATCAAATTCTTGTAAATCATCCACGCCTTCACCTACACCAATATATCTAACTGGTATGTTTAAACTATTCTTAATAGATATTACTACTCCGCCCTTAGCAGTTCCATCTAATTTTGTAAGTATAATCCCATCTATAGGACATACCTCCATAAATTGTCTTGCTTGAATTACAGCATTTTGACCCGTTGTTCCATCTAAAACTAATAGAATCTCTTTATTCTCTTCACCGAAACCCCTATCAATTATCCTATTAATCTTTGATAATTCATTCATAAGATTTTTCTTATTATGAAGTCTTCCTGCAGTATCACATATAAGCAAGTCTATTTTTCTAGCCTTAGCAGCTTGAATTCCATCAAATACAACTGCAGCAGGGTCTGAGCCTTCTTCATGCCTTATCATATCAACACCAGCTCTATTGCTCCATATTTCAAGTTGCTCAATGGCTGCAGCACGAAAGGTGTCAGCAGCAACTAATAAGACTTTTTTACCCTCAGCCTTTTTTTTAGCAGCTAATTTTCCTATAGAGGTTGTTTTACCAACTCCATTAACACCAATAACTAGCATAACTTTCTTGTCAATGCCTTTACTATCGTCATCTGTTCCCTGTAGCATTATTTCTTTTATCACCTTTTTCAAAGTGGGAATAACCTGATTAGTATCATTAATTTTTTCTTTTCTAATTTTATTTCTAAGTCTTTCTATTATTTCCATTGTTGTGTCCATACCTATATCTGATGTTATAAGTATTTCCTCAATTTCCTCATATAAATCTTCATCTATAGTAACTGCAAGCTTAAGAGCTTCATTTATTTTGTCTGTTAGACCATCTCTAGTCTTTGATAATCCGGCTTTTAGTTTATCAAATAAATTACCAAACATTATTTTTCCTCCTTAAATTTTATCTGTTTAAATTAACTGAAACAACCTTTGAAACTCCCTTTTCTTCCATAGTAACACCATACATTAAGTCACTGGCTTCCATAGTTCCCTTTCTATGAGTTATTACTATAAATTGTATTTTCTTTGAAAACTCTACTAAAAATTCAGCATATCTGTTTACATTAGCATCATCAAGGGCGGCTTCTATCTCATCTAAAATACAAAACGGTGTAGGCTTCATCTTTAAAATAGCAAATAATAATGCAATAGCAGATAATACCTTTTCCCCACCAGACATTAGATTAATGTTTTGGAGTTTTTTTCCTGGAAGCTCCACATTAATATCTATATTAGCAGTAAGTTCATCACCTTCTGAAAGAATTAGCTCGGCATTCCCTCCTTTAAATAATTCCTTAAAGGTTTCATTAAAGTATTTATTAATAATTTTGAAATTATCTCTAAATAAAATTTTCATTTTATCAGTCATTTCACCTATAACAGAGAGTAGTTCTGCTTCTGCTTTTTCTAGATCCTCCCGTTGAGATGACATAAACTCGTATTTTTCTTTAATCTCTTCATATTCTTCAATTGCGGCTAAATTTACAATTCCTAAAGATGTTACCTTCCTTTTTAACGTTGTTATATTATCTTTAAAACTATTTGCATCCTTCACCTCTACAGCTATATCTACTGCTTCTGCAAGGGTTAACCCAAGTTCTTCATTTAGTTTAGTATAAAGATTATTCATTTCCATCTCATTTTTAGCCCTTTGAAGTTCTCTTTTATTTAACTCGGCCTCTTCTTTATTTATTATATCTAAGGATTCATTAATTACACTATCTTTTATTCTAAAATCTTCCTTAAATTTTTCTTTGGAAAATTCCTTTTCCTTAAAAGCACTTTCTAAAGTTTCTACTATTTCCTGTGATTCTTTTATCTCCTTGAACTTTAATATGATTTCACTGTTTAAATTATTAATCCCTTTATTATTTTCTTCATTCTCTTTAAGTATTTTAAAAACGCTTGAATTGTTTTCTTCTATCTCAATTTTAATACGTTCTACTTCACTTATTTTATTTAAAAGAATCTCATCTATTGCTCCCTTATTAACCTTAAGTTGGGTTAACTTTTCCCTATCCTGACTAATTTCACCCTTTGATGTTTGTAGAATACTTTCTAGGTTTTTAACCTTTTCCTTATTTGAAAATGTTTCCCCATTTAAAATTAAAAGTTCAGATTCTTTTTTCTTTAATTCCTTATTTAACCTCACTATATCCTCTTCATTTCTCTTCTTTTCACCCTTTGAGATTTCAAGGCTATAAGATAATTTTTGTGTTTCATTTTTTAATGAACCAAGTTGACTTTCAGCTTTAGCAATTTCTACAGTTTTAAAGTGAACTTCATCTTTGTTATTTAACATTTCTTCATCTAAAGTTTTAAGTTTTAATTTTAACGCTTCTAATTCGTTTGAAATCTTTGCTAGTTCTCGCTTCTTATTTTCAAGATTTTCATGTATTTCCTCTATTTCTCTTTTTCTACTAAGTATATTAGTGTGTTTAGCATGAATACTACCTCCAGTTAAAGCTCCCCCTGGAGTTATAATTTCACCTGCCAAAGTAACTATTCTGTAGTTATTATTTCCTTTTTTAGATATGTTTAATGCTGAATCCATATCCCTGCATACAATAGTTCTTCCTAAAAGGTTATTAATTGCCTTTTCATACTTTTCAGAAAAGGATATAACCTCTGAGGCTATTCCTATAAATCCATCTATATTTTTAATATAACTATCTAGTTGAATCTTATTACCTCTAATATTATTTAAAGGTAAAAATGTAGCTCTTCCCAAATGATTGTTCTTTAAATAATTAATAAGATCTTTAGCAATTTTTTCATCTTCAGTTATGACATTAGAAATTCCTGCACCTAGTGCAATTTCAATAGCAGTTTCATAATCCTTATTAACCTTAAATATCTCTCCTACTACTTTAGTCTCATCCGCCAGTTTTATAGCTCCAGTCTGAATTCTTTCCATCAGAACCTTAACAGATCTATTATATCCTTCATAATGCTTTTCAAGATTTGTTAGTATAGTCTTATTAGCTTCTAATTGATTTATTGATTTATTAACTAAATTAACCTCTGAATATTTTTTTGTTATATTTGTACTTAATATAGATGTTTCTTTTTTCTTTTCAAGTATTCCATATTCTAAGCCTTTAACATAAGAATTGTCCTCTTGTAATCTTTCCTTGATTTCTTCTAATGTAGCTAAATTAATCTTTATATTTTCTTCTGTTGAGGATAAGGATAAATTAAATAATTCTTTCTTATCTTTCTTAAATTTAGAATCATTATTTATTAAAGTAATAGCATTTTTAATATCTGACTGCCCTCTTAAGAATTCAAATTCATCTTCTTTTAAATCTCTAATTTCATTTTCAGCAATAGAAATTGAATTAATTGAATCTAAGCTTTTCTCCTCTAAATCCTTTATTGCTACTTCTTTTAATTCCTGTTGAGCAGCTTTGTCATTTAAATCCTTTTCTGCTTTTAACTTTTCATCCTTCAAAAGATCTATCTTAATATTTACTCCATGTATAATGTCAGCATTCTTTTCTATATTGGCATTTATATTATTTATTCTTTCCTTATATATTTCAATATCATTATTAATTTTACCTATAAGTTCTTTTCTATTATAATACTCCAACTTCTTTTCACTTGTAATTTTATTAATATTCTCTATTTTTTCCTCTAAGTCTCTAAGTTTATCTTTATTTTCTTGAAGTTCTTTTTTCTTGTTGTTTAAATCTTTCTGCCTTGAATTTACTTCATAAACAGAATCTTTTAAATTTACTTCTATTTCATTAATAAAGCAGACTAATAAAGAAACTTCCTTCTCTTTAAGCTCATTTGAAATTTCCGTATATTCTAGAGCTTTTTCTCTTTCAATTTTTAAAGGCTCAATTCTCTCTTCGTAGGTAGATATTATATCTTTAATCCGTATAAGATTTACATCAGTATTTGAGAGTTTCTTCTCAGCTTCTTCTTTTCGAGATTTATATTTAACAATTCCCGCAGCTTCTTCAAGAAGTGCCCTTCTCTCCTCTGTCTTTCCACTTAAAATCGCTTCTATCTTACCTTGTCCAATTAATGAGTAACCTTCCTTACCTATACCAGTATCCATAAACAATTGAGTAATATCTTTTAGTCTACATTTAGATCCATTTATTAAATATTCAGCTTCTCCCGACCTAAAAATTCTTCTTGAAACGGTTACTTCATTATAATCAGTAGACAAAGTACCATCTTCATTATCTAAGGTCAATGAAACTTGCGCAAGACCCACAGCTTTTCTATACTGGGTTCCAGCAAAAATAACATCTTCCATCTTTCCGCCTCTTAAGGTCTTTACACTCTGTTCTCCAAGTACCCATCTAACTGAATCAGAAATATTACTTTTCCCACTGCCATTAGGACCAACGACTGCCGTTACTCCCTTTTTAAATTTCAATTCTGTTTTATCAGCAAAGGATTTGAACCCTCTTATTTCAAGAGATTTTAAAAACACCTAATCCACTCCTCATACTAAAATATACTTGGAATTAATCCAATAATAAAACTAATTGCCATTAAGGCCGCTAATACATATATAATTAATTGTCTTTTCTTTTTTCTCAAAATAATCACTCCATTCTTATAATCTAAGTTTATAGTAAATGTTGTTAAAATTCAATAAATCTGAGTAAGAAAAGTATATTAGTGGATAGGCAATTTAATAACATCATAAAATCACTATTAAATTTAAAAATTAATATAAAATAGCACTTACTTATTTTACTAAGCAAGTGCTGTTATTTTTCTGTATATCAACTCCTATATTTCTTCACGTTTAAATTGCTGAATTTTCCGTTTGCATTTTAAAACTAACTTTAAAATTGAAAAAGATATCACCGCAAGTACTACTGTAAATATTCCAATAATATATGAACCAGTTGTAATTGTCCCCACCAACTCTATAAAGAAAATAATGATTTCTACTGCTAAAAATACTTTGAAAAATTTCTCAATCTTACTGTATTGAGCGATTTTCGATTCCACATCTGTATACATTTCAAAAGGACCGTCCACTGCTTTTTTCTGTAAATATACCCATCTCCACCACTGACCTATAACTTCTATTCCTGCCTCCTCCATAAAAGATGCATACTCCTCCTTGTCACCCTTCCAATTATCAAGCAAATCTATCTGATAACTGTATTCTCCAGGCTCACATTGTTGAAAAGTATAAAATCCAAGGAAGAATTTTTTGAAGGCCCATCCATTTAAAGACATTGTTCTTAACCAATCTTCTTCTTCATCTTTGTCATAATATAGTTTGAATTTTAACATTTATCTATACCTCCTAATCTTCCATATTTTTTGAGTTTTTCACAAGTTCCTTCAACCTTTTGACTTCATTTTGAAATACTTCTTTGCCTATATTTGTAAGCAGGTATTCCTTTTTCTTTCTAGATTCCTTATCCTCACTATATAAACTGATCCATTCTTTTGTAAGCATTGAATTAATAGCACCATATAAGGTTCCTGGTCCTAATGTGACCCTTCCAACTGTCATTTCACTTACATCCTGAATAATCCCATATCCATGGTTAGGTGTTCGTACCGCCAATAAAATATAAAATAAAGCTTCTGTCAATGGTATACTTTTATCCAAATATATCGACCTCCTATCTATCGTCCGGTGATATATATAATATATCACCTCTCGATATATGTGTCAATAATATATTTTAAAAAAATAGCATAGCCGAAGCTACACTATTTTTGAATTTAACTAAACAATAGTCTACTGTATCCCTTATAGGTATCCTTAAATATTTCTTGCTCCTTTGGTAATAACTCCATAAATCCTGGTAATATACATGGTTTAATAAATTATTATTACACTTAATTCATCATCACCTAGAGATACAAGTCTATAGTGATAATGATCTATTAAACTTACTATATTAATACACACATCTTATTTTCTCTACTTTTTTATTAACTAGTGCTAAATTCTATTAATCTGCTTTTTATACTTACTACTAGTTATAACATAAAATATAATTTGAATAACAGAATATACAGCAAAAACAAACAAACTATTTTTCCACATATTTTCACCATCACTAATAACATTAAATATAGTAGATAAAAAATAACCTGTACAAGTTAAAGCTATAACTGGAGGGACAAGAAATACTGCACCTAATTCTTTCATAGCTAACTTATTAATTTCATTTCTAGTTAAGCCTATTTTCATTAATTGTTTACTTCTTTCTCTATCCTCTTCAATAGATGCTATTGTCTTAAAGTATAAAACTGCCGCACTTCCTATTAAAAACATCATTCCCATAAAACTAAAAATAAATAGCATAAAACCATTTCCTTTAATAGCAGCATCAAACATGGATTCCTTAATAATTAATGTATCACTAACTGCCTTACTTAAATTAGACTCTAAACTATCCTTTAAACCTTCATGACCCTCACTATTTTTAACATTAAAAAGTACATCATAGGTGACTACTTCATCTCCAAGCTTTTCCTTCATCATATTATAATCTTCATTATTAACAACTATCTCATCACCTCTAAGATAGTTATCGCTGTAGAAGGTATTTACAGCAGTAGATACTTCATCTCTTTTATTTTCATTTGCTACATACATATACTCATCCATCTTATGTTGCTCTTTATATTGATCTAAAGATACTTCATCTTTAATTTCTTTCTTAGATAAATCTAAAATAAAGCCCCCATCTAAAAGACCTCCCGTCTTTTGCGTATGAGAATAAAGAACTTCTCCTCTTTTTAAATTTAGTTCCTTCTTTCCTAGACTTCTATAGTTATCTTCACTTATTACTAACAAATTAAATCTACGATATAAGCATTTACCTTCATAAACTCTGATATCAGGAATATTTAATCCTTCTAACGCAATGTAATTTTTAACTTCACCTAAGTTCTTTAAAACAATATCTTTTATGTTTTTATTATTCATCTGACTTTTATCAACTATAAAACTCATATCATAAGGATACTTTATCTCAATTTTTCTCTCCGTTGACTTATAATTGCTATAGGCCATAGATATAAATATCATTGCACCTGAAACCATTAATGCAACTACATATAACACTGATTTATAAGACATAAACCTATGTGCAAGCGAATTAACAAATAATATATTATTATTATAGGTTCTTTTAAATTTCCTCAGAACCTTTACTACCACAGTCATTGAAAACCCTATTAATAAATAAACTGATACTGCAGTTCCAAATATAGAATATGAAAGAACTAAGTTTGAATTAATTTTTGCGTTGTCGTTAACAAGCATATTAAATGCAATAAGTGAACTAATAAAAATTATTATTCCTATAATTCCTAAAATAACACTTGTACTTCCTACATCTTTCTTTGACTTAGACTTTAATATATTAATAACTGAATATCTTTTTAAAAACACCATTTGATATCCTGTAGTAAATAAAAATATTCCAGCTGAAATTAATAATATTGTTCCATAAGCTTTAAAACTTAGAGGAATAAGTATATTGTCAATTCTTAATATTTTTCCTATAGCCATATGAAAAAGTTTTGAAAACACACTTCCCCCAATAGATGCAAATAGAAAAGATAACATAGAAATTATAATATTTTCATAGCAAAGTATCTTTATTATTTCTTTTGAAGTTAATCCTATTGTAAAATATACTCCAAATTCTTTTCCCCTGTATTTTGTAAAAGAAACTGTTGTAAATATTATAAATATTGCAGAAAAAGCTACCATTATTATCACTGTAGAATTAATATTTGCTTTTAAAGGTATAGTTTCATCTGCATTCATAAATTCCTGACTAAATATTAAAGTAAAAAACATAAATAGAATACATTGAATAAGACTATTGCCAAGAAGATAAGCTGTGTAATTCTTAATGTTATGCTTAATATTTTTTATAATCATTGAAGAAAAATCCATTATTCTTGCCCCCCTATAACAAGTTGAGCTTCTATTACCTTATCAAAGAACCCTTTTCTATTTCCATTAGAGTTTATCTCAAGCTTAATAGCTCCATCCTTTATAAATATAATTCTCTTGCAAAAGGATGCTGCAAAAGGATCATGAGTTACCATAACAATTGTAGATTTTTTCTCTTCATTTATCTTTTTAAAACTTTCCATTATATTCATTGATGATTTTGAATCTAAATTTCCTGTAGGCTCATCCCCCAGTATTATTTTAGGCTCTTTAATTAACGCCCTAGCCTCTGCCGTTCTTTGCTTTTGACCACCTGAAATATTATAAGGATAACTATTTTTCACTTCCTTTAAACCAAAATATTCTATTAATTCATTAACCTTATCCTCAATAACTTTTGGTTTTACCCTATCTAATGTTAAAGGAAATCCTATGTTTTCTTTAACAGTTAAGCTATCTAAAAGATTATACTCTTGAAATATAAAACCAATATTGTTCCTTCTAAAAATAGCCATATCATCCTTTTTCATAGTAATAATATTTTTTTCACCTATAAAAATTTCACCTGCTGTAGCTTTATCAATTCCAGCTAAAATATTTAATAAAGTTGTTTTACCACTTCCACTAGGCCCCATAACTCCTAAGAATTCTCCATCCTCAACCTTAAAGGATATGTCATTAAGTGCTTTTATAGCTTGCGCGCCTTTAAATGCATCATAAACTTTAGTTACTTTTTTACATTCTAAAACTTTCATATAAATATACCTCATTCCTTTTCTAAACTTTATCTAAAGTATATTATCTATTACCATATTCTCAAATCGATTTTGCTTACCTAACCTTACATGAGTGAAAGGTTACTTTTCTTTTAAATATGTAATACTAACTCTTGTCCCTTTATCAACCTCAGACGTTATGTGTATTTCATCATTAAGATTATCACAAATACATTTACACATATAAAGTCCTATACCAGAAGATTTTTCTTCTTTTCTTCCATTACTGCCTGTAAAAAACGCCTCAAAAACTCTAGAAAGCTCCTCAGTTTTTATTCCAATTCCTGAATCCTGTATATAAAGTATAACCTTATCCTCACTCTCTTCTGCATAAAAGCATACCTTCCTTGCTGCTAATGAATACTTTATAGCATTACTTATAATTTGCACAACAACATATTCACTCCATTTTGAATCTGATAAGATATAAAAATCTTCAGGAATATTAACCTCTGGAAATACATTAGCATAGATGAAATTTCTTTTTTGTGAATTAATACTTTTCTTGACTAGCTTCTTTAGATTTATACCTTCTGGGACATAGTCTTTAGAAAATGCTCCAAGTCTAAATATATTTAATGCTCCTTCTAAATTCTTTTGTAATAAACTGTTTTCACCTCTTATATCCTTAACCACATCTCCATCAGATAATTTTTCTATTGCCAAATTTATTACTGCAACAGAAGTTTTCATATTATGAATCCACTCTATAAGTAATTTCTCCTTCTCTTCATTTCTGTTTTCTAAAGTATATATTTTTGAAATATAATCATTATGGACTTCTCTAATTTCATCAAATACTTCTTCAAAAATACTATCTTCAGCTTTATAACTAGGACTTGTTTTTACTTCTTCAAGGGATTTATAAAATGATTTGTATATAAAAAATTTATAAATTAAATATACACCTAAATAAAATAAACACATTAAAATAGGATAAAACATAAATTCCTTATCATATAGAAAGTAATAAAAGAGCATTATAGAAAAAACACTACATAAATAAATAGAAAGAAAAACTTTCTCCTTTTTTAAAGTAGCTCTTACTAATTTACCTAAGGACATAGCCCATCCCCCTCTTCGTTTCTATGGTTAATTGTATTTCCTTATCCTTAAGCTTCTTCTTTAACCTTGTTATGTTAACTGTTAAAGTATTATCATCTACAAATTCATCCTCATCCCATAATACCTCTAGCAATTCTTCTCTTTTAACTACTTTTTCATAGTTAATGAAAAATATCTTAAGGAGCTTGTATTCATTTTTAGATAAAGGAATACTTTCATTATCTACTCTTATTTCCATGCTCTCACAAAAAAGCTTTATATTCTTAACCTCAATAATGTTTTCATTGAAACTATTTGTTCTTCTTAAGACTGCATTTATTTTTGATAAAAGTATTCCCATGCTAAAAGGTTTTGTTATGTAATCATCTGCGCCTAGATCTATCCCTCTAATTTGTTCTCCCTCTTCACTTCTTGAAGAAACTATAATAATAGGAGTATTTAGCTTTTTCCTAATTACCTTCAAAAAATAGAATCCATCAAACTTAGGAAGATTTATATCCAAAAGTATTAAATCACTTTCGGCCTTATATATTTCCTCCTCAACATGATTGAAATCTTTTATTGTTTGAACTGAATAATCATAAGCACTTAAGTATTCTTCCATATATTTTATTAACTTAGCATCATCTTCTATAAGTAAAAGTTTTTTCCTCATCTTCATCCTCTTTTATTTAATCTTATTTTAAATTTATTATTTATTATTTAATTCTATAATTTTACCTTTAATCCTTTTATATGTTCTTTCACGCCTAAGATAAATCTACTGTAAATCCGATTTAGAGTTTTCATTAAATTCATCACTACAATAAGCCATAATATTAAATTGTGATCATATTGTTTAAATCCGAATTATTTTAAAGCATATATAGTATTGTACTATTTATGGTACGGTTCCCCATTAATAATCCTAAACTTTATTCAATATTTAAGTCCTTTTCTCTAGCAACAGCAGCTTCCAATTATAGACATAACCAACACTTTACTCGCTCTCACGTGCAAAAATAGAAAACATTACTATTTATAATAGTGCCATAGGTTTCCATTATAACAAGTATCTAAAACTTCCTTACTGTCAAAGGTGATATATGCCTCATCATATTTTATTTATCTGCTCTAATTTTTTACGATACCTATTTTCTTGATAATTCAGACTTTTATTAATTAGCATAAGTATCCTCTTTTTATCTTCACAAATTGAATCTTCCATAATAAAATCTATTACATTAATCTGATATTCTTCTTCTATCCATTCTTTTAACTCTTGAAAAAATGGTATTAATACGTCTTTACCATGTATAATTGACATTGCATGATTATACTGTTCTTGTGTTATTAATAACGGCATATGAACTCTCCTTCTTTGCAAATATATTTTCATACCTCTATTATACATTAGATTTTAGTAAACAATCACATAATATGTCACATTCAAACACCCATCTCTATCTAAAAGACCACGAAGCGACTAACTAAAGTCTCACCTTTACCCAAAGATTTATTCTCATCATAATCTTGAAAATCAACCATATCATTACCTTTAACATCTTTTTCATCTTTTTCATCTGTAAAATCATAGATTTTCTCTTTTTTCTTCTTTTTATCCATCATCATATTTTTCTTGGTTTCCAAACCTATAGGAATTTTCTCTTGCAACTTATTATTAGGCTTGTCCTTAACTGTTTTATCAACTTTGTTAATGCTACTGCTAGTAGTTTCTAAATTACCTATGTCCTCAATTTTAACAACTTCAACTTTATTTTGACCTATTGTATTTTCAAACCCTTTATCTTCATTATCATATATCTCTTTTTTCAAATCTTCTTTTACCACTATTTCCTTATTTTTTACCTCTTCATCTTTAGACTTTATTTTTTCTTGCACCTTAATGTTTTGATGTTTAGCAAAATTCGTAACTCTATAAACATTAACTTCATTAAGTTCAATCATTTCTAATTCTATAAATGTATCTAGGGCTAACTTAATTTGCCTACAGTCTCTATTAAATTCTATTGCTAAGGTTTCAATAGTATATGGCATGTTTTTTGACATATATAAATCGCCTTCCTGATTAACCTTACCAGCTAAATTTACAAGCCTAGACCAAATATGTTGGATAAGATCCCTTTCAGGCCTTGTATCTATTATTTTTAATTTAATATCTTCATACATATCAATTTTTATTTTAACAATTTTTCTCGGTCTCATAATAATCACTCCTCATGATATCTCGCGTACTCGCTTGTACACGGATTTATTTTTTTCATTGTACTTTTCACTTTAGATATATGCTTTACATAAAAATATTACAGTAAATCGAGTGATTTTTTTTCATTAAATTTCTACAAATTTTTCCTTTTGATTATATTTTTATAGAAAATAAAAAAAAGACACTACATCCCACAAGATGTAATATCTTTTTATAAAAGAATCTATAATTTCCCTTATATTGAAAAAGACACAGCTAATAGCTGCATCTTAAATAATCTTACTTATTAAAATATTTCCTCTTTCTAATTCACCAGAAACCTTAACCTGTATCTCGTAACCTTCTCTACTCAGCTTATTATAATAAAATTTCTTATTTGCATATAACTTGCTTAAATCTTTTTCATTAATTTCCACCAATGCCTTTGAAGGACTTCCTAATGTTTCTCTAATCTTTTCACTCATCAAACTTCCCTCAACTAATTCTCTAAATGCGGGGTGAAATGGCCCAGCTATGACATCCACATCTTTAGCAATAGCTTCTGTTGGTTGAAGCCCTATTCTAATAATTTGAACATTAGCCTCAGTATATAATTTATAAAGCTCTTTACATACTTCAACGGCTTCCTCTAATGAATATGGGATATACTCCCCTCTTAGATACATAGTTTCCATTGGAGTATCCTTTATTACTAAGGAAGGATATATTCTACAGATATCAGGTTTCATCTCTATTGATTTTTTAACAGACATAATATCTTTATTAAAGTTGTCCTTTGGAAGCCCAGGCATAATCTGATGCCCTAATGTAAAGCCAGACTCTTTAATTAGCTTAGATGCCACTTCCACATCCTTAACTGTATGTCCTCTTCCTGAAGCCACAAGAACATCATCATAGAGAGATTGTACTCCAAGTTCAATAATATCAACCTTGTATTCCTCAATGTAATTAAGTATATACTGATTAATTGCATCAGGACGAGTCGACAATCTTATTTTATCAATTAAACCTTTATCCTTATATTCCATGGCTACTTGCAAAAGTTCCTGTTGTTTCTTTTCCTCTATAGCTGTAAATGTCCCCCCAAAAAAAGATATTTCCACAGTAGAACCAATTCTATTAATAGTACTTAAATACTCATCAACTATATTGTATACAGTTCTAGCAGTAACTCTATCCTTTACACCTGTTATCCTATCTTGATTACAGAATACACAGTTATGTGGGCATCCTTCGTGGGGTACAAATATAGGTATAATATAATAATCTTTACTCATCTATAGCTTCCAAGTTAATCAAGGCTTCCTTTGCTGCATTTTGTTCAGCTTCCTTTTTACTATACCCTAGACCTTTACCCATCTCCTTGTCAGCCAGAAAAACACTAACAAAAAACTTTCTATGATGGGGTGGCCCTTCATATTTAATTAACTCATAAGTAATATTTACTTCTCCATTTACCTGTAAGAGTTCTTGTAATTTGGTCTTAAAATCCAATATTATCTTATTTTGAACAGCTTTGCTAATTATGTCCATAAACTTTTCCATAATAAATTTATTTGCTTCTTCAATCCCTCTATCTAAATATATAGCAGCAAGAACGGCTTCAACAGCATCAGCTTGTATAGAAATTCTTTCTCTACCGCCAGTTAGTTCTTCTCCTCGACTCATTCTAATAAACTCTGATAGATTAATTTTTCGGGCAACTTTATATAAGGAATTTTCACATACTATTAGGCTTCTAATCTTAGTCAATTCCCCTTCTGACTTATTTTTATAATTTACAAACAAATATTCTGTAATACATAATTGTAAAACAGAATCACCTAAAAATTCTAACCTCTCGTTGTACTGTGCATCCTTAAACTGCTTTGCATATGAACTATGAGTAAGTGCAGTCTGTATTAAAGTTGAATTATTGAATTTGACTCCAATAGCCTCTTCAACATTTATTAAATTCTTCATTGTGCCTCCTATAAGTGTATTCTTCAATCTTTAGATTTTCATTCTAATAAATTCAAGAATACACTATTCTAAAATGAAAATCCCGCCAAAATGCGGGATTATATTAGTCCTCTTGTTGTGTCTTTACGTAAGTAACTACATCTCCAACTGTTTTGAATCCTTCAACTTCTTCATCAGGTATCTCTAAGTCTAGTTCATCTTCTAAAGCCATTATTAATTCAACAATATCTAAAGAATCTGCATTCAAATCATCTGTAAATGATGATTCCAAAGTAATTTCTTCAACATTAATACTAAGTTTATCTGCTATTATTTCTTGTATTTTTTCAAACATTATCTTCACCTCCAAAGTCCTTTCCTTTTGATAATAGTATATATAAATATATTCGTCAATATACCTTTTAAATAAATTTGGAATATTATTTTGTTTTTGCCATTTCGCTTTCAATTTTAGACAATATCCCTCTTTCTTTGAAACTCTTAGCTTGTTTTATTGCATTTTTAAAAGCCTTTCCATCAGAACTACCATGTGCTTTTATACAAACTGCCTTTACTCCTAAAAACGGTGCTCCTCCAACTTCCTTATAATCAAATTTAACCATAAGTTTTTTGAAAACAGGCTTTAATAGTAAAGCTCCCAGTTTCGCAAATATTGACGATGAATAAATTTCATCCTTAATCATTCCTAATAAATTTGAAGCGCAGCCTTCATACATTTTTAAAACTGTATTTCCAACAAATCCATCTGTAACTAATACATTAACTTCTCCCTTAGGAATTTCTCTAGGTTCAACATTACCAACGAAATTAAACTCCTCTTCCTTAAGAAGTTTATAAGTAGCTTTAGTTAATTCATTACCCTTTTCGTCTTCCACCCCTATATTAACAAGACCCACAGAAGTATTTTTTGAATCAAACATAGCTTCATAGTATATTTTACCCATCTTAGCAAATTGAACTAGATACTCCGGTTTACAATCCACATTAGCACCAACATCGACAACCATAAATTTTCCTCGTCGTCCTGGCATTATAGGCGCTAGGGCCGGTCTCTCAATTCCTTTAATTCTTCCAATAATAAGGGTACATCCCGCTAAAAATGCTCCCGTACTTCCTGCAGAAATTATTGCTTCACATTCCCCTGTACTTACTAAGTTCAATGCTTTAACTATACTTGAATCTTTTTTCTTTCTTAAGGCCATAACAGGATGCTCATTAGCTTCTATAACCTCTGTTGCATTTACTATTGTTACTCGTTCCTTAGAGTAATTATATTTAAAAAGTTCCGCTTCAATTTTATCTTTTGGCCCAGTAATATATATTTCTAAATCATTATATTCTTTTAATGCTTGTACCATACCCTCTACTACAGCCCTAGGTGCATGATCTCCACCCATTCCATCTATAGCTATCTTCATAATTTTCTCTCCTTTTTTCGTTTAAATAAAAGAAAAGAAAGTCAAAAGACTTTCTTTATTCTTGAGCAATTGCTACTACTTCTATGCCCTTATAATAACCACAATTCTTACATACTCTATGACTAAGTTTCATGTCATGACATTGAGGACATTCAACTATACCAGGTATACTTGTCTTCATAGTTTGAGCTCTTCTTGAATCTCTTCTAGCTCTAAATGTTTTTCTTGTTGGATTTCCCATTGTTACACCTCCTTATTATTCAACAACGATCTTAATCCTTCTAATCTGATATCATAGTCTTCGTTGTTACAGTTACAACTTTGCCTATTTAGGTTAGCACCACAACTTTGACATAATCCTTTGCAATGCACCTGGCAAAGTTTTTTAATAGGTAAGGTCGAAATTATTGAATTTTCAACAATTTCTGCGATGTCTAAAACATCATCTTGTACAAATGTTAGATTATCTTCCCCTATTAGAAGACTACTATCACTTGTAAACCTTTCTTCTATATCAATATCTATTGGATAGATAAAGGTATCTAAACATCTTGAACAAATAAGTTCTACTTCACACTGGATATGTATTTGTATGCTTACAACATCATTATCCGCCGCAGCTGAACCTTCTGTTATAACTTCTGATATTGGATTAACTTTGTCCCCTTCAAAAGTAAAGGGTTCAATCTTAAAATTAAGTGAAATATTCTTTTTCCGTTCTTTTTTTGAAATTAAGTCTGATAATTTAATCTTCATAAGACAGACTCTAATGAGTCTTTTCACTCCTTAGTAGAAATATTTGCTGAACAAACACAATTTATTATATAAAGCATCGGACTAAAAGTCAAGGGATTAATGTAATAAGTCTCTTGTTTCTTTTGCAATCATTAACTCTTCGTTAGTCGGAATGACATAAACTTTGACTTTCGAATCATCAGTTGATATTAAAGCAATCTCTCCCATAACCTTATTTCTTTCCTTATTTAAATGCACGCCCATATATTCAAGGCCTTCTAAAATGTCGATTCTTGTTTCAAAAGAATTTTCACCAATACCTGCTGTAAATACAATAACATCTACTCCACCTAAGGCTGCAGCATATGCACCAATTTGTGTTTTTATCTTATAACTAAAAATGTCTAAAGCTAATTTAGCAATTTCATTTTCATTGTTATACGCAGCTTCCTTAATATCTCTTAAGTCTGAGCTTATACTTGTGATTCCTAAAACTCCAGACTTTTTATTTAAAATTTCACTAACTTCATCAATTGTATATCCAAGTTCCTTAACCAAATACATTATAATTGCTGGATCGATACTACCGCTCCTAGTTCCCATTGCTACACCGTCAAGAGGGGTAAATCCCATTGAAGTATCTATAGATTTTCCGCCCTTAATAGCTGTAATACTTGCTCCATTTCCTATATGGCAAGAAATAATATTTATGTCTTCAATGTTTTTACCCATAACCTGAGCAACTTTTTGCGAAACATATTTATGACTAGTTCCGTGAAAACCATATTTTCTAATGCCATGCTTTTCATAAAGTTCATATGGTAGTGGGTAAAGGTATGCCCGTTTAGGCATTGTTCCATGAAATGCTGTATCAAAAACTACAGCCATAGGAATCCTGGGCATAAGTGCCTTACAAGCTTCTATACCTATTATGTTTGGCCTGTTATGAAGCGGTGCTAATTTTACACATTCTTCTAAATAGTCCATAACTTCATCATTAACTAATACAGATTGTGAATATTTTTCTCCTCCATGAACAACTCTATGACCTACAGCAGAAATTTCATCCATGCTTTTAATAACTCCATTAGTCTTATCAACTAATGCATTTAAAGCATGACTAATCGCTTCCTTATGATCCTTCATAGGCACTTGTACAATATACTTATCTCTACCCTTTACTTTCTGAGTAAGAATTGATCCATCTATTCCTACTCTTTCAACTAACCCTTGTGCCAGTAAATCTTCATTGCTCATATCAATTAATTGATATTTCACAGAAGAACTTCCACAATTTATTACTAATATTTTCATGAGTACTACGCCTCCTTTAATTTTCTTTTTGCTTTTTTAGTCCTTGTTGTGCTTGAACTGCAGTAATTGCAACAACCTTTACTATGTCTTCGAAGCTACAACCTCTTGATAAATCATTGATAGGTTTAGCAAACCCTTGACAAATTGGACCTATTGCTTCAGCATTTGCAAATCTTTGAACTAATTTATAGCCAATATTTCCCGATTGTAAATCAGGGAATATTAATACATTTGCTCTTCCTGCCACCTTGCTATTTGGGGCCTTTTGACCTGCCACTTTTTGTACTATAGCTGCATCTAATTGCAATTCTCCATCTACTAATAAATCTGGTCTAAGTTCTTTAACTTTTTCTGTAGCGTTTCTAACCTTTGTTACTAAGTCATTATCGGCGCTTCCCATAGTTGAAAAGGAAAGCATAGCAACTTTTGGTTCGATTTTACATATTTCCTTTGCAGTTTCAGCTGTAGCAATTGCAATTGCTGCCAATTGATCTTCATTTGGATTTGGATTAACAGCACAATCTGAAAATAAAAGCATTCCTTCTTCTCCATATTGAGAACCTGGAACCACCATAATAAAGAAACTTGATACAACTGATACCCCAGGTGCTGTCTTTATGATTTGTAATCCTGGTCTTAGAAGATCTCCAGTCGTGTGTACAGCTCCCGACACCATTCCATCTGCATCGTCCATTTTTACCATCATTGTTGCAAAATATAAAGGATCTTTAACTATTTTTTCAGCCTTTATTACAGTCATTCCTTTAGCCTTTCTTAGTTCATAAAAGCTTTGTATATATTTATCTAATCTATTTGATTTTTCAGGATCTACTATTTCAATACCAGTCAAATCTATATCAATCTGTACTGCCTTATTTAAAATTGCTTCTCTATCTCCTATTAATATAGGAAATGCAATACCTTCCTCATGAATATTTTTTGCCGCCATTATTGTTCTCTCTTCATTGCCTTCTGGAAGTACTATTCTTTTTTTATCACGTCTTGCAACTTCCAGAATTTTATTCATAAGCTCCATATATATTCTCCTTTCATTATATATTCCTCTTACCATATACTATACTCCTATGCCTCTACACATTTCAACCTTAAAATCTCCTTTTATTAAAGTCTTATAATTGCCAATTGTCTCAATTATCAGACAATCTATCCTCATTATTATTTTAGTTTACCTCTATAGTTTATGATATAATTAATATAAATTTTCACAGGAGGCTTATTATGAAAATCACAGGTATTATAACTGAATACAACCCTTTTCATTTAGGGCATCTATATCATCTGCAAAAAGCTAAGATAGATACAAAATCCGAAGGAATTATATGCATAATGAGTGGAAACTTTGTTCAAAGAGGAACGCCTGCATTAATAGATAAATGGACCCGTGCAAGGATGGCTGTAGAAAATGGTGTTGATTTAGTTATTGAATTACCCCTTGTATATTCCATTTCGTCAGCAGAAGGTTTTTCTGAAGGTGCAGTGAATATATTAAATAGCACTGGAGTTGTCAGCAATATATTCTTCGGTAGTGAACACGGTGAAACATCAGACCTAGATATAATTGCATCTACCCTATTATATGAACCAGATGCCTATAGAAGTATACTTAAATCAGAATTAAAAAAAGGATTCCCTTATCACACAGCACGAAGTGTTGCTTTGAAAGAATATTTACCTAAAATTCCTTGCACAGAGATACTATCAAATTCTAATAACATATTAGCAATTGAGTATATTAAAGCAATAAAAAAATCAGATAGTTCAATAGTTCCATTAACATTAAAACGAGTTGGAGCAGATTATAATACTTCTGAACTATCTACAATTTATCCCTCTGCTACATCAATTAGAGCTAAATTAAAAGATTCTAATGATTTAAGCCAGTTAAAAAATTCAATTCCTACAAATACCTATAAGATTTTCACTGATTTAGCTAATAACAACTATAACTTTGTATATGGAGATGATATTTTTCCCTATTTAAAATACAAACTCTTAACAGAGGGTGAAAAGATAAAAGATATTTTAGATGTTAAAGAAGGATTAGATAATAAAATTTTAAAAGAAATAATTGCATCACACTCTTTAAGCGAATTAATTTTAAAGGTAAAAAGCAAACGTTATACCTACACTAGAATCAGCAGAATTTTAACCTGCTTTTTTATTGGTCTTGAAAATTATAACGCTAAAGAAATAATGAATGAAAGAACAAATTATATAAGACCTTTAGCCTTCAACGATACCGGTATTAAGATTCTAAAAGAAATAAAGGATAAAGATCAAATAAATATATTAACAAAAGTTCCCAAGAAAATTTCAGATGATAAACTCAAATTAGATTTACTTGGTACCAAGGCATATTCAATTTTAAATCCAAATATTTCTCCTCTAGAAGATTATTATAAAAGTCCAATATATTTAAAATAAAGTATACTATAATTTAGCAATAAGAAATATAAATACTATAGACAGGAGTGATTAGCTTGATTAGTATTGTTTTCTTATGGATTATTATTATACTTTTAATACAAATGTTATTTAAACTAATAGATATAAATAAAAATTACATAATATGTTTTTTTATTAGTTTGCTAATTTTAATTTTTTTTATGAATTTAGAAACTGCTACAAGCTCTGCTATAGAAGGATGTAAAATATGGTTTCTAGCAATTTTGCCTACAGTACTTCCTTTCTCATTAATCTGCAATCTATTAATATCTTACGATGGTATTAGTTTATATTCAAAGTTCTTAGGTCCATTAATATGTAAACCTCTAGGTCTTTCAAAGAATTGCTCGTTACCTTTAACTACTAGCTTCCTTTGCGGTTATCCACTTGGAGCCAAGTACTGTTCGGATTTATATAATTTAAAATATATAAAAAAAGATGAATATGCTTCTTTATTAAATATTGCAACCAATTGCAGCCCCCTATTTATATTAGGCCCCGTTGCCACTTCCTTGTTAGGAAATGTTAACCTTGGGTACTTATTGCTTATTGCTAATTACCTTTCTCCACTTATAGTAGGCTTTATTATCAAAAAAAAAGGACCACACACTTCACCTGAAGTAATGGGAACTTATGTGAATACTAAAAATTTCGGAGAGTTACTTAAAGAAGCCCTTGAAAAAGCAATAAATACTACAATATCAATTGGAGGATTTATTGTTATTTTTTCCATAATTATAGGAATAATAAAAAGCAATGTAAGTATACACTTTTTTATAAGCAACCTAGAAGAATTTATAAACTTACCAAAGGATTCATTATTCGGATTTCTTCTTGGAAGCATAGAAATAACAAATGGATGCAACCTAATAGCTACATCCGCCTTTAATTTCTCTATAAAATTAAGTATAATAAGTTTCTTATGCTCATTTTCAGGACTTTGCATAATTGCTCAAGTAAGCTCTTTTATTAGTAAAGATAAAATATCTATGATAAGATACAGCTTATTAAAATTTATTCAAGGAATAATAAGCTTCATAATAACTTTTATTGTATCTTATTTCTATCTTGGAACAGTTGAAACTGGGACAATTATTTCCTCTAATGGAACAACTATAAATATTTTCATGTATCTTGTTCCACTCATTGCAATACTTACCTTAACTGTTTTTTTTAAGATATTAAAAAAACTATTTATTCATATCTCGTAATTCTTTGATATTTTCTTTAATTGTAGAACTAGCATTCGTTAGATTCTTATCTATATCATTTGCTACTCCTTCAAAGCTTGCTTGAAGGGCTTTAATAAGCTCTTCCTTCTTATTTGTAATTTCCCGCTCTAATTCTGTTAATATTTCATTTGAATAATCTCTTGAGCCTAATCTAATAGCCTTAGCATCTCTTTTCGCTGCAGCTTCTATTTCTTGTGCTCTTATTCTAGCTTCCTTAACAATATCGTGATTCTCAATATTTTGCCTCATCATATCTGCTGTTTCTTTTTTGACAGAATCATATTCTTTTTTAGCTTCTCCAAGTATTCTTTCTCTCTCATTCATTACCCATTGAGCCTTTTTAAATTGATCCGGCAAATAGTTAATTATCTGATCAATAACCTCTAGTATCTCTTTCCTATCCACCATAGTTCTTCCACTAATAGGCACCTTCGGTGATTTCTCAATTAAATCTTGAAGATACTCTAAAAGTTCTACAATATTTACATCCATTGATTTTCCCATAATACCACCCCATCTAATAAATTCTATTTTTGATTTATTTTATTAATTATATCCGGAATAACCATATCCGGCACCAAACCCTTTAATTCACCACGAAATTTTGCGACTTGCTTAACTGCTGTTGAACTTAAATATGAATATTGAGCTGAGGTCATCATAAACAACGTTTCTATCTCTGGTTGTAATTTATTATTCATGAGTGCCATCTGAAATTCATATTCAAAATCCGAAAAAGCTCTTAAACCTTTTAATATAACATTAGCATCGTATTCTTTCATAAAATCAATTAATAATCCCTCGAAACTAACTACCTCAACATTAGGTATCATTCTAGTAACTCTTTTTATTAATTCCACTCTTTCATCAATATTGAAGAGACTAGTTTTATCTACATTAACTAAAACACCAACAATAATTTTATCAAAAACCTTAACACCTCTTGAAATAACATCTAAATGCCCTAAAGTTATGGGATCAAAACTACCTGGATAAACTGCTGTTCTCATTATTTGCCTCCCTAGTACTGATAAAAACAAACAGTTGTATTACCATATCTTTTACTTCGTGTAAGTTTTATATCTTCATATCCTTCATATATTTCTTCCACAGTATCTATTTTTGTAACTATTAGGCCATCTGGTTGCAATAATTGATTTTCCTTAACTATCTTTATAGCTTCCGGTATCATTTCCTTACAATATGGAGGGTCAATAAATATTAGATCAAACTTTTTATCTTTTTTAGCTAACATTCTTAAAGCCTCATAGGCATCCATGTTAAGAGGGGTACAAAAATCTTGAAATTTTAAATTTTCAACATTTTGTTTTAACAAAGGATATGTAACAGGGCTTTTGTCAACCAAATACACTTCCTTAGCTCCTCTACTTGCTGATTCTAATCCTAAACTTCCAGTCCCTGCAAAGACATCTACAACTACAGCGTCTAAAATATATCCTTGAGCCATGCTAAACATAGCTTCTTTAACTCTATCTAAAGTAGGTCTAGTTTCCATAGTTTCTGGAGAGATTAATTTGCGACCTCTTGCTTTTCCTGCTATAATTCTCAATTTTCAGTCCTCCTTGGTGTAACACTACTAATATTTTATCACATTCGTCATGTATATACAATTTTAAAATTGTATATCATAATAGCTTCATTCTAATTAAAACAAATATATTTACTACTCTTTTCTAGGCCCTGAGAAATTTCATATACTAATCTCTTATTCTCGTCCTCTTTATTTTCAAGTATTAATTTAGCCTCTTCCCTAGCATACTTTAATATATCCATATCCTCATATATATCAGCTAGAAGCAGCCCCTCTTCTCCACTTTGTTTCATTCCAAACATTTCTCCAGAGCCCCTAAGTTTTAAATCCTGCTCTGCTATATAGAATCCATCTGTTGATTCAGCCATTATCATCATTCTCTTTTTTGTGGTATCGCTTTTTATATTTGCGATTAAAATGCAAAAGGAAGGGTATTCTCCACGTCCAACTCTTCCACGAAGTTGGTGAAGCTGAGCTAACCCAAACCTCTGGGCACTTTCTACTATCATAACTGAAGCATTAGGAACATTTATACCAACTTCAATAACAGTTGTTGAAATTAATACTTTTGTTTCATTATCTTTAAATCTATTAATAATATCTTCCTTTTCAGAAGATTTCATTTTGCCATGTAGAACTTCAACCTCAACATCACTAAAAATGCCTTCCTTAAGCCTTTTATATATACTTTCAACAGAATTTAATTGCTTTGTCTCATCCTCATCTATAAGGGGACATACAACATAAACTTGCCTACCCTTTTTAACTTCATTCATTGCTAGTTCATACGCTTTATTTCTTGAGCTTTCTCTATAGACACTTGTATCAATTTTCTTTCTTCCTGGTGGTAATTCGTCTATTGCAGAAACATCTAAATCAGAATAAAGATAAAGTGCTAAAGTTCTAGGAATTGGAGTAGCTGTCATTACAATAACATCTGCTCTCTTCCCCTTATTAATAAGCTTACTTCTTTGCTCTACTCCAAATCTATGTTGCTCATCAGTAACTACAAGTCCTAAATCCTGAAAATCTACATCTTCCTGTATAAGAGCATGAGTTCCTATGACCACTAAGGGCTCCTTCTCTTTTATTCTATCTTTTATCCTCTTTTTTTCCTTTGCTGATGTACTTCCAGTTAAAAGTTCTATCTCAACTCCAAATGGGCCTAGTAGTTTCTTAGCCTCTTCATAATGTTGATTAGCTAATATTTCTGTAGGTACCATAAATGCGGCTTTATACCCATTTGTATAAGCATTATATATAGCTATAAAAGCAACCACAGTTTTTCCACTACCAACATCTCCTTGAACTAATCTATTCATAGGATGATGACTTTTCTGGTCCATTAATATTTCTCGAACAACTCTTGTTTGTGCATTAGTTAGTTGAAATGGTAGTGTTTTCTTTAACTCACCTAATTTATCATTCCAAGGAATACTAATACCATTACTACTTCCCTTTATCTTGTTTTTTAACAGCAATAACTTCATTGAATAAGTAAATAACTCTTGAAACTTCAACCTAGCGATTGCAGCTTTAAGCAAATTGTTGTCCTTCGGAAAATGTATTTCTCTTATAGACTCATCTAATCCGATTAGTTTATACTTATCTAGAATTTCCTTAGGCAGATTTTCACTTATAGTTATAATATCCATTACCGTACTAACTAATTTAGATAAAAGCTTATCTGTAAGCTCTCCCTTAAGCGTATATATAGGTTTTATTTCACTACTTAAACCCGACCTGCATGCAATTACAGGGTTTATTACTTGAAAACCATTTCCTACTTTCTTGAATTTTCCCATTAGATTATATGTATTATCTAACTTATAGCTATTTTTTACATAAGGTTGATTAAACCATTTCCCATCAATCTTGTGCCCATCATAATCAAATTCAATAGTTGATAAATATTTTCCCGTTCTAGTTCTAATATCCCTCTTTATAGAAGTTACTGCACATGTTAAAATTTGTTTTATTTCACCATCAATATCTTCAAAAGTCGGGTTTCCGCCTATAAATTCATAATCTCTTGGGAAATATAAAAGCAAATCCAGAATGTTAAATATTGATGCCTTATTTAGTTTTTCTAAAACCTTAGGGCCTACACCCTTTAATGTAGAAACTGAACTATATATATCCATAACTTATATTTGTCCTCCAAAAAACACAAAAAGCACCCAAGGTGCTTTTTGCTATAGTTAAATAAATTTATTCTACTGCTATTAAGAAATAGTATAAAGGTTGATCTCCTTTATAACATTGAATATCCAAGTCCTGATATTTTTCTTCTAATTTTGAAACAAAAATACCAACTTCATCTTCTTCAATATCTTTACCATAAAACAATGTAATAAGTTCACTATCACCGTCAACCATATTCTCAAGTACCTTTTCTGAAACTTCAAACTTATCAAGGCCCACTTCTTTAATTTTTCCTTCAATCAAGCCAAGAATATTTCCTTCTTTAATTTCAATTCCATCAATTTCAGTATCTCTAACAGCATAAGTTATTGAACCTGTTTTAACAGATTTCATAATTTCATTTAGCTCTTTTTCATTTTCAGACACGTTAGCTTCTCCATTAAACATTGTTACACAGGTAATTCCTTGTGGAATTGATGTAGTTGGTATAACTCTAACGTCCTTATTTGTAATTTCAGCAGCTTGTGATGCTGCCATAATAATATTTTTATTATTAGGAAGTATAAAAATGTGTTCTGCATTAATTTTTTCTATACATTCAAGCATATCTTGTGTTGATGGGTTCATTGTTTGACCGCCTTCAATCACATAATCAGCGCCTAAATCCTTGAATATATTACTTATTCCATCTCCCATAGCAACTGTTATAAACGCATACTTTTTAGTTTCGACTTCTTCTTTTGCTACTGTATGTTTTGCTATTTCTTCTTGACTTAATAATAATTCCCTATGCTCTTCTCTCATATTATCAATTTTTATTTTTGAAAGCTGACCTACTTGAACTGCCTTTGATAATACATTTCCTGGATCATTAGTATGAATATGAACTTTAATGACATCATCATATCCAACTACTATCATTGAATCTCCAAGAGGTTCTATTTCGTCCTGGAATTTAGCAGCTTTACTAGCATCTCCTAGAATAATAAATTCTGTACAGTATCCAAATTTAATATCCACATCTTCAGTAGATATTGCACCTACTAGTCCACCTTCAGAAATTTTGATATCCTTAATTTCTGCTTCAATATCTTCTTTAAGTGCAGATGTCATACCTTGAAGTATTATATACAGTCCCATTCCACCTGAATCTACAACCTTAGCTTTTTTCAAAGCAGGTAATAACTCTGGTGTATGATCAAGCATTACCTTTGCTGCTTTTGTTACTTCGTGTAAAAATTCTGCAACATCCTTTTCTTGTGAAATAAGTGCTGAATCCTTAGTCGCTCTAATTACAGAAAGAATTGTACCTTCTGTAGGTCTCATTACAGCTTTATATGCTGCTGTTGAGCCCTCGTTTAAAGCTATAGCCATTTGAGCTACATTTGCTTCTTCTAATCCTTCCAGCCCCTTAGAGATGCCTCTAAGTATCTGAGAAAGTATAACTCCTGAATTACCTCTTGCTCCCATTAAAGCACCCTTAGCAAGTTTTCTTGAAACATCTCCAATAGATGTACTATCCATATTTTCGATTTCTTTAACAGCCGCTTTAAATGTCATTGACATATTTGTACCTGTATCTCCATCTGGAACAGGAAAAACATTTAAACTATTAACAAATTCGCTTTCTTCTGCTAATCTATTGCTCGCGTTTACTACCATATTATAAAAATCACGGCCATTTATTGCTATATATTCCATTGCTACCTCCTAGACTCTTACCGCTTGAACATTTACAGTTATCGATGAAACCTTTAATCCTGTGAAATTTTCTACACTATAGCGAACCTTTTGTATTATGTTGTTTGCTATAACAGATATTTTGGTTCCATATTCAACCATTACAAACAATTCGATATTTAATCTATCATCTTCAGTTAGAGTAATCTTTACTCCCTTGCTTAAATTTTCTACTCTTATAAGTTCCCAAAAGCCATCGCTAGCATTTTTAGATACCATTCCTACTACCCCATAGCACTCCATAGTTGATAATCCAACTATTTTAGCTAAAACCTCATCAGAGTAATGTATATATCCATTTTCTTTAGAAAATCCAATCATTACAATTCCTCCTATTCTTTCCTTAACCCTATTTTATCTTAGAAACATATAATATTCAAGATTTATATAATATAAAGAAATTTAATATTAGAAATTATTATATATTTTACTTGCATATTTTAACTCCTATGTGGTAAAATTCTTATTGTCCTATTGAAGAGAATTATCTTCACAAATAAGGAGGTGTTTTCAAATGTCAAGAAGATGCGATATATGCGATAAAGGCGTTATAGCCGGAGTTCAATATAGTCATTCACATCGTCAATCAAAGAGAACTTGGGCTCCTAACATAAAGAGAGTAAAGGCTTTAGTTAATGGAACACCAAAAACTGTTCATGCTTGTACAAGATGTTTAAGATCCGGTAAGGTTCAAAGAGCTGTATAGTACAAAATAGAAAAATGCATTGTTTCAATGCATTTTTTTATTTTATACCAATAAAAAATTCAGATCAATAAATGATCTGAATTTCTATGTAATTATTTTTTTCTCATAAAGAACCTAATAAACCTTGATATGAATCCAGGTAATTTTATTGCCATAATCTTCATATTATCCCCCTAAAACTATTAATATAAACTATCTATCTATCTCTTCATTCTATTGTATGATAGAAATTCATAATTTAGTGAATAATTTTTAATCTTCTGGAAAAATAACCATAATAATTCCTGAATCAAAAGCAATCCTAATATCTGAATCGATGAATTCATTACAAATTGCTCTTGGTTCTAGCAACTTCATATCATATCCACTTAATTCATATTTAGCACCTTTAATACATATATTTTTTACTACATCTGACAGAGCATGAAAGCTTATAATTTCTCCATAGGTTCCCTTTATAGTAGTTTCTTCATTAATTAGAAATATTCTATTATGATCATCTATAATTTCCAATTTAATTCCTTCACTAAGGGATTTAAGCAAAATACCTATATTTCCTAAAGAATGATCTACTCTACTTCCTGTCGCTCCGAAAAATAAAATTTCATTTGCCCCATGTTCCTTAGCTTTTATGTATCCTAAATCTGAATCTGTATAATCTTTTTCCGGGTTAAATTTCAACATTTCTATTCCGTCTTCAGTAAAAGCCTTAATAACTTCTTCATTAGCCGAGTCAAAATCTCCCAAAATCAAATTAGGTTTTAAATTATAATCATATAAGCAGTTACACCCTTTATCTACTCCAATTAAAAAGTCATCTTTCGTAAGATAAGATAACAATAAACTCTTGGATGGAGGCTCTCCACCTGATACTATGACTGCTCTCATTATGAATTTTCCTTCAATAATTTAATGTTTTCTTCTATTTTATTGCCCTTAAATATTGCTGATCCTGCAACTATAACTGTAGCTCCAGCTTCTGCAAGCTCTTTTATATTGTTTTTATCTGCTCCACCATCAACTTGTATTAATAAATTGCTATTATACTTATCTTTTAGCGCTTTAACCTCTCTTATCTTATCAAAAGAATATGGAATAAATTTTTGTCCTCCAAAACCTGGGTTAACTGTCATAATTAACACCATATCAAGTTGAGGTATTAAATCCTTTATTAAAGAAACGGAAGTTCCTGGATTCAATGCTAATCCTACCTTAACGCCCTTCGACTTAATTAATTGAATGGCTCTGTCTATATGAGTTTCTGCCTCAAGATGAATCGTAATAATATCTGCGCCTGCATCTACAAAATCATCAATAAATCTACTTGGATTCGCCACCATTAAGTGAACATCAAAAGTTTTATTTGTCTTACTCCTCAATGCCCTAACTATAGGTGCACCAATAGTTATATTAGGAACAAAATTACCATCCATAACATCTATATGTATCCAATCTGCTCCTGCCTTATCTAATCTTTCAACATCTTCCCCAAGTTTTGAAAAGTCAGCTGATAATATTGACGGTGCTATCATTACCATTTGTATTTTCCCCCTTCTATTATCTCTTCTAGAATTCTTATATAAAATTCATATCTATATTTATTTATTTTACCTTCTTCAACCGCTTTTTTAACTGCACAATTCGGTTCCTTATGATGAACACAACCTCTATATTTACAGCTATTATTTAATTCCTCAAACTCTGGAAAACAATACCTTAAATTATCTTTTTCCATAAATGAAATATCTAAGTTTGAGAAACCCGGTGTATCTACAATATATCCATTGGAAATATCTATAAGTTCACTATGCCGTGTGGTATGTTTCCCTCTTCCTACCTTATCACTTACTGTTCCTGTTTCCATCTGTTCACGTCCAGTTAAAGTATTAATAAGAGTAGACTTTCCAGCTCCTGAAGGGCCGCATAGCACTGTAACATTATCCTTCATTCTCTCCTTTAGCGTTTCAATTCCTAATCCCTCTTTTGCATTTATAAATAAAACTTCATAACCTATGTCATTAATTTTACTTTTAACTTGTAACTTTTCTTCTTCATTAACTAAATCCACTTTATTTAAACAGACAATTGTCTCTATGCTATTACTTTCACATAGGACTAAAAATCTATTTAACAAATCAAAATTTAATTCTGGATTTTTTATTGCAAAAACAACAAAGGCTAAAGTTACATTTGCAACAGTAGGTCTTATAAGTTCTGTGCTTCTTTCATGTATTTCTTCAATAACACCCTTACCATTTTCTACTTCTATAGTTACGTTATCTCCTACCATAGGTTTAATATCTTGATGACGAAATTTACCTCTAGCTTTACATTCTATAATTCCATCAACTGTTTTAATATAATAAAAGCCACCGATACCTTTAATTATTTTCCCTTCCATGAATACCTCCAATATTTTATTTACTAATATATATAATACCCATATACATTATATAATTGCAAATAAAAAGTTAATTATTTACCTATAAAAGGAGCTGCCTCATTTATATTATGAGACAGCTCCTTTAAAATATTATTTATCGTCTTTATCTTTAGTAGGAGTAGTAGGAGTAGTTACAACTTTAAATTTTAAAGCTATACTGCTTCCTTCTTTCAACTCTCCTTTATTAGGAGTCCAGCTTTCCAATACACCCTTTTCACCATTTTCACTATATACTAATCCACTGTCTTTGAATGCAGAAATTGCTTCCTCTTTTGTCATTCCTTTCTCTAAATCTAAGTCATCAACATCTACAGTCTTTTCAACAGGAGCAGTATATTTACCTATTGTAATAGTAATAGGAGTATTTTCTGCAACCTGTATCCCTTGCTGATGGGATACATTTATAACTGTACCATTTTTACTTTCTTCTGTTGTTACTCCTTCTACCGGAGTATTGTATTTTAACTTACCACTAGTAAGTGTAGCAATAGCTTCATCTCTAGTCAATCCCATTAAGCCTGGAACACTTACATATTTTGTTGCAGGTCCCTTACTAACATAAATTGTAATTTTACTATCTACAGTTATTTCGCTTCCTGCTTCTGGATCTGTACTAATTACATATCCAGTTTTTATAACGTCATCATTTTTCTCTATCGATGTATAGTTTGTTAACCCATCCTTATCTAATACCTTTTTTGCATCCGCCAAAGAGGTTTCTCTTAAATCTTGCATTTTAATCTTTGTTACGCCACCACTTATAATAACTCTAACCTTAGAGCCACTTTTAACGGTAGAACCAGCTTCAGGGGAAAACTGTAAAACTGCTCCTTCAGGCTGATCACTTTCTTCAGTTCCGCCATCTTCTAATACTAGTCCAACCCCTTCAAGAGCGCTCTTAGCTTCTGCAAGAGTCATCCCATTTAAGTCTGGTATTATCGCATCTTTTTCAGTCAGAGCCCCTCCTCCGAGGGCTGAATAGGCTCCTACTCCTGCAATTAATAGAACTATTGCTATTATTATCCCAATAATAAGATTTTTATTAGACTTTTTCTTCTTCTTTTTAGGTTTTCTTCTTTTTTCTTCGTCATCATCTTCATCATCATAGTAGTCATCATCCTCGTCATCATAATCCTCATCTAAATCCTTATTAATTGGAATATTATCGCTAGGAAGATTTACAGCTGCCATTACCATAGTATGACCATCATCCGGCTGTTCTGATTTGCCAATTATAATTGCATTAGGATCCTCTTTAATCTTTTGAAGATCATTTATTATCTCTTTCGCTGTTTGATATCTCTTATTTGCATCTTTCTCCATAGCCTTTAATATTAATTTATTAAGACTATCTGGAATTCTGGAATTAATTTGTTTTGGCGGAACAGGCTCCTCTTGAATATGTTTTAATGCAATAGACACTGGAGAATCAGCTTCAAATGGCAACTTTCCTGTAGCCATTTCATATATAACTACCCCTAAAGAATAGATATCAGTTCTTACATCAATAATAGAACCCTTAGCCTGCTCTGGAGAAAAGTATTGTGCTGATCCCATAATAGTTGTAGTATTTGTTAAGGTTTCTGAAGTAGCTAATTTAGCAATTCCAAAATCAGTAACTTTTATTAGGCCTTCCTCAGTAACAAGAATATTCTGTGGTTTAATATCTCTATGAATAATTTTATTTTTATGAGCACAATCTAAAGCTTTAGCTATTTGTGTACTAATCTTTATTGTGGTCTCATAATTCAATTTACCAAATTCCCTTATTACTTCCTTCAAAGTTTTACCTTTAACATATTCCATAACTATATAATTTATATTATCTTGAGTACCAACATCTAAAACATTAACAATATTGTTATCAGATAGTGTTGCTATTGCAGTAGCTTCTCTTTTAAACTTAGTTACTATATCAGCATTATCGCATAATTTGTTTTTAAGAATTTTCACAGCTACAAATCTATCAAGTTTATTACATCTTGCTTTATAAACTATGGACATTCCACCTTCACCAATTTGCTCAACTATCTCATATCTATTTCCTAATATCTCACCTATCATATTACCTCTCCTCCAAACAACAAAACTGTAATATTATCTCTACCACCCTTGTACTTTGCAAGATCTACAAGTTTTGGACAAACATCTATAAGCTTCTTATTTTCATTAACAACTGACATCATTTCATCTTTAGTAACCTCATTTGTTAAACCATCCGAACATAATAAATATATGTTATATAAATTCTTATCTATTACAAAAATATCCACATCTAAAATTTCATTAGTACCTACTGCCCTAGTAATTATATTTTTCTTAGGATGATTATAAGCTTGTTCTTCAGTAATAGTGCCCAAATCCAAAAGTTCTTGTACCAAAGAATGATCTTTGGTTATTTTAACAAGAACATTTTCTTTAACTCCAAAGCAAGAACTATCTCCTACATTTGCTACAATAACTTTCTCCTGTGTAACAAAACAAGCTGTAATTGTGGTCCCCATTCCATTTAAATCACTTTCCTGAGCTGAATAATGATAAATATCCTTGTTTACTTTTGTTATAGCTTCTTTTAGTATTTCCTCATTATTTTTAGAACTATAATTTAGAGTAATGTACTCAACGATACCCTCTGCAGCCATTTTGCTAGCTACTTCGCCAGCATTATGACCACCCATCCCATCTGCTACAACATATATCTTATAATCCTTTTCTTCATGATAGTAAACATAATCTTCATTAAGAGTTCTAACCATTCCTATATCAGTTAAATAACCTACCATTGTTCTCCCCCTTAAATTAGGTTCTTCTTTATTTTGTATCTGATAACTTTATATAACTACGTCTAAGTTGTCCACATGCAGCATCTATATCGCTTCCCATTTCTCGTCTTACGGTTACTTCTATTCCTAAATCTTTTAAAACACCCTTAAAATTTTCAATTGTTTTGTCTGAGGATCTTTTAAAAGAATTTTCCTTCACTTCATTGATAGGAATTAAGTTAACATAACATAATAACCCTTTTAATAATTTTCCCAAAGATTTTGCATCCTCAGAGCCATCATTAAAATCTTTAACTAAAGCATATTCAAAAGTAATTCTTCTTTTTGTTTTATCTATATAATAACTACAAGCCTCTAGAACCTCTTTTATTGAATATTTATTAGCAATAGGCATTATATCTCTTCTCTTTTCATCACTAAATGCATGAAGAGATATAGCAAGAGTTATACTCAATTCTCTATCAGCTAGATCATAGATATTGGGAACTATCCCACAAGTTGATAGAGTAATATGTCTTTGTCCTATGTTTAAACCATAGTCAGCATTTACAGTTTCTAAAAATTTTAATACATTATCATAATTATCTAAAGGTTCGCCACTTCCCATTAGTACAACATTAGATATTCTTTCTCCAATTAAATTTTGTGAGACTAAAATTTGTGAAAGTATTTCTCCAGATGTTAAGTTTCTGACTATTCCATCCATAGTTGATGCACAAAATTTACAACCCATTCTACATCCAATTTGAGTAGAAATACATATTGAAATTCCATGTTTATACTTCATAATTACACTTTCGATAAGATTTCCATCCTTAAACGCTAACAATAATTTTTTTGTACCATCTAATTTAGATTCATATTTTTCTTCAATTTTAGGAATTCCAATATAAAAGTTATTCTTCAATTTTTCTTTTAAAGCAGTTGATATATTTTTCATACCATCAAATTCCCATACATCCTTATAAATCCATGAAAATACTTGCTTAGCCCTAAAAGCACCTTCTTTATTTTCCTTCATAAATTCTTGAAGTTCTTCTAAAGTGTAATCTAAAATATTATTCATGTATGCACCTACTTTTTCCTAAACTTAGCTACAAAGAATCCATCCATATGCTCATTTGGTAATATAGTTAAAGTCCCTGTTTGTGTATACTTTAAATTATCTCCTTTGCCTATAAATACCTTTTCAATCTGAGCATCCTTGTGCTTACTTAAAAACCAATCAACATTTTCTTCATTTTCTTCCTTATTTAAGGTACAAGTCGCATAAACCATAATCCCATCTTGTTTAAGATATTCCCAGGCATTATTCATAATATCTCTTTGTACAGGAACTATTTCTTTGAGTTCGATCCTTTTTTTAGTCCACTTTATTTCAGGTTTTTTTCTTATTATTCCTAAACCAGAACAAGGAACATCAATTAGTACCCTATCAGCCATTAAAGCTAACTTAGGATTTAACTTAGTTGCATCCATCTCTTCAAGCTTTATATTAGTTAATCCTAATCTATCACAATTTTCTTTTATTAAATCAAGCTTTTGAGGATGTATATCAAAAGCTAATACTTCGCCTGTATTTTCTAACAACTCAGCTATATGCGTAGCCTTTCCACCTGGTGCTGAACATAAATCAAAGACTATTTGCCCTTTTTCTATTTCAAGTAATGGTGCAACAAGCATTGCGCTCTCATCTTGAACTGTTATATTTCCATCTATGAATTCTTGGTTACTATCTATACCATGACCACCTTTTATTGATATAGCTTCCGGACATATAAACCCTTCTTCTACGCAATAATCTTTTTCTTCTAGTCTGTTATAAACATCTTCATAGTCAGCCTTAAGGTTATTAACTCTAACTGTAACAGTCGGAGTTTCATTTAGTCCATGAAGGATTTTTATAGCTTCTTTCTCCTTATATTGGTTAATTAGTAGTTTAATCATCCATGGCTCAAATGATAGTTGATAAGCTACTTCATCTATTTTATTTCTAAATTGTATTTCTAATTTGCCATCCTTTTTAACATAATTTCTCAATATTCCATTAACTAACTTAGAATCTTTATCAGATACTGTTTTTGCTATTTCCACTGCTTCATTACACGCAGCATATGACGGAACCTTATCAAGATACTGCATTTGATAAATTGCAATTCTTAAGATATTAAGAATTGTTTTATCCATTATCTTCATATCTCTTACAAATGAACCTATAATCATATCTAAAGATTTTAATCGTCGTAATGTTCCATAAACTATTTCGGTGCATAGTGCCTTATCTTTATCTGATAAATCAGAATTGTTTAATTCCTTTGAAAGAATTATATTTGAATAAGCCCCTTCGTTTGTTATTCTATCTAAAACTTTTACTGCAATACTTCTACCATTCATAATAAATACCTCTTCAATCATTTCGTTTTGATATAGCAATTAATCTAACAAGCTGAGAAATTGCCATTAATGTTGCTGCAACATATGTCATTGCTGCTGCATCTAGTACCTTAGCTGCGTCATTTGTTTCATCTTCATATAATATATTTCTACCCTTTAATATATTCAGCGCTCTTGTTGAAGCGTTAAACTCTACTGGAAGGGTAACAAGTTGAAATATAACAACTATTGAAAATAGTGCTATACCAAAATATACTAAAGGCTGTATTGAAAATATTAATCCAGCGAATAATATCACCCAGGATAATGAGGAACTAATATTAACAACTGGGAAAATTGAATTTCTAAAGGCTAACGGACTATAACTTTCCTTATGTTGAATTGCGTGACCCACCTCGTGAGCTGCAATTCCAGCCGCTGCAATTGTTTTTCCTGAATATACATCTCCTGATAATCTAAGGATCCTTCTTGTAGGATCATAATGATCTCCAAGCTTTGTATTAACTACCTCAATAGGCACATCAAATAAACCAGCTTCATTTAACATCATCCTAGCTATCTCTTCTCCAGTATATCCATTTCTTGTATTAACCTTACTGTATTTTTCATAAGTCTTCTTAACCTTAGATTGGGCCCAAATTCCAACTATAATTGCAGGAATAAGTATTAAAAATGTTGGATCAAAGTAATACGAAAAATATCCATTATACATTAATCATCTCTTCCATCCTATCCTAGTATGTCATTTTTATCTACCTTATGTCCATTAATATATTGTTCTATTGTAAGGGGTTTACCATTAGGAAACTGTATTTTCTTAATAAGAAGTACTCCTGTCTTGCAGGCAACCTTCATTCCTTCTTTAGTTACATCAATAATTGTACCTGATTCTTTGTTAGAATCTTCATCCAGGACTTTGGTTTCATATATTTTCATTTGTTGTCCCTTATATTCAGTATAAGCAACAGGCCAGGGATTTAATCCTCTTATTAAATTATGAATATTATCTGCTGTTTCTTTCCAATCTATTATTGCTATCTTTTTATCTAGCATTTTAGCATAAAAAGTTTCCTCTCCCTGCTTTTCCGGAGTAATCTCACCTTTAGCCATTAAATCTATTGTCTTCATTAAAAGGTCAGTTCCTCTTTCTTTTAATATATCGTAAAGTTCTCCAGCAGTAATTTCCTTAGAAACTTCAACCTTATCCCTAAGAAGAATATCTCCTGTATCTAAGCCTTCATCCATTAACATAGTAGTATTTCCAGAAGTTTTTTCTCCTTTAATAACAGCCCAGTTAATAGGTGCAGCCCCTCTATACATAGGCAAAATTGACCCATGAAGGTTTATACAACCATACCTTGGAATATCTAATACCTCTTTTGTTAAAATTTGACCAAAGGCAACAACTATAATAAAATCAGGTTTCATTTGTTTCAAAGCTTCTATCATATCTCTTTCATCCCTAAGTTTAATAGGTTGAAAGACTTCTATGTTATATTCTAACGCAACCTCTTTAACTGGGGATAGGGCAAGTTTTTTGCCCCTACCCTTAGGTCTATCTGGTTGTGTAAAAACAGCTTTTACATTATATTTTTCAATAAGTTCTTTTAATGATGGAACTGCAAAATCAGGAGTTCCCATAAAAACTATATCCATAAATATCCCTCCTAATTCTTTTATAGGTAATCTGTAAATAATACTCCATTTAAATGGTCGTTTTCATGACAAATAGCTCTAGCTAAAAGTTCTTCTCCCTCAAAAATAAATTCATGCCCCTTTTCATTAAGAGCCTTGACCTTCACATAATTAGGTCTTTCTACATCCTCATTTACTCCTGGAACACTTAAGCAGCCTTCTTCTCCAAATTGAGTACCTCTAGTTTCTAGAATCTCAGCATTTATAAATACTCTTAATCCATTACCATCGTATATATCTATTATAAACAATCTTTTTAAGATTCCAACTTGGCATGCAGCAAGACCTACACCATCTGACGCATACATTGTCTCAGCCATATCATCAATTAAGATTAAAAGTCTTCTATCTATTTTTTCGATTTTCTTTGATTTCTTCCTTAAAATTTCGTCTCCATCGACTCTAATATTTCTAATTGCCACTTATTAATCCCCCTATGACATATTATTTGGATTTATATCCATACTAACTCTTATTTCATTATAAACATTTTTAGTTAATTGATAAAGTATATCTTTAATATTTTTTTTAAGTTCCAATTCCAAAAATCCCTTTATTATAATTTGCCATCTATAATTATCTTTTATTTTTGTAATGATACAAGGGTTTGGACCAAGCAATTCCAATTCTTTCTCATCTACTAGTAGTTTACTCAATTGTCCTGAAAGTGTCCTCATAAATTCTTTTAAAGTATCTTCATTTTTACTTTGAGCTCCTATTAAAAAAATTGTGCTAAAAGGAGGATATTTCATAATACTTCTAATTTTAATTTCTTCTTTATAAAGATCATCATAATTATTTTCCATAGCATACTTTAAACTTACATTATTAGGAGTATAGGTTTGAACTACTACCTTTCCATTCTTGTCTCCTCGTCCTGCTCTTCCAGCTACTTGAGTAATTATTTGGTATGTTCTCTCTCTGGACCTATAATCAGGGATATTTAATGAAATATCTGCTGCTAAAATCCCTACTAATGTGACATTTTTAAAATCTAAGCCTTTAGATACCATTTGTGTTCCTATAAGTATATCTGCTTCTCCATTTTTAAATGAATTATAAATCTTTTCATGTGAATCCTTTGCTCTAGTTGTATCCACATCCATCCTTAAAATCCTAGCGCTGGGGAAATACTTTTTAATCTCTACCTGTGCTTTTTCTGTACCAGCTCCAAAAAATTTAACGTATTTACTTCCACATTTCGGACATATCTTTTCCTCTTTCTGTGACCTCCCACAAAAATGGCATACTAAATATCCATTTTTATGATAAGTCATAGAGATATCACATTCTGGACATTTGAATACGTATCCGCAGCTTCTGCAGGACACAAATGTTGAAAAACCCCTTCTATTTAAAAAGATTATAATTTGCTCTCTTTTTTTTAAGGTCTCATCAATAGAATGATAAAGTTTCCTACTTAATATAGACAGATTACCACATTTAAGTTCTTCCCTCATATCTACTATTTCCATTACAGGCAAAGGTCTATTCCTAACCCTATTTTTTATTTCTATTAATTCTAATTCTCCATTTTGCGCTTCAAAATATGTTTCTATCGAAGGTGTAGCTGACCCTAAAATATATTTACAGCCCTTTAAGTTGCTTAAGAATTTAGCCACTTCTTTAGTACTATATTTAGGATTATGTTCAGATTTATAGGTGTTTTCATGCTCTTCATCTACAATTATAAGACCTAAATTATTAAGAGGTAAAAAAATCGCACTACGTGCACCTACTACTAAGGAGGCTTCTCCTTTTTTTATTCTAAACCATTCATCATATCTTTCTCCAGGAGACAACTTACTGTGAAACAATGCTACATTCTTTCCAAATCTCCCTTTAAATCTTTCAATCATCTGAGGTGTAAGTGCAATTTCCGGAACCAACATAATTGCTGATTTTCCTTCCATCAGCACCTTTGAAACCAAATTCATATACACCTCGGTCTTACCCGAACCTGTTACTCCTTTTAGTACAAACCCCTTACTTTGGGAATTTAATATTTGATTAAATGCTCCAAGTTGTTCTTCATTTAAATTGTTTTTAACATCTTCATCATAAATTCTAGTATTATATCTATACACTATCTTTTCACATGCTTTTAAAAAGCCTTCTTTAATAGCTTTGTTTATAGTATATACTGTAAATAAATTGCTTTTAGTAAGATCGCTTTTTGTTAGTTCACCATCATTCTCTTTTATATATGATATTAGTTTTACATAGTTCTCTTTCTTATCATACCCGCAATCTAACTCTTTATTAAAATGTAGAACTATCTTTTTTTTATTAGTAAGACCACTCATTAGGCCGACAGGTATTATAGTTCTTATTGCATCTATATATTTACATAAATAAGTATCCCTTAAAAAATCTATAAGCTTTAAATCATCTCTAGTTAAAATAGGATCTTGATCTTGTATATCCATTATGCTTTTAATGCCTTTTATGTTCTCTATGCCCTCACATTTAAGCCCTAATACAAATCCTTCAACGAGTCTATTTCCCCTACCAAATGGCACTTTAACTCTATGTCCAATTTGAATAATTTCTTCCTGATCTTGTTTAACCTTATAGGTGAAAGGTCTATCTATTTCTATTGCATCACTATTAATGATTATTTCAGCATATAAATCTATCATAAACCTCTCTCCTCTAAAAGACATCAATAATAAGAAAAAGCGCAATCAGCGCTTTTCTAAAATAACCTCAAATAAATTTCTAGCAACTTCTCTTTTGCTCATTTTATGTAAAGATATTTCTTGTCCTCTTCTTGTAATAATAGTTACTTTATTGTCTGTTGAAGCAAATCCAGTATCTTTTAATGTAATATCATTAGCTAAAATATAATCAAGATTTTTTTTCTTGAGCTTTCCGTTAGCATTTTCAATTACATTTTGACTTTCAGCAGCGAAACCAACTAGAATTTGATTTTTTTTCTTTTGTCCTAATGTCATAAGGATATCATTGTCCCGAATTAACTCGATCTCCAAGTCCTTATCACCCTTTTTTATCTTTTGACAACTATACTCCTTAGCTTTATAATCAGCAACTGCTGCTGCTTTAATAACTATATCTGCATCATCATATTCTTTGAGGATTACGTCTAACATTTCCTGATTAGTTATCACGTCAATAACCTCAACTCCATAAGGCTTTTCTTCATTCGTAGGACCTGATATTAATAAAACTTTAGCACCTCTGTCTCTTGCTTCTGTAGCTATTGCATAACCCATTTTACCAGTGGATCTATTAGAAATAAATCTAACAGGATCAACATCTGTTCTTGTAGGTCCTGCAGTAACTATAACTTTCTTACCCATTAAATCCTTCTTATCGTAAAGCTCACACATTACCTTTTGTAAAATATCATTAGGCTGTGGTAATTTACCCGAGCCTTCATCCCCACAAGCAAGTCTTCCACTGTCCGGATCCATAAATTCATAGCCTAAACTTTTAAGCTTTGATATATTTTCTTGAACAATAGGATTATTGTACATATTCGTATTCATAGCAGGAGCAAAAATTACTTTAGCCTTAGTTGCCATAATTGTTGTAGATAGTAGATCATCAGCTATGCCATTTGCTACTTTTCCAATTATATTAGCTGTAGCAGGTGCAACTAAAAAAACATCTGCTATCTTTGCCAAGCTGATATGCTGAATCTCCCAAGCCTTAGGTTCACTAAACATATCTGTTGCAACAAGATTTTGGCTTATTGCTTGAAATGTTACTGGTGCTATAAACTCTGTAGCAGATTTAGTCATTATTACTCTAACATCAACATTGTTTTTTCTTAATAAACTTACAACATCAAGTGCTTTGTAAACTGCAATTCCACCAGTAACTCCTACTACAACACATTTATTTTTTTTCATAATTATTTTGCATCTTCTTTTCCACTTTCATAGGTAACAGCATCTTCATTAACCTCGTGAATGGCGATTGTTAATGCCTTTTTTGAATCAACCTTAACAAGTGGTTCTGAACCATTTATAATTTGTCTAGCTCTTTTTGATGTAACCATAACAAGAGAATATCTATCCTCAACCTTTTCCAACAAGTCCATTATCGATGGATTAATCATAGTATTATTCATGAATGAAGCCCTCCTTAGATTCTAATATATCGTCTTTAATTCTATCTACTCTACATCTTTCAGCACATATAATGTTTTCTATTTTTTGCACTGCATTTTCTACCGTATCATTTATTATACCGTAATTATACTTTGAAATATAATTTATTTCTTGATAAGCCGAAGAAAATCTTCTCATCAATGATTCTTGAGTCTCACTTTGTCGATTTGTAATTCTTTTCTTTAATTCTTCCATCGATGGTGGAAGTATAAATATGAAGACACCATCTTCTGAATTTTCTTTAATCTTGAGTGCACCTTGAATATCAATTTCTAATATTACATTCTTCCCTGTATTAAGCATTTTATCTACATTTGATTTTGGTGTTCCATAATAATTGCCATAGACTTCAGCCCACTCGAGAAAGTCATTCTCCGAAACCTTACATTCAAATTCTTCCTTTGTTAAAAAATAATAATTAACTCCATGAATTTCTTCCTTTCTAGGTGCTCTTGTAGTTGCTGAAACCGAAAGGTATAAATCATCACGTTTATCTAGAAGTTCTTTGCATATAGTTCCTTTTCCAGCTCCTGAGGGACCAGATATAACTATTAATACGCCTTTTTTATTACTTTTAGTCATCTACTTCATCCGAAGCTTCTTCCTTATTAGACAATCTATGTGCTACTGTCTCCGGCTGAACTGCTGATAAAATAACATGATCAGAGTCTGTTACAATAACTGCTCTTGTTCTTCGGCCATAGGTAGCATCAATTAGCATGCCTCTATCTCTTGCTTCTTGAATTATTCTTTTTATAGGCGCTGATTCTGGACTTACAATAGCAATTAATCTGTTAGCGGAAATTATATTACCAAACCCAATATTAATTAGCTTAATACTCATTGTTTCTTCCTCCATTTACTCAATATTTTGAACTTGCTCTCTTATTTTTTCAATTAAGTTCTTTATGTTAATGACTGCATTCGTCATATCCATATCATTTGATTTTGAACCGATAGTATTTGTTTCTCTATTCATTTCTTGAACTATAAAGTCGAGTTTTCTACCAATAGGCTCATTAATATTTAATGTTTTTCTCATTTGATCTAAATGACTATGTAACCTAGTAATTTCCTCATCCACAGCTGCCTTATCTGCTAAAATCGCGACTTCCATAGCTAATCGTTCTTCATCTAATATTATTCCCTTTTTAAGTTCTTTTAATCTTTCTTCAAGTCGTGCCTTATATTGCTTTGGAATTTCATCTGCAAGAGCTTCTATCTTGTTCACTTTTTCTTCAATGTCTCTCAACTTAAAAAGTATATCCTCTTTAAGTTTTTCTCCCTCATGGACTCTCATATCCAACATAGAGTCAAGAGCTAAATCTAATAAAGGTCCCAATTCTCCTAAAACTTCTTTCAAATTTTCTTCCTGAACTTCAAGAGTTATCACTTCTGGGAATTCAGCTATTTTTGAAACCGTAATATCATCTGTAATACCAAGAGTATTTGACAGTTCTTTAAGACAGTTATAATATTTCTTTGCAAGAGCCATATTAAGAATAGGCATTGCACTATTTTCACCATAATTTTTATAATTTATAAATACATCTACTTTTCCTCTATTTAATCTTTTATTAATTATCTTTCTAATTTCCTCTTCTAAGGCAATCATAAACTTAGGTAATCTTACATTTATATCTAAATATCTATTGTTCACACTTTTCATCTCTATAGAAAATAAATGCGAATTTCCGTCTTCACTTTGAGCTCTTCCAAAGCTAGTCATACTTTTAACCATGTCTTACCTCCCTTCATCTCCTTAGTTATAATAGTTGATTTATATTATAGAGTCAACGCTTTGTTAATAAAATCTTTACAATAACTATATTTTAGAGTATATTATAATGTTTTCATTACGAAACTAAAAATAACCTTTGGATTTCTCCCAAAAGTTATCTTGAAATCTTTGTTTTTGGCAGGTCGGCGTATCCTGCATCTCTATTTACTGCAAAGCAGCGCATGAGGAACCTTTTCTCACCTCAAAAACATATTGTTTTCTTTATTATAGTTCTATTCTCTAGAAAATTCAAGCTTTTATTCAATTTTCCATAAGTCTTCGAAACTTACTAATCTTCCACTAAAAATTCTATTATCTATTTTGCCCTTTGTTATAGGATACATAGTGGCAACATAAATATATTTCTTCTCCAAATCCACCTCTAAACCTAATAACAAAGTACTATCAACTTTCTTAATAAATTCTAAAGCTCCCCCCTGTCCCCTTCTTTTATTTATACCAATATAATCAGGATCTTGAATTATTTTTTCCATAGTTTCTAGCATATTGCACTTAACCCGTTTGGTAAGTTGTTTTCCATGGCGCTTTCTTATATGACTTATTACCCCAGGTGAAGCGTACACGTTCCCATCAAATGAAAAGCCCAACTTTTCTGCTAAAGAAGTATTTATCTGACCTATTTTCTTGTAAGCTTTGTAATAACTTCCCACAATCACATCACCATGCCTTATATTTTTTTGCATCTCATTTAAGAAGTAACATTATCTTGAATAGAAGTGTATATATATATATAATTCTTTCACTATATTATATTCCAACTTATTGATAAAATTTACCTTTATATCAAATAACAACGTATACATATACATTTTTCAACTTAACCTATTTACCTATAGAGATAAAGTGGTAAAATATAAGTTATATAAATTCTTATTAGAGAGGAGATATACCCATGAATAAAAACGAAAAAATTAACTGGGATGAACTTGGCTTTGATTATATCAAAACTGACTATCGTTACATATCAACTTGGAAAGATGGCAATTGGAATGAAGGCACTCTAACAAAAGACAATATGATAACTATAAGTGAATCTTCTACAGCTCTACATTATGGTCAACAATGTTTCGAAGGTTTAAAGGCCTATAGAACTAAGGATGGAACTATTCAATTATTTAGGCCAAATAGAAATGCTTCAAGAATGAATGATTCTTGCGATAAACTTTTAATGCCAGAAATTCCTAACGACAAGTTTATAGATGCTTGTATGCAGGTAGTAAAAGCAAACGAAAGATTTGTTCCTCCTTATGGCACAGGAGGAACATTGTATATCAGACCATTCATTATTGGTGTTGGCGATAATATTGGTGTTAAACCAGCTCCTGAATATATCTTTAGTGTATTCTGTCTTCCTGTGGGTCCATATTTTAAAGGAGGCTTAACTCCTGTTAACTTTATGATTTCAGACTATGACAGAGCAGCTCCATATGGAACTGGTCAACAAAAGGCAGGGGGCAATTATGCAGCTTCACTTCAGGCTCATAAAATTGCTTCAGATAGAGGTTTTGCAGATTGTATATTCTTAGATCCATCAACTCATACAAAAATTGATGAAGCAGGTGCTGCTAACTTTTTTGGAATAACAAAAGACAATAAATTTGTTACACCAATTTCTTCATCAATACTACCAAGCATAACTAAATATTCTTTACTAGAATTAGCAAAGGATTATTTACATCTTGAAACTGTTGAAGAAGATGTATTATTGGATGATCTTGATAGATTCAAAGAAGCTGGTGCATGTGGTACTGCAGCTGTAATTACTCCAATTGGAGGAATTGAATACAAAGATAAACTTCACGTATTCCATAGTGAGACTGAAGTTGGTCCAATAACTAAAAAGCTTTACGAAACTTTAGTTGGTATTCAATTTGGAGATATTGAAGGACCAGAAGGTTGGATTTATAAAGTAAACTAAAAAAGCCCCTATAAGATTCATAAATCTTATAGGGGTTTGTTTTTATAATATTATACAGATTAATCCGCCATTACCCTCATTAATTATTTTCTGGAGAGTTTTCTGTATTTTCACTTGTACATCTTCAGGCATTCTATATAACTTATTCTGTAATCCTTCCTTAACTAGAACCTCTAAAGATTTTCCAAACATATTGCTTTGCCAAAGGCTAGCAGGATCAGTGTCAAATTGGTCTAAAAGAGCCTTAACAAGTTCTTCTGATTCTTTTTCAGATCCCATTATAGGACTTATTTCGGTCTTAATGTCAGCTTTTATAAAATGTAAAGATGGTGCACTTGCTTTAAGCTTAACTCCAAATTTATTGCCTTGTTTAACAATTTCTGGTTCTTCAAATATCATTTCGCTTAGCTCAGGTGCTACCAACCCATAACCAGACTTCTTAACTTCCTCTAAGGCATCTTTCACCTTATCATATTCTTTCTTAGCATAGTTTAATTCTTTAATTAAGGATAATAAATCACTTTCCGATACTACATCTAAATCACAAATTTCACTTAAAACTTTATAGAAAATACCATCCTGTGGTTTTAATAGTATTCTACCCGTTCCAATTCCAAGATCCATTTCTATTAATAGAGAAGTTCCTAAGTACTCATCACTCTTCATACAATTTAGGGATGCCTTTATATCTTTAACCTTTGATATGTCTTTACTCATATCCTTAATTATGTTGAAGAAATCCTTCTTTAGCCAGTGAGTTGGTTCAAGTTTTTCAAGCCACTCTGGCATATCAATATTAATCTCTTTAACTGGAAATTCTTTAAGTACCTGCTTGAATATCTCTTCAATGTCGTCCTCATTCATGTTAAATACATCAAGAACTTGAACTGTAACCTTATACTTTTCCTCCATTTCCATTTGTAAAACCTTAGTCTCAGGTGCATTTGGTTTAGAGCTATTCAAAACAACTATAAAAGGTTTGTTAATAGATTTAAGTTCAGATATTACTCTATCCTCAGCATCTAAATATTCCTCTCTCTCAATCCCAGTAATACTTCCATCTGTAGTTACAACTAAACCAATAGTCGAATGATCTTGAATTACCTTTCTTGTTCCTATCTCTGCAGCATCTTCAAATGGAATTTCGTAATCAAACCATGGAGTATGGACCATTTTTGCTTCTTCACCATCGAGATATCCTAATGCGGCTTTAACAATATATCCAACGCAATCTACCATACGGACTTTAAATCTAATTTCTTCATCAAGACTTATCTCAACAGCTTCATTTGGCACAAATTTTGGCTCAGTAGTATGAATGTTTTTGCCAGACCCACTTTGAGGTAGCTCATCTTTAGCTCTTTCTTTTTTAAAATTATTCTCAATTTTCGGTATAACCATCAAGTCCATAAATCTCTTAATAAAGGTAGATTTTCCCGTCCTTACAGGTCCAACCACACCTACATATATGTCCCCTTGTGTTCTTTCAGCTATGTCCTTGTATATGTTGAAGTTATCCAAGTTATTACCTCCTAAATATTTTTTACAATATATATATATTCTAATGCCTAATAATATATACTAAATTTAAAAATAAATTATGAGAAAATATATATATCATCTTTTATATACTATGCTTGCAGTGTGTATAAAAATGCTTTCTATAAATAAAAAAAAGCATAGAATTTCTTCTACACTTTAACTTACTTTTAATTTATTATGTTTCACTCTTTTTATTTCTTTCCATTAATTCTCTAACGCATTCTTTAGGATTTTTATCTAAAAATAGTGCCTTATATAATACGTCTGTTATAGGCATAGAAACTCCTATTTTCTCCTTCAACTCATAAAAGGCTTTACAGGCCTTGACGCCTTCTACAACCATTCCGACTTCCTTCAGAGTTTCCTCCAAGCTTTTGCCTTCACCTATAAGTATCCCAGCTCTTCTATTTCTAGAATGCATAGAGGTACATGTAACTATTAGATCCCCCATGCCTGTTAATCCATAAAATGTTTCAGCTTTCCCGCCAAGAGCTATTCCAATCCTTGAAATTTCTTTCATTCCCCTTGTCATAAGAGCAGCTTTTGTATTATCTCCATAACCCATGCCATCAACAATTCCAGCTGCTAGAGCAATTATATTCTTAACAGCTCCACCTATTTCAACTCCAATTATGTCCTCGTTTGTATAAACTCTAAAATCAGTAGTCATAAATAAATCTTGGACCTCTTTTGCACATTCCATATTTCTAGAGGTAACTACTAATGTAGTTGGAATATTTGCAGCTACTTCCTCTGCATGACTTGGCCCAGAAAGAATAACAACTGGATTAGGTAACTCTCTTTGAATTACAACAGATAATCTCTCATCAGTTTCAGGGTCTATCCCCTTTGCAATGGATATTATTGGCACATCAGGTTTTATACGTCCACTAAGAGACTTTGCCATAGTCCTTATTACATGTGAAGGTATAGCAAATACTATATAATCAGCAGAAATAATAGCCTCATCTAAATCAGAATATGCCTGAACTCCATTTGGAATAATCAAGCCCTTTATATACTTATTATTTGTTCTATTATCATTAATGTCATTAACGACACTTTCATCTCTATCGTATACTGAAACTTCATCACCTTTTTTTGCTAAAAGAATAGCAAGTGCGGTTCCAAAGCTTCCTCCTCCAATAAAGGCTACTTTGCTCATTACTTATCCTTCCTCTCTCTGTACTCAATTTGTATACCAGTACCTTTAAAATCAAAACTATCTCTTATCTGGTTTTCTAAATATCTTTCATAAGAGAAATGTCTTGTATTATTATCATTTATAAAGAAAATAAATTTAGGTGGTCTATTTGCTACTTGAGTTGCATAATAAATCTTCATTCTTCTTAATCCAACTATTGGTGGCTCTTTCATTAGAACAGCCTTATCTAATACTTCATTTAATATACCTGTAGAAATTCTCTTACTATAATTATCATAACATTTTTTAGCAAGTTCTAGAACCTTATGAGTTCTTTGTCCAGTTAATGCTGATATAAATAAGTATTCGGCATATGATAAGAATTTAAGACTTTGTTGGAAATCAATCTTGAATTTTGCCATAGTATTATCATCTTTTTCAACAAGATCCCATTTATTTACAACAATCATAATTGCTTTCTTCATTTCATGGGCATATCCAATTATTTTCTCATCTTGATCTGTGATTCCTTCTGTTGCATCTATCATTAAAATAGAAACATCAGCTCTTTCTATAGCTGTTAATGTTCTTATTACACTATATCTTTCAATTTCTGCCTTAACCTTACTTTTCCTTCTAATTCCAGCAGTATCTACAAGTATAAATTTTCCTAATTCATTATTTAAGTTACTATCTATTGCATCTCTAGTAGTACCAGGTATGTTAGATACTATTACTCTCTCTTCTCCTAAAAGCTTATTTATTAAAGAAGACTTTCCAACATTAGGTTTTCCAACTACAGCTATCCTAATATATTCATCATCATCTTGTTCAAAAAGTGCTTTATCGAACATTCCAACTACTTTATCAAGCATATCTCCAAGTCCTAAGGCTTGTGTTGCTGATATTGTTATTGGATCTCCCATCCCCAATTTGTAGAATTCCCAGGCATTATTTTCATCCTTTAAAGAATCTACCTTATTTACAACTAAAACAATTGGCTTTTTGCTTTTTCTAAGCATATTAGCAACTTCTGCATCAGCAGGAGTTATACCTTCTTTTCCATCAACAATAAAAACAATAACATCTGCAGTTTCTATAGCTATTTGTGCCTGTCTTCTCATTTGCTTAACTATCAAATCATCACTATCAGGTTCAATACCACCTGTATCTATCATAGTAAAGTTATAACTAAGCCAATCCGCGTCAGCATAAATTCTATCTCTTGTAACTCCTGGAGTATCTTGAACTATTGATATTCTTTTCCCAGCTATTTTATTAAACAATGTTGATTTTCCTACATTAGGTCTTCCAACCATTGCAACTATCGGTTTTGCCATTAGACATCCTCCTTAATAATTAAAATTGATTGATATATAAAGTCCTCAAATATACTATATCGAATAGTATATTCTAAAAAAGATTGATTTTTCAAACTATCTCCCTTTTTTTCAAAAGTCATCTACCTTATGCTATATTACATTAATAATATATTTTAGTCAATTGCTAATGCAGGTTATCCAATGCTTAGCAATAAAAAAAGAGCCTTGGAATAACCAAAACTCCCTTTTAAAGCTATTCATTTAAATCAACATAAGTTCCTGTTTTAACAAAGATTGTACCTTCACATATATTAGTAACTCTATCTCCAATTCTCTCTAGATACTTAGCTACAAATAATAATTGTGCTGTTTCCTCGCTATTACCTTCATTGTTTACAATATTTTTTATAATAGCCTTGAAAATTCTTTTATATAACTCATCTACTTTGTCATCCATCTTACATATTTCATATGCCTTTTCTACATCTCTTTCTATAAAAGCATTAATTGAAAGATTTATCATCTTTCTAACCATCTCTTCCATGTCCCATAGAGGTAAGGCTTCATCTAATATTGAAGAATCTGGAGACTTATTTTTTTTAACTATTTTACAAATATCAACTGCATAGTCAGCCATCCTCTCGAAATCAGTTACTATTTTAATAGCAGTAAATACGTTTCGAAGATCCTTAGCTAAAGGCTGTTCCGTTGCTATAAACTTAATGCATTCTTCTTCAATAGTTTGTTGAAGTTCATCAACCTCATCATCACCATTAATTATATCTTCTGCCATTTTCACATCATGTTTCTTTAAAACGACCATACATCCATATATCTGCTTTTCAACTAAATTCGCCATTAATATCAGATTCTTATTAATTTCTTTTATTCTTTCTTTTTGAGAAATTCTAGTCATTTAAATACCTCCTTATCCAAATCTGCCTGTAATATAGTCTTCTGTTCTTTTATCCCTAGGCTTAAAAAATATATTTTCAGTATCGCCAAATTCAATTACTTCTCCATTTAAGAAGAAAGCAGTTTTATCTGCAATTCTACCTGCTTGTTGCATATTATGTGTAACTATTATAACTGTATACTTCTTTTTTAATTCATGCATTAATTCTTCAACTTTACTAGTAGAAATAGGATCTAAAGCCGAAGTTGGTTCATCCATTAAAATTATTTCTGGTGATGTTGCTAAAGTTCTTGCAATACACAATCTTTGTTGCTGTCCTCCAGAAAGTCCAAGGGCACTTTTTTTCAATCTATCTTTAGTTTCTTCCCATAGTGCCGCTCCCTTTAAACTAGTCTCCACTATTTGGTCTAAAACTCTTTTATCCTTAATCCCATGAATTTTAGGACCATAACAAATATTGTCATAAATTGACATTGGAAACGGATTAGGCTTTTGAAATACCATACCTACTCTTTTTCTTAACGCTATATCATCATAGTTATCATATATATTCTGCCCTTCAAATAACACTTCTCCCTCGACCCTTACACTCTCAATTAAGTCATTAAGTCTATTTAAAGTTCTTAAAAAGGTTGACTTACCACAGCCCGATGGACCTATTAGAGCTGTAACTTCATGTTCATTTATTTCTAAATTTATATTTTTAAGCGCTTGATTTGTTCCATAATAAAGGTTCAAATTTTTTGTTTCTATAATAGACATTACTCTACCTCCTAATTCCCACTATACGACTTTAACACCCTATTTCCAATTAACCTTGCTATTAGATTAAACATTAATACTGCAATGATTAAAACTGCTGCAGTACCATTTGCAATTGCTGCTGCATCTGGAACTACACCTTCAGAGTTTACTTTCCATATATGAACAGCTAAGGTTTCAGCTGGTTTAAATAGAGAAAAGGCAGATACCTTACCTGTTAAACTTATAGTATCAAAGTTTAAATTACCAGAACTAAGTCCCGCTGTATATAAAAACGCTGCTGCTTCTCCAAATATCCTACCTGAGGCAAGAATTATACCTGTTAATATCTCACTCATAGCAGTTGGCAAAGTAAGTCGAGCTATTGTTTGCCATTTACTAGCCCCAAGCCCTAAAGAGGCTTCCTTAACCCTTAAGCTAGCTATTTTTATTGCATTCTCTGAGATTCTTGTCATTGAAGGGATGTTTAAAATACTTACAGATAAGGCTCCTGATATAATTGAGTATCCCCAGCCTGCCATATTAACAAAGACTAACATTCCAAACATTCCTATTACTATTGAAGGAAGAGAAGCCATTGTTTCTAGAGAAATTCTTATATATCTTACTACAAATCCTTCTTTTGCATACTCAGCTAGATATATTCCAGCTCCTATTCCTATTGGAACTGTAATAATTAGAGAAACTAATAGCATATAAAAGGAGTTAAATAATTGAGGCCCAATTCCACCTCCTGCTGAAGTTGATTTAGGAGTTCCAAATATAAAACTTGGTTTTATCATATTCATCCCTTTGGCAATAACATATATAAGAAACGCTCCTAAAATAATAACCACAAAGAAGCTCATTATGTATATAGTTATTGTTGCCAATTTATCCGCTTTTTTTGGGCTCATTAAATTTCACTCCTTTTTTCTATCTTTCTAATTATCACTATAAATAGGAAGGAAATTATTAAAAGTATTAATGCTAATGTCCAAAGAGCATCATTCCAAGGTGTTCCTCCAATAGTATTTGCCATATCCATAGTTATAATACTGGTTATAGTTGCCGTAGGAGCTAATATACTATCAACTAATTTAACAGTATTTCCAATTACCATTTGAACTGCTAGTGCTTCTCCAAAAGCTCTTGCTATTCCTAGCACTACGCCTGTTAAAATTCCATTTTTTGCTCCTGGGATAATTACATTTTTAATAGTTTGCCATCTAGTGGCACCTAATCCGTAGGATGCTTCTATATGTTCAATAGGAATAGTCTTTATAGCATCTATTGACAATGTAGCTATTGTTGGTAGTATCATCAAAGATAACACTAAAATTCCTGCTAAAACGGAGTAGCCTATTCCCCCTACATTTTCCTTTATTAAAGGGACTAAAACCGATACCCCAACCCAGCCATAAACAACTGAAGGAATACCAACTAAAATTTCAAGGGCAGGTTTTATTATTTTTTGTCCTAACTTCTTAGATATAACATTAACAAATATTCCCAAAGCAATAGCAACAGGGGCACTAATAATTACCGCCCCCATTGATATTACTGTTGAACCTACAATAAAAGCCAGAGCCCCAAAAGAGGGCTGGCTTTCACTTGGTTTCCAGTTGTTTGAGAATAGAAATTCCATTATATCGAAGTTTCCTTTTATAAAGGTCTGCGTACCTTTTTGAGCTATAAATATTATGATTGATCCTGTAATAACTATTATTAATAGGCCACATGCAGTTGCAAATATTTTTCCTAAATAGTCATTTAGTAATCGCTCTTTAAAACTTCTCTTCTCCATATAATATCATTCCTTAACATCAAATTATTTTACTTTCATTTCACTTCCTGAAATAAATCCTAATTCTTCAACAGCTTCAACATTATCCGAGCTTAATACATAATCAATAAAGGTTTTAGATAATCCTGTAGCTTCTCCCTTAGTGTACATATGTCCCCAAGACCAGAATACATACTTACCAGTAGTAATGTTTGCTTTTTCTGGAGTTACACCATCTATTGCAACGCCCGTAAGAGTATCTTTTGCATCCCCTTGAAGATATGCAAGTCCTAAATAACTAATTGCTCCATCATTTTGTTCCATTGCTGTTTTTACTGATCCATTTGCATCTTGAGTTGCCCCAATTGCATCATTTTCTAAAGCCTTATCTCCACCTAAAACAGTTTTAACGAAAGTTGCTCTTGTACCTGAAGATGCAGGTCTATGGATTACAAGAATTTCTTTATCAGGTCCACCAACTTCATTCCAATTCTTTACTTGTCCTGAAAAAATCTTTCCTATTTGATCCTTTGTTAAATTTGTAACTCCTAGATTTTTACTAACTGCTACTGCAAATCCTTGAGCAACAACTTGATGATCTACTAATTCCTTTGCTTTCGCTTCATCTAGTTTCTCTTCAGCGAATATATCTGAGTTACCAATATTTACTGTACCTTCAAGGACTTGAGTTAATCCTGTGCCTGATCCACCTGCTTGAGCATTTATTGTATAATCTGGATTTTTTGCATTAAATCCTTCAATTGATTTTTCCATTAGTGGAAATATTGCTGATGAACCACTTATATTAATTAATTGTTCCTCACCAGTACTTTCCTTTGATCCACATCCTACAAAAGCCCCTCCAACCATAGTAACGACTAGCATTCCAACAATAAGTTTTAAATTTCTTTTTTTCATAGTTTGCCTCCAAAAATTTATTTTTTTCATTTTTTTCATGTATTTATCTTACACTTTTATAATATAACCTAAAAGTTAACTCAGTATTACTTTAATGTTAACTAACATTAGATTAATGTTAAAAAAAATTAACATTGGCCTATTTAAAAAGAGTTATTTATCACTTTTTATAAATGCTCTAACTTGACAGTAAAGGTACTCCCAACCCCCACCGTACTATCTATAATCATTTCTCCATTAAATGTTTTAACTATATGTTTAACTATTGCCAAACCTAATCCTGTTCCGCCACTTTTTCGTGCTTTATCCACTCTATAAAATCTTTCAAATATTCTAGGCAAATCAGCTTTAGGAATTCCTATTCCGGTATCATTAACCTGTAATATATAAATCCCCTTCTCCGAATAACTGCTTACCTTGACCTTTGATCCTGAATTAGAATATTTAATTCCATTTTCAACTAAGTTTAAGACAAGTTGTAGAAATTTATCTCGGTCACCATATAATAATTGCTGATTATCTTGATCGACCTCCAAAGAAATATCCTTTGTTTCTGCCAAAGCTTTAACCATATTTAACACATCTTCAATTATAACATTAGGCAGAAACTCTTCTTCCTCTCCAAAAGCATCACTTTCTATTTTCGAGAGAACCAATATATCATTTATTAGTCTACTTAATCTTTCCGATTCTTTATTAATAATATCCAAGAACTTTTGTCTAGTTTCCTCATCTTCAACATATTTTAAAGTTTCTGCAAAACCCTTTATTGATGTAAGAGGCGTTTTAAGTTCATGGGATACATTTGTTACAAACTGACTTCTCATATTTTCAAGCCTTTTAATCTCTGAAATATCTTGTACTGCAATTACTTTTCCTATCTTCTCTAAATCATATATAATAGAGGCCTTTTTCACTTTTAATTCTCTTTCAATTGGATGTAAAAGCTTGATTTCTCCTTCTATATCATCTTCATTATTTAAAAATTTGTTTACATCGTAATCTTTTATATAATCAGAAATCAGTTCTCCTGTTATGTCTTTTCTTATTCCAAATATTCTTTTTGCATAGGGATTAATAATAATTACCCTATTTCTTCTATCTACAGCTATAACTCCACTTTCCATAGAACTTAATATCGACTCTAATCTATTTTGCTTATCTATAACTTGATTGATTTGATTTTGAAGCTGATCTGCCATATTATTAAAAGTTCTTCCTAAGGATCCAATTTCTCCTTTAGACTTTTCCTTTACTCTAATATGCATATCCCCATTTGCAATTCTAGCTGTAACATTTTCTAAATCCTTTAAAGGTTCTATAATAGCTCTTACTAATTTCATTGCTAAAAAAATTGAAAAGCTAAAAACTATTAATATTATAATAAACCAATAAATTATATTATCCCCCTTGAAAAAAACTATTGTTTTAAAAGGTATTGATGTTCTTAAAATTTGCCCATTATCCAGCTTAGTAGCATAATATATCAGTTTTTCTCTTGTAGTATCGCTTAATCTAACTGAAGAACCTTCACCATTATTTATAGCATCTTGTACTTCTATTCTATTTAAATGATTCTCCAAGTTTTTTCCTGTACTATCATATAATACAGTTCCATTACTATCAATTAGAGTACACCTTACTTTAACATTATTAATTTGATAATCTTCTATTAGTTTTTCATCTTTTATATTTAGTTTTATTGCATAATTATTCAGGTTTTTTAAAGAATCTTTTGTTCTATTAATCTCTTGAATATTTGATATTACAACAAATAGACATGTGGCACTAATTAAAGCAAATAATACTGTTATTATAACCGAAGTTAGTATCTTACTTCTCATTGCTTTGCAATGGGTTAAACCTATACCCCACGCCTCTAATTGTTTCAATAAATCTAGGATTTTTATCATCCTCTTCTATTTTCTTTCTTATATATCTTATATGGACATCAACTGTCCTTGTTTCACCAATATATTCATATCCCCATATCTTATCTAATAAGGTTTCCCTTTGAAGTATTTTCCCCTTATTCTTAATTAAAATTTGAAGAAGTTCAAACTCTTTTAATGTTAAATCTACTTTAACATCCTCAATAAAAACCTCATGTCTCTCAAAATTAATCTTAAGTCTTCCACTTTCGAAAACTTCATCAAGCCCCTCTTCTCTGCTTCCAGCTCTTCTTAGAACAGCCTTTACCCTGGCAAGTAATTCTCTTATAGAAAAAGGCTTTGTAATGTAATCATCCGCACCTAACTCTAATCCTAATATTTTATCGAACTCTTCACCCTTTGCTGTGAGCATAATTATGGATGTATTTGAACTTTCCTTATTTCTTTTTATTTCCTTACAAACATCAAGACCATCCATTCCAGGTAACATCAAATCAAGAAGCAACAAATCCGGTTTATTTTCCTTTGCAAGCTTCAATGCATCCAACCCATTATTTGCTGTAATAACCTTATATCCAGCATTAGTTAAATTAAATTTTAGTAACTCTACAATATGTTCTTCATCATCAACTATTAACACTTTTTCCTCAGCCATTTTTATTCCCCCTATTTCAATATTGCAAATGAAAATAACCTTCCATACGCTCCCTTTGAAGATCTATAGGAATGCAATTTGATTTCTTTTGAACAATGAGTGCACAATTGAACTGAATTAATATTCTCCTCAATAACTCCATGTTCTCTAAGATCATTCAAAATACATTCTTCCATATTTAAGTTTCTACCTAGAAACAATTTATCTTCACTTATGTTCTTTTCTTTAATAAAATTATTTTTTAATTCTTCTGATACTTCATAACAACACTTTCTAATATGAGGCCCAATATAAGCCTTTATATCCTTATGATCTACTTTGTACTCTTTTATAAGTTTATCTATAGTCTTTTTTGTAATTGATTTATATGTTCCTTTCCATCCAGAATGAATTGCTGCAATTACGCCTTTATTTCTATCCACTAAAATTATTGGAACACAATCAGCTGTAAACACTCCAATTATCGAATTCCCAACATTTGTAATTAATGCATCTCCCTCTGTTTCAATAACTTCATTTTCTTTTTCCCCATTAAAAACCACAACTTTATCAGAGTGAATTTGTTTTAAATATACTACATTATCTACGTTAAATTCTCTTTTCAAATTATTCAACTCTTTGCATCCCTCGTCTGTATTCCTATTAAAATTCTTCTCTTCCTCTGCTGTTGAGAACACAACCTTTATTTCATTATTGTCCATTACTAAATAATCTTTATATCTATTTAAGGAATTAGCCTTTAATTTTATCATTATTCCTCCTTACCATACTAGGATTAGTTTAACATTATATAATCTAATTATCTATTTTAATACATTATAATTAACTTAACTTTAACCTGAATTTAAAGCAAAAAAAGCCCCTGAATATATCAGTTGCTCTAAAGTTTATCTTTTACTTGTCATTAAGCCTTTAATTTCCTCTAAGAAAGTATTTATGTCTTTAAATTGTCTATAAACAGATGCAAACCTAACATAGGAAACTTCATCAACACCCTTTAATTTATCCATTATCATTTCACCAATATAATCACTTTTAACTTCAGTTAACATTTTATTAGAAATAATTTTCTCGATATATTCTGCTATATCTTCAATTTGCTGTCTGGATACAGGCCTTTTTTGACATGCAATAATCAAACCATTTACTATCTTATCCTTATTAAAATGTTCTCTAGTTGAGTCCTTTTTAATAACAAGAATAGGTATATCTTCTATCTTTTCATATGTAGTATATCTCTTTCCACAGGCTAAACATTCTCTTCGTCGTCTAATAGTATTATTATCATCAGTTGATCTTGAATCAACTACCTTACTCTCTTCAAAGGAACAGAAGGGACACTTCATTACAATTCCACCTTTTCCAGTTTGAATTTTATATATATAAATTATAACCGTTTTTCTTTTTTTTATCTAGTGCTATTCCTATCTATAGTGAAATTTACTCTAGATTCACTTCTTACCTCCTCTGAAAAAAAATTTAAGCTGTCTCAAAATATATTAATATTTTGAGACAGCTTTTATGATTTATTTTTCTTTAAATATATTTTATGCTTTGTTTTTCTTTAACAGTGCTAGAACTGCCATTCCAACAAGAGAACCTGCAACTAGTGCTATGAAGAATCCAAGTGGACTTCCTATAACCGGTAGTACGAATATTCCACCGTGAGGTGCTCTTAATGTAGATTCAAATGCCATTGATATTGCTCCTGCTCTTGCAGATCCTGCTATACATGCTGGTATAACTCTTAGTGGATCTGCTGCGGCAAATGGTATTGCTCCTTCTGTTATAAAGGATAACCCCATAATATAGTTTGTTATTCCTGCTTCTCTTTCACTTTTAGTAAACTTCTTCTTAAAGAATGTTGTACAAATTGCTATTGCAAGTGGTGGTACCATACCACCAGCCATTACTGCTGCCATAATTTCCACTAGCTAAAGATGCTGTTCCGAATAAATAAGCTGCCTTATTAAATGGACCACCCATATCTATTGCCATCATACCTGCAACAACTATTCCAAGAAGAATTCTACTAGTTCCTCCCATTGAATTAAGACCAGCTGTAATTGCTGTAGTTATTGATCCAAAGAATGGATTTATAAATACCATTACAAGACATACTAATAATAGTTCAAATACTGGATATAACAATATTGGTTTTATTCCTTCAAAGGCTTTTGGTAACCCACTAAATACTTTCTTTAAGCCTAAAACTATATAACCAGCAAGAAACCCTGCAAATAATGCCCCTAAGAAGCCTCCACTTACTACTGATATAGAAGAGTCAAATGCGCTTGCATACGTTGTACCGGCCTTTGCAAGTGCTCCACCAACAAAACCAAGTGCTAAGCCTGGTCTATCAGCTATACTCATAGCGATATATCCTGCTAATATAGGTAACATAAAGTCAAATGCAGTTCCTCCTATAGTTTTGAAGAATGCTGCTATTGGTAAATTACTACCAAATTTTGATGGGTCAATGCTGTAATCATCAAGTAAGAATGCTATTGCAATTAATATACCTCCACCAATAACAAATGGTAACATATGAGAAACACCATTCATTAAATGTTTATATATTTGTCTTCCTATACCTTCTTTTTCGTCTAAGCTATCATCTGAATCTGAACTTTTAGATCCATGGTTATAGACAGGTACATTTCCACTAATAGCTTTATTTATAAGTTCTTCAGATTTGTGTATACCATTTGAAACCTTAGTTTGAATAACCTTTTTACCATTAAATCTTTCCATAGATACATTTTTATCTGCTGCTATAATTATACATTCAGCATCTTTTATTTCTTGCTTAGTTAAAACATTTTTGGCTCCACCTGCTCCATTAGTCTCAACTTTTATAGATACTCCCATTTCATTTGCTTTATTTTCAAGACTTTCAGCTGCCATATAAGTATGAGCAATTCCTGTTGGACAAGCTGTTACGGCTAAGATTCTATAACTTCCTGCTTTCATTTTATCATTCTCCTTATTAACCTTAATATTTTCATTTTTATCAATAAGTGCTAAAAATTCTTCTTTACTTTTTGCATTAATTAACTGATTCTTGAAATTAGCATCCATTAGCATAGTTGCTAATCTAGCCAATACTTCTAGGTGTAGGTTGTTTTCTCCATCTGGAGCTGCTATCATAAAAAATAACTTAACAGATTCTCCATCTAAAGAATCAAAATCAATTCCATCTCTAATTACCATAGCTGAAAGTCCTGCTGCTTTAACTGCTTTTGTTTTTGCATGAGGTATTGCTATTTGATCTCCAATACCTGTAGTACTTAAGCTCTCTCTTTCTAAAACAGCTTTTTTATATGCTTCTTTATCATTTAAATTTCCTAAGCTATCCATTAAATCTACAAGTTTAGTTATAGCTTCATCCTTTGTACTAACTTTTGTGTTGAGATCAATCCCACTAATTTTTAATAAATCAGTAATTTTCATTATAATCTACCTCCCATTATTTTATTTCTTTTAATAAAGAATAAACTTTTTCTTTTGTTGCTAACCCATCAGAAAATGCACTGGCACTTCCTGTTGCAACCCCCATTTTAAATCCTTCTCTAATATCCTTATTATTTAAATACCCAGCTATAAATCCCGCTACCATAGAATCTCCTGCTCCAACAGAATTTTTAACAATTCCCTTTGGAACACCGCTTATTGTTACACCCCCATTAGATTCTACAAGTATAGCACCATCTCCAGCCATGGAAATAATAACATTTTCAGCACCCATTTCAATAAGCTTTTTAGAATATAAAATAATTTCTTCTTGGGTTTTAATTTCGACATTGAATACTTCCCCAAGCTCGTGGTGATTTGGCTTTATTAAAAACGGTTTATATTTTAGTACATTTAATAGTAATTTCCCTGTTGTATCTACAATAAATCTAATGCCTCGACCATCAAGTCTTTTCATTATGCTTTCATAAATATCCTCTGGTAATGATTTTGGTATACTTCCTGCCAAAACCAATATATCGTCCTCACATAATGCATCTAGTTTATTGTAAAGACCCTTTAAATCTGTTTCAGTTATATCCGGTCCACCACCATTAATTTCTGACTCTTTATCTGTCTTTATTTTTACATTTATTCTAGACATACCATTTTCAAGATGGATAAAATCAGTTAAACATCCTAGTGCCCTAACACTTCTTTCTATTTCAACTCCTGTAAATCCCGCTATATAACCAAGAGCTTTATTTTCTACGTCCAAATTATTTAGTACAATAGAAACATTAATTCCCTTGCCTCCAGGATATACTTTTTCTCCAACACTTCTATTAACATGACCTAAATTAAAATTTTCAACTTTTACTACGTAATCTAGTGCTGGGTTAAAGGTAATTGTATAAATCATTATTTGATCACTTCCTTTATTTTAGTAAATTCTCTATAGGATTTATCTTCTAATAATGTAGTAATTATTGTAGCACTATTAATATCCCCAAAAGTTATAGAACTTATTTCATCAAACTTAGATTTATCGCAAATGATATATGCTTCCTTACTTCTGTTTAAAGCCTCTTCCTTTACCATTGCTTCACTAATATCAGGTGTTGTATAACCTCTTTCTTTATGGATTCCATTAGCACCAAAAAAACCTTTTGCAAAATTATATTTTCTAAGACTATTTATAGCTTCTACTCCAACTATCGCTTCAGTAATAATTTTAAGTTCCCCACCTAAGATGTATGTTTTGAACCCTTTTTCTATCAGCTTCTTAGCATGGACTATTCCATTAGTTACAAAAATTGCTTTTTTTTCTGTTATAAAGTCAATCATCAATTCTGTTGTTGTTCCAGCATCCAAATAAACCATATCATTTGGTTTGATTAACCTAGCTGCATATTTTGCTATAATAATTTTTTCTTCAATATTTAGAGCTTGTCTATTTTGAACTTTCTCTTCAATAGTATTTATAAGTTTTTCTTTTATTGACGTAGCGCCACCATGAACCTTATTAAGGGACCCATTTTTATTTAGTGTATTTAAATCTCTTCTTATTGTTGATTCTGATGTATCTAAATATGTAACTAAATCGTTAACATACAGCACAGATTCTTTTTCTAATTTATTTAATATTAGCCTCTGTCTTTCCTCTGTTAACATTTACATCACTCCCTTACAATCAATATACTTCAAATTAATTCACATGTCAACGCTTTTAATTCACTTTCCTTCACTTTCCTTCATAAGAGTAATTTTCTTCTTAATTCTTCACATTTCTTAGATATTTCTCATAATATAGCAATGAGCAAAAGAATAATGAAAGGATAAACAAAATGCGTAAAGATATTGAATATTTAGGTAAAGAAATGGACTATGCTAGAGCATATGTACTACTTCAAGTTTATGAAAACTTATATACAATTAACGATGCCTTTGAAAAAGGTACAATATTCAAAGATCTATCTATGCCCTATTATGAAAAAACAAAATCTAAATGCTAAGAGGTGATATATAAATGGATAAAAAAGACTTAATGGAAAGTATAATGAAATATCAATTTTACGCTCTGGACCTTAATCTATACCTAGATAATTTTCCAGAATGTGAAAATGCCAAACGTGACTATAAAGAAATATCTATGAAACTGTCCGAATCAATGTGTATATATGAAGAAAAATATGGACAACTTACAAATTTCGGTTCATCCGATAATAGTAATCCTGAGTCTTGGACACACGATCCATGGCCTTGGCAAAGAAAAATCAGGAGGAAGAATTAAGTATGTGGACTTACGTAAAAACTCTGCAATATCCAATCAATCTAAAATCAAAAGATTTAAAGATGGCTAAATTTCTTATATCGCAATATGGTGGCCCAGACGGAGAATTAGGAGCAGCCCTTAGATATTTAAATCAACGTTTTACAATGCCTACAGGCAAATCAAAAGCATTGTTGACCGATATTGGAACTGAGGAACTTGCGCACGTTGAGATGATTGGAACAATGGTTCATCAAATTGTTGAAAATGCGTCCTTAGAAGAACTTGTGGCTGTAGGACTTGGTGCCAGTTATGTAGATCATGGAAAAGCATTGTTTTATAATGATGCATCTGGAAATCCATGGACAGCAACTTATATACAAGCAAAAGGCGATCCAGTAGCTGATATTACCGAAGATATGGCTGCAGAACAAAAAGCTAGAGCAACCTATGAACATTTAATAAATTTAACAGATGATTATGACATAAAAGAAATTTTGAAATTTTTAAGAGAAAGAGAAGTCGTTCACTTTCAACGATTCGGCGAAGGCTTAATGGCTATTCAAGATTCTATTTAGTAAATAGAGTTTTTAAAAATGGTATGAAAATTTTAGGTTTCATACCATTTTTTATTTGAATTATTATATAAATTGTTGGCATACTATGTATGTACCAAAAAGAAAGGAGATGCTGTTTATGGATAGTCAAAACCACAGAGAATATGATAAAAAAAATTATTTAAAGAATGGCACCAAATCTCAAGGACAATACACAAAAAATAGTTTTAATACTACTCGTGAAAAGCCGGGAATTAACGAAAGTGGCCTAGAAGCTAAACATAAAGGATTTTAATTATGCCTTGAAAATCAGCCGAAATAGGCTGATTTTTTAATTTCTATAGACTTATTCATTAATCTGAATTTGAATACCCCTAGGATCCACGGGTGTAGAAAAAACAATCTGCGTTTCAGTGTTGCCAAACTTTTGCAAATGACCAATAAAAGTATCAAGCTCCACGGTAGTTCGATATGCTACTTTTATAAGCATTGAATAATTACCTGTTACACAATTACACTCAAGGACATTAGGACAATCAGCAATAAATGGATAAAACTCAGTTTTTTGTTTTGGTGACATAGCTAAATTAATAAATGCAGTAATATTATAACCAAGTTCCAACTGATTAACTTTAGCACTATATCCTATAATCACTCCTGTTCTCTCCAATTTTTCTATCCGAGCTGAGACTGCAGGTGATGATAAGAATACTTCTTCTGCAAGTTTTTTTAACGGGTATCGAGCATTTTCTTCTAATAATTTTATAAGATTTAAATCAATTTTATCCATAATATACTCCTCATTTTTACAAAATAAAAAGGCACATATAAAAAAGTTTGACCTTTTTATATGCACCATTGCACTATACTTTATATTTTACTGTCATATTCAATATAATTCAAGTTATTTAGCCAAATATAATATCTATATTGTTAATTACTCAACAATAATTATTTTAACAAACTTAATATTCTTAGTATTTCGCTTCACTTTATTTATAATATTAGCAATCATGTTAATTTTCATTCTAGTATATCCAGCTTTTAATTAATTTACTAAAGTTTATAAAATAAAGACATCCCTCTTTATAGTTTTTTTTATTAAGTCTTCTCCGGTGTTTTAATTTCTTTATTCGTTGTTATTTACAAATCATTTACTTTGTTTTTTATAAATGCTATTCTCAGTTATATTAAATAACAATAATAATTAATTGGGGGATTTGGATATGAATACAAGAATAGAATTTGATTCAATAGGAAGTATGAAGGTGCCATCTGGAGCTTATTATGGAGTTCAGTCCTTGCGTGCAAATAACAATTTCCATATAACAAGTAAAAAAATGAATTCCAAATTAATAATAAGTCTTGCAGAAATTAAGAAGGCTGCTGCTATTACTAATAGAAATGCTAGACTTTTAGATAATGAAATAGCCGATTCAATAATAGTAGCATGTGACGAAATTATTTCAGGGAAGTTGCACGATGAATTTATTGTTGATCCCATTCAAGGAGGAGCAGGAACTTCTGCTAATATGAATGCTAATGAAGTGATTGCTAATCGTGCCATAGAAATTCTTGGTGGAGTTAAAGGTGATTACAATATAGTTAATCCAAATGATCATGTCAATATGGCCCAATCTACTAATGATGTATTTCCAACAGCGGGGAAACTTGCAGTAATAAAATTATTGCCTAAAGCAATTTTTCAATTAAATAGATTATATAATGCACTTATAATTAAATCGGAGGAATTTGACGGTGTAATTAAAATGGGACGAACTCAACTACAAGATGCAGTTCCAATAAGACTTGGTCAATCCTTCCATGCTTATGCCTCAGTAATTAAACGCGATATTAATCGCTTAAATGTTTCCGAGAAGGAAATGAGAACTTTAAACTTAGGAGCTACCGCTATAGGAACTTCTATAAATGTAAGTCCTCAATATCTATATAACATTACTAAAAATCTTCAAGATGTGATTGGTACAAAGGTATCTCAAGCTGAAGATCTTATAGATGCCACTCAAAACACTGATGGGTTTGTTACTGTTTCAGGTGCACTTAAGAGTTGTGCAGTTAATTTATCTAAAATAGCAAATGATTTACGTTTATTATCTAGTGGGCCAAAGACAGGTTTAGGGGAAATAAACTTACCTAGTATGCAAAACGGTTCATCTATGATGCCTGGCAAAATAAACCCAGTCATTCCTGAAGTGGTTTCCCAAGTTGCTTTTAACATAATCGGAAATGATTTTACTATAACTATGGCTGCTGAAGCCGGTCAATTAGAGCTAAATGCCTTTGAACCAGTATTGTTTTATAATCTCTTTGAATCTATTGAAACCTTAGAATGTGTAACTAAAACCTTTGTAGATAACTGCATAATAGGTATTACTGCAAATTCTGAAAGATGTAAGGAACTTTTAGATCAAAGTGTTGGAACCGCTACTGCTCTTTGTCCTTATATAGGCTATAAAAAAGCAGCTGAAATTGCCAAAAAAGCATTATCAACTGGTGAAACTATTAGAAATATTGTTTTAAAGGATGGTATATTTACTGAAGATAAACTTGAATCAATACTTAATCCTATTGCAATGACAGAAATAGAATATAAAGTTGATCAATTTGCTATTTAATCTTAAACAGCTATATTAGAATTATTTAAAGAGTGTATTGAATTTTTTTGATACACTCCTTTTTTTATTTCTTATTTTAATATCAATTAGAAATAATATCATAAGTTAGGCAAACAGGCTTACCATCTCTTGGATTCTCCATAATTTCTGCATCTATATTAAATATTTCTTTAAGATTTGTATTTGTCATTACTTCCTTTGCAGTCCCAGCACATATAATCTCTCCTTTTTTTACTCCAATCATATAATCTGAAAATCTAGCCGCATTATTTATCTCATGTATAATCATCAATATAGTTATTTTATGAGATTGATTGATTTCTTGTAGTAATTGTAATATTTCTAATTGGTACGCCAAATCTAAATATGTAGTAGGTTCATCTAGCAAAAGAATATCTGTTTCTTGAGCTAATGCCATAGCTATCCAAGCTCTCTGCCTTTGACCTCCAGATAAAGTTTCAACATATCTATTCCTAAATTCTAAAATTCCTGTTTTTTCTAAAGCCCAGTTTATTATATCTTTATCCTCTTGCTTTAATCCACCAAATCCTTTTTGATGTGGAAATCTTCCATATGCAATAAGTTCTTCTACCTTTAATCCTTTTGGAGCTTCTGGATTTTGAGGAAGGACAGCCATTATCTTTGCTAAGTCTTTTGAGTGTTGTTTTTCAATTGCCTTGCCATTTATATAGATAGTCCCACTAGTAGGCTTCAATATTCTAGCAATGGTTTTAAGTATAGTAGATTTTCCACATCCATTTGCACCTATTAATGATGTAATTTTTCCCTTTGGGATATTTAAATTTAAGTTTTTAACTATTTCAATGTTTCCATATCCTATATTTAATTCCTCAGTAACTATACAATTCATCTTAATTCTCCTTTAACATTAAATAAATAAAATATGGTACTCCTATTATAGAAATAACTATTCCTACAGGAATTTCCATTGGCGCTAATATATTTCTAGCAATTGTATCACCAATTAATAAAATCAAAACTCCAATCACCGCTGATATAGGTATAAGTTTCACATGAGTTGGTCCTACTAACTTTCTAGCTATATGTGGCGATACTAATCCCAAAAAAGAAATACTTCCAGCAACGGATGTTGATACTCCAGCTAAAATAACAGCAAATATGATTAATTTTCTTCTTTCTTTTTCTACCTCTATCCCAAGTCCTTTAGAGATCTCATCTCCCAAAGTTAATACATCTAAATACTTTGATTTACGCACTACAAGTATGATAATCAAAATTATGAAAGGTGCTATAGCATATACATACTTCCATCCAACCCCCCAAATGCTACCTTGGGTCCATGCCATAACTCTATTAAATTCTTGAGTAGAAAATTTCAATTGAAAAACTGTAAGTAAGGAAGTAAATGCAATATTTATTCCTATACCTATTAAAATCAATCTAGAGGAGTTTATCCCCTTATTCCAAGATAAAGCATAAATAAGAAATGCTCCAAAGGCCGCTCCACACAAGGCAACTATTGGCATGGTGAAAATTGTTATATTGCTAATGCCCTCATAAACATTGCCATTAATTAAATATATGTATACTACTACAAAAAGAGCTGCTCCTGAATTTATACCCAGTATACCTGAGTCAGCTAAATCATTCCTTGTTACTCCTTGAAGTATTACTCCAGCAGTAGCCAATGCAGTTCCTATAAGAATAGCAATCAATATTCTAGGAAGTCTTAAATTAATTATCACCATTCTAAAATTACTCGTTCCTTGACCAGTTAAAGTCTTTATAACATCCAAAGGTGCTATTTTAAATGATCCAAGATTTAAACTAATAAGTAATACTAAAAAAATCAATAAAATTGAAATGCTTAAAACCCACAGAAACCTATTATTATTGTTATTTTTCACCTCTATCGCACTTCCCTTCTTACAAGATATATAAACATAGGAACACCCAGTAATGCAGTCAATGATCCGATGGGTGTCTCATAAGGAAGATTAATAGTTCTTGCCACTATATCACTATATATTAGTAAAACAGCTCCTAAAACAAAAGAACTTGGTATTATTACTTTATAGTCTACTCCAACTATAGCTTTTACTATTTGTGGTATTATAAGCCCTAAGAATATAATGTTTCCTGCCACAGCTACAGAAGCACCAGTTAAAATTATTACTATTAATATTGATATCGCTCGTACTCTATTAGTATTTTCACCTAGTCCTATTGCTACATCTTCTCCAAGACTTAAAATAGTGATTTTAGGTGCCATTATCATAGCTGCAGTCACCCCAATTAGTCCCACCACTATAAGAAGAAAAACTCCTTCCCATGATGCGGATACTAAACCTCCAAATATCCAGAAACTTAATTGTTGAGACAGATTAAAATACATAGAAATTCCTAGTGCTAATGAAATTAATAGCGTACCTAGAGCTGTCCCCGCTAAGACAAGTTTTATTGGATCAACTTTTTTTCCAGACCTTGAACTAATAATATATACTAAAATTCCACTGATACTTGCCCCTAAAAATGCAAATACCATTCTACCAAAACTTCCTATTTCAAGATTCGGACTAACTTCTTGAATTACAAATGCTACTGCTATTGCAAATGTTGAACCTTGAGTAATTCCCATTACAGAAGGCTCGGCTATAGGATTTCTTGTTATCCCCTGCATTATTGCTCCTGAAACAGCTAAAAATCCACCGACTAATACTCCTGCAATAGCCCTTGGAATTCTAATGTCTCTAATAATTAAAGAGTCTACATCTTCTAATTTATAAAATACACTCTGTATTATTGTTAAAATATTTATATTCTTTGCACCATATGAAATAGATAATCCCACTCCTATAACTAGTGCTGCAATCCCTATCAAGATTAATAAATACGCTCTTCCATTGCCTCTTTTATCGCCCATTTTTACTCCTTCTAAATTATAAACTAATAGATTAGAGAATCTCTCTAATCTATTATAATTAACTATTTTATAAAATTATCTCTAATAGATTCTAATAACAATTCTTTTCCTATAGGATTATAGGATTGACTAAAGTAAGGACTAGAATTTAAGAAAGTACTGTTTCCTTCTTTAACAGCTCTTAGATTCGCCCAAACTGAGCTTTTTTCTAAGTCTGCCTTATCAGTACCTGTTCCAATAACAATTATGTGATCTGCATCAATTGTAGATAACCCTTCCATAGAAACAGTTGGCAATGTAATTCCATCTTGTGGTGGTAAATTTTCTGGCCTAGCTAATCCCATATCATCATTTACTATTGTTCCTATACCAGCGTTACTAAATATCATGAAACTTCCGGAATATGCAAGTACTGTAAGATAAGTTTGTTGACCTGTCTTATCTAAGATTTCTTGCCCAAGATTTTTAGCTTTTTCATCATAATTTTTTAACCAATCAGCTGCTATTTCTTCTTTTTCAAGTAATGTGGAAACATCTGTTAATTTGGCTCTCCAATCATTTGCGTAATCTTTCATCATAACTACTGGAGCTATGTCTTTTAATTGCTCATATATCTTTGATTGTCTTTCGCTCATTATAATTAAATCCGGATTAGCAGCTAAAATTCCTTCTATATCCATAGTATCCATCATTGAATGCCCAACAACCACTGAATCTTTAAGCTTGTCTTCTATATAACTTGCAACTCTATCTGTTTGATACGAATCTACATTTGCAGTAGCTACTGGTACTAATCCTAGAATTACTAATTCTTCGCTAGAACCTGAAATATCAACTATTCTTTTAGGATTTGCAGGTATCTCTACATCTCCCTTTACTGTTGAAACCATTCTTACTTTTATATCATTCGACTTTTCTCCATCTTGTCCTGTGCATGCTACCAATGCTAATACCGATGCAGCAACTATCGTTATTGCTATTAAATTTTTTATTTTTTTCACAGATATTCCTCCTGTTTTTTAATTATACTTGATATTGATTATCACTAGTGAATCTTTAGCTATTGTATCAATAATCGTTATCATTGTAAAGAATTATTAATTTAATTAATAAAAAAAATAAGAAGTATTCTATAATATTTTTTTATACTATAGAATAACTTCTTATTTATAATCTGCTTTATTAAAATTCCAGCTATTTTTAAAACATTTTTTCTAATAGCCTTATTATGTAACTTAGTGTATGAAATTCTCTTGTTATTTCTACTTTTAAAGTATTTAGTCCTCTAATAAGTCTTTCCTCATTAAAATTCTCTAACAAAATCATTACGGTCAATATATTTATACTTCCATTTTTAGTATCAAAAATTCTAGCATCTTTAATATATTTATTTTCTTTCAAACCTTCAACTGTATTCCTTAATTCATCACTAATTATGATTTCTGGAACTTCATTAAAAACTCTAATGCCAATGTCATCAGCTTCAATATTTATAGCCGCTGATATATCACTTTCTAAAAAGATTACATTATTGAATTCAGCCTCTCTAAAATCGACTCCATCAAGATTCACAGAATTAAATACAGTATTTTCAAACTTACATTTTTTAAACTTACTTCCTTTTAAGTTTGCTCCAACAAATTCTGCTCCTATAAATGAACTATTATAGAAACTACATTTTTTAAAATGTGCTCCTCTAAAACTTACAAAATCAAAATTGCACTCTTCAAAATCACAATTATAACCATTGCTGTTCTTAAAATTATCATACATAAAATTCTTATCTTTTTTTTGTATATTATTATAGTTGAATTTCCCATTACTTTGGTTTCTACCCATTATTACCTCCAAGATTTATTATTTCTCCTTAATGTTATCTATAAAGTTAGTATAAGTCAATAAAATGAATTTCACAAAACTTTCTACTTAATTTTTTTTATTGCCATCATTTTGATACAATTGTATGGTAAGATATTCTATAGATATGAGGTGATTAAATGAATTTTCTATCCGGAACTTATGGCTTTGATATTTTATCAATTTTCCTTTTAGTGCTAGGTATGTTTTTTAACTTTGGTGAGTATAGTAGATATATTAGTTATTTACTTATGATTATTGTTATTTTTAGAGCACTATCAAAAAATACCTATAAACGAAATACTGAATTAACTAAATTTACTTCCATAATAAATAAAATACTAGGAAGATTTGGGAAAAGGCTTCCTTATCCATTACCCAAGGCAAGTTTAGAATCTTATCCAATATTATTTAGACAAATGAAGTCTAAATGGGATCAAAAAAGAAAATATAAAAAACAATATAAAATTGTTAAATGCCCTAAATGTAAACAAAAGCTAAGATTACCTAGAGGTCAGAAGTCTATTATAGTTACTTGTAAAAAATGTTCTAATGAATTTAAAATGAAAACTTAGAACGAAAAAAGAGGCTGTTGTAAAATAGAAATCACTTTCTATTTTCTAACAGCCTTTTTCATTTCTAATACATTAAAGCTAATTTCCCATGTTGTGATCTTACAATAAATGATAATGCAAAATTTATAGTAAAATAAATTATTGCTAGTAATCCATACATTGCAAATATTTGATCTGATGATACAAAACTTCCCATAAGAATCATACCTTTTCCAGTAAGATCTTCAATTCCAACTATCCATAAGAATGAAGTATCTTTTATAGTAGTTACAACCTGAGAAAGAATTGCTGGCACCATATTTCTAAATGCTTGAGGCAATATAATGTGTATAAGGATTTGAATTGTAGAAAACCCTTGTGATTTACCTGCCTCAAATTGACCAGCAGGTACTGAATTTAATCCACCTCTAATTATTTCTGCCATTACAGCTGTAGTAAATAAAGTCATCGATAGAATTCCTGAATACATAGGTTCTATAGGTATCAAGAATCTACAAAATAGAATCCAAAGAATTAATGGTGTATTCCTGAATATTTCAATATATACGGCTGCTACTGCACCAAAAATACCTTTATTTCGTCTAAGTACACCTAGAATTGTCCCAATAACAATACTAAGTATTATTGTAGCTATAGCTATTGTCATTGTTACCTTTAGCCCATCTAACAAAAATTTAATATTAACACTATTAATTATTGATCCCATAATTTAAATAACCCCCTCTGCCTTTTCCCCTAAGATTTTCTCTTCTGATTCACTTTCCTTGCCTTTATTACCAAAAGATTTCTTTTCTTCGAGTTTTTTAGCTAAGGTTGCTAATGGGAAACATAACATAAAGTATAGCAAACCTGTTGTTAGATATGCTGGTCCATAGTACATATTAGAACTTGACCAAGAATCTGAACTATACATCAAATCTCCGCCTGCTATCATTGCAAGTACAGAAGTATTCTTTAAAAGAGCAACTCCTTGATTTGCTAAAGGTGGTAATACTATTTTGAAAGCTTGAGGTAATATTATATATCTCATACACTCAGTAAAAGTAAATCCTTGAGATAATCCTGCTTCCATTTGACCTTTAGAAACAGATCCTATGCCCGCCCTAATAACTTCAGCAACATAAGCCCCATGATATACTCCAAGTGCTAATACACCTATTGAAACCACGTTTAATACTATACCTAAATAAGGCAATGCATTAAATAAGATAAATACTTGAATAACCAATGGTGTATTTTGAATTAATTCTACATAGACTCTTCCAATAGCCTTAAAGAATTTAAGTTTTGATGTTGAAAGAACTCCAACAACAATTCCTATTATTATCGCTACTATAAGTGCAAGAATTCCAACTTTAACTGTTACAAGAAGGCCTCCTCCAAAGATTTTCCAATCTGTAAATACGGCCTCCCATTTGAATAAACTAAAGGGGCTTGACATTATTTGATCTCCCACTTAGCAATTAATTCATCTAATTCTCCAGAAGATTTCATATCTGCTACTACTTTATTCACTAATTCTGCAAGGTCTTCGTTGGATTTCTTTGTTACAATTCCATATTCTTGAGGATTAGTTCTAAAATCTAAAATTTCTTTTGAATCATCTAAATACCCGTTTAATATTGATGCATCTACTGAGAAACAGTCAATTCTACCTGAATCTAATGCTGCACTTAACTCTGGATAACTTCCAAATTCACTAAACTTAAGAGTTATACCTTCTTCTTTTGCTACTTCCTCTAAAGCACTCTTAGTAGTTGAACTTTGAGATACACCTATAGTCTTACCATCAAGTTCCTTGAATTCTTTAATACCCAAGCTCTTCTTAACAAGTAATCCTACACCATCTGTAAAATATGGGTCTGAGAAATTATAACTTTCCTTTCTTTCCTCAGTAATTGTAAATGTAGCTATAACTGCATCTATCTCACCATTATCAAGCAATGGTCCTCTAGTTTTTGCAGTAACTGCTGCAGTTTCTATCTTACTCTCGTCTCCGAATATTTCCTTAGCAACAGCCTTAGCTATATCCACTTCTAAGCCTTCAACTTCTCCAGTTTCTGTGTTTTTTAAACCATATTTAGGAACATCAACCTTAACTCCTACCTTAAAAACACCGGCATCTTTTATTTGTTGAATTCCAGTAGTTGTAGCATCCTTATTACTAGAACATCCCACAAATATTAAGGTTGTTCCTAATACTAGTGCTGCAGTTAAAGCTGCTGTCAATTTTTTAATTTTCATAATAATAACCTCCTAATAATTTTATCTTACAATTTTACTTAAAAAACTTTTTGTTCTTTCATTAGTTGGGTTAACAAAGAAATGTTCCGGGTTACCTTCTTCAATAATTTCTCCATCTGCCATGAAAATCACTCTATCTGCTGCTTGTCTTGCGAAACCCATTTCATGTGTTACAACAACCATTGTTATATTTTCTTTAGATAATCCTATAATAACATCCAGAACTTCTTGTATCATCTCTGGATCTAGTGCAGATGTTGGCTCATCAAATAACATTATTTTCGGATGCATATTTAGTGCTCTAGCAATAGCAACTCTTTGCTGCTGACCTCCAGATAATTGAGCCGGATAAGCTGACACCTTATCTTCCAAACCAACAGTTTTTAAATATTTCATTGCTGACTCTATGGCTTGTTTTTTAGGAACTTTTTGAATTTTTATTGGTGCCAGGGTAAGATTTTCTAACACCGTCATGTGTGGGTAGAGATTAAATGATTGAAATACCATTGCTATTTCTTCTCTAACCTTACTTATTGGTGCTCCTTTTTTAGTGATTTCTACATCATTTACTATTACACTTCCATCAGTAGGTTTTTCTAATAAGTTCATACATCTTATTAATGTGCTTTTACCAGAACCACTAGGCCCAATAACAACAACCTTTTCGCCTTCTTTAACAGTTAAATTGATGTTTTTTAATACTTGATTTTTTCCGAAAAACTTATTTACCTTTTCAAGCTTTATCAACCTAACACCTCCTCTATTTACGCCATTTCATAAAAAAAAAGCTATTAATCCCTCGTTTAAGCAGAAATTAAGTAGCTCCATTGCTAACACATGTGCCTAGGGCAGTTTTGTTTATTCTATCATTTTTAAATTACACAGTCAATAATTTTACATAGTGTTTCAACAAAAATTTTAGCAGGATAGATCAAAAAAATAGAAGAAGATATCTTCTTCTGTATTTTCATACTTTTATTTTTAACAAATTTTATTTTTCTACATCTTATCTTCTATACAAAAACAGACTATTTTTATAGTAATATGCTACAATGTTAATAAATATTTCAAGAGGGGGATTTATTATGGACTTAAATACAAATTTAGTAGTTTTACTAATTGAAACACTACTATTTGCGGGCCTTTGTTTCTCATTATATAGAAAATATTATAGAAGCATACATAAGAAAAAAAACCAATTAAAGTTCAGGCTAAAATGTTTGTCTCCTTATAGTATAATTTTAGGATTGCTTTGTATTCTATTTCTTATAATTATAATTCTACAAGAATATGTAACTTACCTGAATATAATGTTATTTATCTTTGTATGTCTTGCAATGCCTATAAACTATTTACTTAATTTCTATGTATACTTCTTTAATGACAGTGTCCTTTTTAAAAATACATTAATAATGTATAAAGATATAAAAAGGTTTGAAATACTGCCTGGAAAGAATGCTACCAAATCTATATTATCTTTAACTACTAATAATGGAAGTACCGTTAAAACTATGATTAGTGAGAAGGCTGGTAGAGATATTAAACCAAAATTAAACAACTTATTAAGGAAATAAAATAAGCTATCTTAAGTAGAGATTTTCTATTTTAGATAGCTTAATTAATATAAAGTACTTTTAATTATATCCATTAGGATTTTTACGTTGCCAATTCCAAGCATCCTTACACATCTGATTAATATTTTTTTCTGCTTGCCACCCTAATTCTTTTTGTGCCTTAGTTGGATCTGCATAACACTGAGCTACATCCCCCTCTCTTCTTCCTACTATTTTATAAGGTATATCTTTGTTCGTTACTTTTTTAAATAACTCTATTATTTGTAATACACTTACCCCTTTTCCTGTTCCTAAATTGTATATAACTAAGCCTAATTTATTATCTAATTTTTCTAAAGCCTTTATATGCCCCTTCGCTATATCTACTACATGAATATAATCTCTTACTCCGGTTCCATCAATAGTGGGATAATCATTGCCATATACACTAACTTCCTTTAATTGACCCATTGCAACTTTGCTTATATAAGGTAAAAGGTTGTTTGGTATACCATTAGGATCCTCTCCTATAAGTCCACTTTCATGAGCTCCAATTGGATTAAAGTATCTAAGTAGTGCTATATTCCATGTATTATCTGATTTATATAAGTCTTTTAATATATATTCTATTATTAATTTAGTTCTCCCATAAGGATTGTTCACCGATAAAGATTGATTTTCCTTTATTGGCATAGATTCAGCATTACCGTATACAGCAGCTGATGAACTAAATACTATATCTTTAATTCCGTACCTTTTCATAAGTTTTAGTATAACTAAAGTGCTTATAATATTATTATCATAGTATTCTAAAGGATTTTTCACAGATTCACCTACTGCTTTTAAAGCTGCAAAATGTATAACTGATTTTATGTTATTTTCTTTAAAAACTTTTTCTACAGCATTTCCATTTAATAAATTTATATTATAAAATTTAAAATCCTTTTTTGTAATACAAATAATTTTATCTTTAACTATTTCTTTACTATTACAAAGATTATCTATTACTACAATTTCTTTCCCAGACTGTAATAATTCTATAGCCGTATGACTACCTATATAACCTAGCCCCCCTGTTATTAAAACTGACATTTCTTTATCACCTCTATAAATATAAATATTTATATTTATATGCTTTTTACTTCCTGTTATTCATTTTTGTTATTTATATCCACAAATAGCATTCTTCATATTTAAAATATTTATATTTTAGTGGTTCACTTTACAAGTATAAACAAAAATTTAAATAACAAGTTATAAAAGAAGTTGTTGGTGGAAAAAGCTTTGTAAAGAGCTAGGAGTATTAAAAGAGCAAAGAAAGATAAAATAAAAGGATAAAAAAGTATAATAGTAAATTCTACCCATACTGTATGGGACTAAGTTGGGATCCAAAGGTGCAGCAGCTAGTCTTAGAAAGCAGCCTGTAAAGAGAGGATTATTTAATTGGATCTAGGTCAATATTTGGGACACAAAAAGTTTGTAAAACTTTAATTATTGGACTTTGGTCCTCTTTCATTTTCTTTTTTTAATCATAATCCTTCTCCTCTATTTTTTCGTCATGTTTAGTATCTTCTTTTTTTATTAATTACCTTAGCAATAGGTTTTGTAGATACTTTTTTATACTAACATCACTTGAAAGTATTACAGCGATATGACTAGCTATGCATCTCTTCCGTTCCATTGTTAATATATTAAGATTAATCGTTTGTTTGTTTTGTTATAAAAATTCTCTTAAAAATACCTATTATTAATTCCTTTTATTAATCATTCATAGCTAATTTCCATATTAACGCAATATAAAGAATTAAATATATAATGATTTTACATACAAGGGACATAATTTCCGACTCCACCTTAATGTGCTTTATAAAAAAGCCTATAAAAACTGTTACAAATACAGGAATACTAATATTCAATATCTCTTTCCAGAATTTAATTACATCAATTTCCACCCTTTTAAAGTAATAAATATTCATTATAATAGCATTCCAAAGGCTTTTCTACAGATGCTTTAAGACCTGCAAAATGAATAACTCCATCAAATGTGTGGTTTGAAAAGATGGAATCCAAAGCTTTCTCATCAGTTACATCTATTTTGTAGAAAGTTACTTCTTTATTTGTTATATATTTTATTTTATCTATAGTTTCAACTTTGCTGTTGCAAAGATTATCGGCAACGATGACTATGTCCCCTGCTTCAATCAAAGCCACATAGGTGTGTAAGCCTATATATTCGGCACCTCCGTTTACTAATATATTCATTGTGGTTACCTCATTTCTGTTGAGTACAAACATTAGCATGTTATTTAACCTTATCAAAAATCTCTGTGTTGTATTGAAGGCATTTCTTTGATCTCTATCTATTTGGGAATAAAACTTACTTATTATTTTTTAAAAGATATCAATGTTCTTTTTACTTTGCTAGCTGTCATATAAAATTTTCTTTTAATTCTCTTCAATATATTACTTTTCACACACTTCTTAAAGCAAACGTCAAAAGAATAAGTATGCAACATTTCCAAAAAAATATCACTTTTAAGATTTTTTATAGCTGATTTAGCAATACAACCATTTCCCGAAAATGCCGCTTCGAGTGTACTTTCTCTGTATAGGATATTTTTTCTTATTGAGTTAAATATCTTATTTCCTTTTTCCGAATTGATCATTATAAGTGATGTCCCCTTATCTGGATCAAGTACCGGATCAATTGCTCTAACTCCCCAGAAGTCAGCTAATGTTAAATCAGACACTCGTGGAAATGATTTGTATTTACAATCAAAGCAACATGGCCTCATATATAGATTTTCCTCAATATATCCTCTCATAAATAAATCTGTATATCGGTCTTTTATGTATGTTTTTCCATTTTCAAAATCTATTCGAGTACTAAACCTATTCCATCCATAAGTCTTATTTTTAAACCAAACCTTTTTAACCTTGCTCTCATATTGCTTTTCAAGCATATCTATGTATTTTAAATAGGCCTCTGGTGAATTTGTTCCTCTACAGACAAAATCAAAAGTAATTAAATTATCAAATGGTTTGCCTAAAAAGTTTAATAACCCGGCTACTTGGCATGGTGAGCCACAAAAACCAACCAATTTTTCTTCAAGTAGTTTTGTCTTAATTACCTTATAAATAAAACCTATATCGCTCTGTATATATTTAGACTGTCTAATTATCTTTATTTCATCTTCAGTTTCAATCATACAATGTTCAACAAGATTTTTTTCATTATATCTGACTGCTACAACAATTCCTGTATTATTTATTATTTGTTTAGCTAATTCAGAAAACACCCCACCAGAAGTGCTATTAAATCTAATTTCTTCATCCAAAGACCACGCAGCAAAAATTTTAGGAATTGTCCATTTTCCATTTAATGATACCTTATTCAATGATGGACAAGTTTTTATACACAGTTGACATTTTATGCATTTATCATATTCCACTGTAGGATAACGAAATCCAAACTTATCGTCCTTCATTTCTATGCAATTTTGTGGACATATATTTGAACAAGCATTACAACCTGTACACAATTCTTTCTTTATCGTATCAATCATATCTTGTTACCCCACTTAATGCTATTCTTTATTATTTTTGCGGGACAACCAGCAACAACAGTATTCTCCGGAATATCTTTTGTCACAACAGCCCCAGCAGCAATTATGGCTCCATCACCAATTTTAACACCTTTTAATATAATAGCCCTACTTCCAATCCATACATTATTACCTATTATAACTGGATTTGTCATTTGATAACCATCATAATCAATATTATGTGCATCCGAATCCATAATTGTTACATCATGTGAAATAGCAACATTGTTACCAATAGTAATGCTATTAGTACATCTAATCTTTAAATTGGAATTGGAAAATCCACTACCTAAAGTTAATTTGCTATTTTCAAAGCAAATTATATCACCGCCATAACATATTGAAAAGCCACCATTCACATTAATCTCAGAGTTAGTATCCATTCTAACAATTGTAGATCTTCCATTGAGTTTAATGCAATTATCATTGGTTGTTAAATTGCCTTTTAAAATAACTTTTGCTGTTTTGTGTAATATAAAATAACTTTTCTTATATGGTATTAGTTTTCCACCCTTTCGAAACACTTTACTACTTAACATATTATAAAAAATCAAAGAAAACATTTGTAAACTTTTTAATTTTTTCAAATTTAGCATTATTGTTTTCCTCCAATTAACCCTAGTTTTTCAAGATCATTAATTACTGTTTTTGTAAACTTTTCACTTCCTGTCTTATTTAAAAAATCTGAGTTTATGTATAATTTATAATCTTGAAATCTTTCATCATATAAATAGTCTAAAACTGGTACCACTTTTTCATTTGACCTATTTATATTATTATATAAACAATCATGCATAAACTTTTTTGATAACATTTTATTTAGAACTTTTGATACAGGTGGAATAATCATAACTGGCTTAAAGTCGTTTTCCAAACAATAATCAACCATTTTAGCTACCAGTTCTGTTGTATCTAAAAATATATTTTTTAGTTCTTCAGGATAATTACAAGTTATAGTACTATCTAGTCCAAACTGTTTTTTCCATCCCTCCACTCTTGAAAATGCCGCTCTTTCTACTTGCTCTTTAGTCATTAAATTTTCTGATTGATTACATGGATCATCGCTTGTAACATCCTTTATAATATAGCGAAGTGCTTTTTTTGCTCTTAGAATAGGTAATTTACATCTTATAAAATATTTAAATTTACTATAATGAATTATGTTTTTGGGATCTAAAAAATAATAATACTTTGTATTAGCATTGTCGTAATCATAATCCAACAATCCAAAAACTAAATTGGGAAGTGTTATCAGTATTATGCAGTCTTTTTTTAAATTCGGTGTGTATTGCTTTAATATTTTAAAATCATATGACAAGGATTGAGGTTGCAAACCAAAGTTAAAACCTTTTAATGATGTATGATCATAATCAAAACCATACTTAGCATAGCTACTTCCCGTATTTATAATTTCTAAGTTATTAGGTACATTTTTAAATTTTTTGACTTGTTTAAACTGATTTCTAAAATAATTCGTATTCTTATAACGCATGTTTAAATTATAACAAATTATAACAAATAATAATCCTGTTATATATATCATAATACCTCCATTTTTAGTTATTAATGCAATGAAGTACCTCCGTCACAAACAATAACTTCACCAATAATATTATTCGCTGCATCACTTGCTAAAAATAATGCCAACTCTGCAATTTCTTCAGGTAATCCAACTCGTTTATTACGCGGTTCAGCTGAGAATGCATTTTCTTCAACTTTTATCCCATTTATATTAGTCGCAGTTATTCCAGGTGCAATACCATTTACTATAATACCTTTAGATATAAGATCACGTCCTAATCCCCTTGTCAATCCAATTACTCCCCATTTTGACATTCCATATGGACCATAGTCTCCTAGAATACCTCTATTAGAAGCAATGTTGATTATTTTTCCACCTTTACTTTTTTCAAGAAAATATTCTGATACTGCTTGACAAACAAAAAACAAACCTTTTGCATTTATGTCTAATACAGCATCCCAGTCTTTTTCTTCAATCTCTAAAAATGATTTAGAAGTATAAATACCTGCATTATTAAAAACTATGTCTAATCCGCCTAAAATATTATCAATTTCTTCTACATTTTTTCTTGCAAGTTTTGAATCGCTAACATCCCATTCAAGTACTAATAAATTATTACTATCAAATTCTTTACTAATGGCATTAAGTTTCTGGATATTTCTTCCTGTAATAACAACTCTTGCTCCTTCATTTAAACACTTTTTTGCGATTGCATAACCAATTCCACTACTACCTCCGGTCACTAATACCTTTTTTCCTTCTAAAATTCCATTATAGTTAATTTGAGATATATTAACATATACTATGCCTCCATATTTTATGTATTTAATGAAATTTCTTATTCCCATAGCTAACTGGATTAATATTTTTTTCATAAATCTTTATCGCTCCTTATTAATATATTCGGAATGCAATTTAACATATGTTTTATTAATTTTATTGTTTTAATAGTTTTTCATCTACCATTTCTTCTTCTATAGATGTTTTTAATTGGTTCAGCCACAAGATTTTTCTCATACTTATTAGTACCAAAAAACCACATGTTACTAAAATAAATTAAAGTAAATATTACACCGCCTATTATAAACATTATCCATGAATTTATCTGCATATAGCCCGTTATGAAATACATTATTACACCGCTAATAATTGAAACAGGAAAAATACCGTTAAATAACTCTTTAAAGAATCTCAGCATATCAAGACCTATCTTACAATGATAATACCAGTTAATAAATACACCATGCCCAACAAATAAGCCTAACATTGTCATCATTGTTGCACCGGAAATTCCAGTATAATCAATTATGAAAATAGTGGTAATTACGTTGAATGTGCAAATAATTAGATATGTTATAACATAAAATTGATGTTTTTTCATAGCCTGTAAAATGGATAACCCTGCATTTTCCATAAGTGGTATAAGTAGTCCTGTCATAACCATAAGTGCAGTAATCCAAGCTTCCTTATATCCATCACCTACCCACAAAAAAATGAACTGTCTCCCCAAAATTACAAATGCTATGTATATGTATAAAAGTATAATTCCTTGAAGTCGCCCAACCCTAATCATAAAATCAGTCAAAGCTTTATTACTTTCACCTGCTATAACCATTTTTGTAACCTTAGGTAGAAATACTCCAGAAATCGCCGTTGAAAATTGCATAAATAAGGCTGAGAATTGCATGCCAACAGAAAAAATTGCAACAGCTATTGTTGACATTTTAATTCCTATTATGGTTGGTGGAACTCGCCAAATTAACTGGTCAAATATCATATTTAAAAATATAAAAATTGAATACTTAAAAACTTCTACAAGTAATTTTTTATCAAATTTTATTAGTTTTATTGTAATTCTTAAATACTTTTTACAAACATATATATTAGCAAGAATTGTGAATATATTAATCGCAGTATCTAAAACAACAATTGATATTGCATTGCACCCCATTTTTAACAATAAAATTAGTAATAATACCCTAAATACTAATCTGAATAAAGTAAATCCTCGATTAAAAACAAATTTTTCATAAGCATTTATTATTGCATTAAAAGCATTGCCTAACAAGGATATTACTAAATTGATAAGCAAAATAGTAAACATTATTTTGGCTTGACCTAATTCAATAGTTGTAAAAGTTTTTGCAAAAATATTATCTAAATTAAAATATAATATAATACCAATAACTACTGCTAAAATAGAAATAGTACTGTACATAATTAAAGTCATTGCTAAAAAATTGCTTTCGCTTTTCCTATCCTTTTGATGTCTATATTGTGCGACATATCTAATTACAGCATTTCCAAGTCCAAAGTCAAGAACAGTCATATATCCAACAAATGCACCGATTAACTGATACAATCCATATTGAGATTGTCCCAGTGTTCTTAGCATGAATGGAGTAAGTAAAATGCCGATAATAGTGTTTGAAAAAATCAGTAAATATGATAATATAATACCTGCTTTAAGTTGATTTATTTTCAAAATTTTTTACCTGCTTTCAAGAAGTTTTTTGAGTCAATCACATTTAATCTAGCTTTTTATTTATCTAAATGTATAACTATTTTCAAATGCTCTCTTATATATTCCTTAATTTTTCATCACTTAAAGCACTTTAAATTTATTCAAACTTAGCTCATAAACAAATTTAATGATATATTTTAATTAAATAATTTTCACACATTTTACACTCAACATTATTCTCCCTTTAGTTTCATTACTTCATCACCAGCCTGCTACGATTTTTCAATGTAAGAAGGCATAAGTTTTTTTAAATATGTTGTTATTTTGTTCTCATGGTCACAAAGCCATTGGAATTCTTTTGTCAAATCATATTCATTTTGCAAAGACTGTAGTCGAGTAGAGAAAGCCCTCACGAACCTTCCCTCTCTTTGACCCCGAGGAAGTTATAGTAGACTCGTCATTATCAGCTACTATAATATTACTTTCCAGAGAACCGACACCGTCAGCCTTCACAAATTTATACTTATTACGAGTCTCATTCACATTCACATTCACATTCACATTCACATTCACATTCACATTCACATTCAAGCCTACTACCTAACTGTAATATTCACCGAAAATATCTTTAGCTTTTACTGCATACCCCTTTATTTTCCATCATCTAAATCAACTATCTCTCTTAAAGTTTGCATAATATTCTCATTCGCTAATTTATTTTTGTTTTTTATTTTTTGTTGTATTGGTTCATATTCTAATTCTATTTTATCCATCAAACAAACAAACTTTTCTTTCATTTCATCATAACTTAGGTATCTTACATCTATAATATATTCTCCTAACCCATACCTTTCATCAATAATGCCCCAATATTTAGAACTATACGATAATGCTATAGCTGGTATTTCACATTGTATTGATGAAACCACTGGATGCATTCTGCTCGATATCGTAAATAAAGATTGTTGTATATAGTTTCTTACTCCATAAGGATACATCTCATTATTTTCAATAATAATCCTATCCATATATTTATGCTTAACTAACCCATAAAGTTCATTTACAATAATTCTATCATCAACATGCTCTGGCTTTAAAACATGTGCTAAAAGAACTAACTTTTTATCTTTATATTTGTTCATTATTTTATCTATCATAAATAAATTAAAATCAATCCAATCCTGTCTATTCCCTTCCTTTGAATATCTATAAATTAACTCACTTGGACAATATGTTATATATTTTTTAGTTTTTTCTTTCAACTCTTGCTTTGAAAGTGGCAATAACGCTAAATCATCTGTAATTGAAATGTTTTTTAATCCAAATTCTTTTAAATAATTATATGTTATTGGATCCCTAGGATATATTTTATCTATTTTGCTTAGTAATTGTTTCATAATTGGCTTTCTAAAAGAATGATATGGTCCCATGGTTTGTCCAAACATAACTACTTTTAGACCTTCTTTTTTTAATAAATTGAGTTTTATTCCATTCACTATGGGACTTTTCCAACCATAATATTCAGTAAAATCATCTCCACCTAAAACAATTACTAAATCAATTCCATTTGCAAAACCAGATATTACTTTTTTAAATTTCATATAAGAAAACATATAATCATATTTATTTAATTCTTCTTTAAATAGGGAATTCATACCCACAGAGTATATCTCATTAATACCAGTAGCCTCTATTATTCTCTTTATATTTATTTCCTCTACAGTTTCTAGATAATAATTATTTTTTGTTCCTGTTATTTTATTAAAATAACTTATAAAGTTCTCTCCCATCATCATGGAACCATAGTTAAATGTATTAGAACAATTGTAGATATATATGTTCATTTACTCCCCCTCATACTTATGCCTCTTATTTATATTTAAAATCAAGGTCTTTGTTGTACCGTATATTGCCTATTGATAATTTTGTCTGTTATTTATTCTTCTTATCGACATAAGTAATGACTTCATACTATTTCCCTAATATACTCCTTATAATTTGACCCAACCAACTTCGAAAATGCCAAAGTTGTATTTTAAATGATTTTAAATACTTATTTTCCACATGAACATAACCGTATTTACTGTAGTCTTGAAAAAACTCTTTTCTCTGTAATGGTTCGATCGTAGCTTTCTGCAGATTATGATTAAACTTTTTAGCTCGATTAATATCTGAAACTATAAAATTAATTTTTGATTTAATTTCACTTATAGCTTTTTCACCTTTTACTGTATTAACTAGAATTAATGATGTCCCACATATATTAGCAAATTGTGAGTGAATTTTTTTAATCCCCCAATAATCTCCTAAAGTAATATCTGAACTCCTTTTTATACTACTATAAGGACATTGATAACATGATTTTCGCATACATAAGCCTTGAAAAAAACCAACTCCATAAGGTGTAAATGCTCCCATGCTGCAGTTACTAATAATTTTATTCTTTTTCTTACCACTGTACTCAAATCCATAACATTCACCAAATTTATTCTTCTTTCTAAATTTAAAGTCCATTATTTTAATATGCTTTTTCTTTTCTATATTGTTTATATAGTCTTTGAAAATTTTAGGGCTTGGTACTCCATGGCATACTAAATCAACTAACACCAAGTTGTCATAATCTTTCTTTAGGAATAATTTCAACCCATGTATTTGGCATGGTGTTCCGCAAAACAATACATCCCTACCATACTTTAAATTTTTCTTAACCGAAATGTATGTTTCATTTATATCACTTTGTACATATTTTGATCCAATAAATCTTTGAATCTCATCTCTGTTCTCAACTGAAAAGTGCTTTAAACATAGCTGATTATCGAATGCAGCTCCATATACCATGCCTTCTTTTTGAAGAACAGTTTCTGCAAGTTCCTTGAATAAACCACCAGATGAGCTGTTCTCAATCAAACTATTGTCTTTAGAATATGCTGCATAGCATTTGCTCCTGCTAGAATCATATCCCTTATCAATCGGACATACTGATTGACACATCCCGCAATCAATACATTCGCTCTCATCAATAATTGGATATAAAAAACCTTCAGAATTTAAAACCATTTCTATACATTTCTTTGGGCATTTTTGTGAGCATGCACTGCATCCAAAACACTTAATGTTATTACTATCTATTCTCATGTTATTTCAACACTTTCATCAAATATTCTCTTGAATAGTTAATTTCCTTTTGTAAACCATCATTCACTTCTGAATAATTTATTATATCTTCAAATTCATTAATATCATTGTTTTCATCATAAGTTCTATTTTCTAAGTTGCAAATTTTTAATATACCTTCTATTCTTGAATTAGTTTTACTTCTTTTTATCGTAATAAATTGCTTTTCAAAAATAATTGAGAATGAAACACCATGGAATGAATTGGTAACAACATACCTTGCATTATCTAATAGATACAAAAATTCTGAAGGAGAAACTCCACATAGATACTTATCTATATCTACATCAATTTTTGCTGAAAAACCTACCTCAATTATTTTTAAATTGTGCTTCCTAGCTAGTTTCCTAGCACATTCATATATTGCATTATTGTTTTCAATTTTATATATAAGTATATAATCCTTGTAGCTTAAGGGGCTTTCTATTTCCCTCCACTCAGAAGCATTCAATAAATATACAGGATCAATAACTCTAGGTACATTTTTATATCCTAATGAATTCAATATTTCTACCCCAGCTTGTTCTCTAATAGACAAATCTTTAAAATCTTTCAAGTATCTTTTAACCATATTTGTCTCATCTTCGTTAATTTCTGATACTGCGAAGCTAGGAGCATACGCTATTTTTTTACCTGTTTTCACGAAATTTAGATAAAATGCTGGATCCTTTCCATTTTCTTCTCTATAATTCCATATTTGATCACTACCACATATATATTTATCAGCAATTGGTGGATTGTTTAATAATTCTTTATATGTGTGATATCTATTATCTGTTAGTGGTAAATATTTTTTTATAAAATCTTTAAAATTCTTTGTAGTCGCATATCTATAAGGAAATACTCTTACTCTATACAGAGTTTTCAATACAATATTTTTCCTATATCTACTATCTCCAACATTAAATATTTTATGTGGATTTTCTAAATATGGTGGTCTATAATCAATAATTTCAACTTCACTATCAGGAAGAATGTTTGAGATGTGTTTTGAAAGAGCATATGCTTGTAATATAGCTCCGTAGTTATGCACAAAATGACAAGTTATAGTTTTAATTTTCATTCTATCTTCCTCCCTTGTAATTTTTTAGTCATTCCCCTAAAAATCTAACTACATTACGTGCATGGTCTTTAATAAAATTATTAGCATAACAGTATAAATAAATTTTATTAATTGCCTTTTTTTTAATCAAACTATATAAAATTTTATTTTGTAAAACGAGTGTTTTACAATCTAAATTTTCATAAACCAAGTTCATATTATCTGATTCACACCAAATATTAAGCAAATCAATTTTTTCTAACTTTAATTTATTCTTATTTGCTATAAGCAATTTCATTCCTTTGCAAATTTTGCCAAAAGTAAAGTTACTTATTTCATTCATTTCTATTTTTTCAGTAAATTTGAAATAACAAAAATCTAAAATAGCATTATAGGTACGAAAAATAATTTCAAATATATTTTCTCTATTTAAGGTAGATGCACTGCTTACATTATTGTCTACACGATAGCAATACAATGCATTTGGAATAATCGATAAGCTTTTTATATTCTTCATATATTCTAAATTAAATAAAATATCTTCTCCTAATTTAGCAGTAGTATTGTAGTACGTCTTAATTAAGCTCTTTTTGTATAATTTATTCCAAGGTGAATTTAAATAAACATTAACGTATAATGATGAGAACAATTGTGAAAGTTCTTGTGTATCAATTTTCTTGCAATCAAATCTATAACTTTCAGATACATTTTTACCTGAAATAGTTTTATATCCACAAATAACAAAATCACTTTCATCCTTTTTAATAGTTGAAAGTAATATTTCACACATATCACTTTCAAGATAGTCATCACTATCAACGAATTGAATATAGTCTCCTGAAGCACATAATATACCACTATTTCGTGCAGCAGAAACCCCTTCATTCCTCTTATGAATAACTATAACTCTTTTATCTAAGTCAGCATAATAATCACAAATTTTACCAGATTCATCAGTTGATCCGTCATCTACTAATATAATTTCTAGATTATTGATTGTCTGATTTAGAATTGATTCTATACATTCATTTATATACTTTTTTGCATTATAAACTGGTACAACGATGCTAATTTCCATATCTTATTCCTTTCCTTGTTCTTTTCTATAACCATAATTTAAGACTCTAATTAGTAGACCAATCCATGCGAATCGTCGAACCATATCTGAAAAATAACCTCTAGTCCACAACAACATTATAGGAAAGAGAATCATATATATTGAGAGTCGTATCCAGTTTTTTTCTCTTATACTAGATTCTATTCTAAATGTTGTCACACCGATTAATATTCCAACTAACAATGAAAATATAATTCCATAGTTTCCGAAATTAAAATATAGTTCTCCTAAATACGACCCTCCGAGAGATGAACTGTATCCTGGCGGAAAATTTTTTACAAAAATCCAACTATTTCTAGCTGGTTCCAATATTCCTCCTACATTTGGTATTACTGCTAATAATGATAATATATATGTCTTGCCATAATTAAAATTTGTATATGACGGCATAAAACTGACGCTATATGCTAATGAGATCATTGTTCCACCAAACTCACCTAAAGCGTTAAATAATGGAGATTGGATAAATAAATCTAGAAAACTATTCCACATAATTTTTACACTCTTATTGGTTAAATTTCTAGTTGCACTAATAAAATTAATGAACACTAACCCAACATAAGAAAAAGCTAAACTTGTTACTAAACTCTTTAATTTTATTTTTTCAACTAAATTCATATATATAAAAATAAGTGCTAATATATATGTTACTTGTGTTCCGCGTCCACCTTTTATCATTGTGAAAATCTCATATATTAATGTTAGAATAAGAACCTTTCTACAAAATTTAGGCCTATCCTGTTTCCCTATAATAATCATTAAAACACCAATCTGAGCACAATAAGCAATAACATCAGTTATTCCTGCTACACCAATATCATATACATCAAGATATGTTCCAGCCAAATATAATGAAAATTGCTTAATGTCAATATATAATCTTGGTATAATTCCAATAATTAATAAAGTTATTCCTATTCTATATGCAACTGTTTTTTGGTTACTTGCTGGTAATTGATTCCTATCTATATTTTTAACCTTCTTAATATTTGAAAGCATTATGCCAGTAACCAAAAAAACTTGGGATGACATAAAAAACCAAATTGATTTAATAAAAAGTGAATTACCAACCAAATTAATAACATCAAATGGTCTGTCTGCCTCAATATTAAAGGTTATTAATGGCAATTGTCCGCAGTGAAATATATAGGAAAATATGACAAACAATACAGGCAAAGAGAATACATTAAAGCCAAATAATTTCATTATCATTATATTTATAACTAGTTGAATCAATGACAGATATGTGATGGTATCAATATTGGTTGTATTAATTTTTATAATCAGTAAAGTACTTATTACTAAATACGTCATTAATGCTATTAATTTCTTTGATGAAATAGTTGATTTTCTATTTTCCATAATAACCTCATTTTTTCACAACATTATATATTTCTACTAATTTCTTTGCTATGCTTTCTTTATCATATTTAATATTCTCCAATATATTAATTCTTTGTTCTAGTGAAGTTTTACACTTATTCTTATAAGCTAACCTTATATTTTTCTCCCAATCGTCATAATTATAGGAATTACATTGATAAAATAAATTCATATGAATGTTATTAGTTTTTGGAACCCCCGGAGAAACAACACACGGAGTGCTACACAATTGGGATTCAAGTATAGATAGTGACATTCCTTCTGAAAATGAAGGCATCAACAATACATCAAATATTTGCAATAATTCATAATTATCTGAGCGTTGCCCTATAAGCTTAACGTAAGATGTAAGGTTTTCTTTATCTATCATATCTTTAATAACTTCTTCATCTGGTCCACTACCTGCTAAAATCATATAATATTTTTTATGTGACTCTACAATTTTTTTCATTAGTGGAATCAAGAACTTTGTATTTTTAACCATGCCTATTACACCTAAGTACCCTAAAATAATTCCATCTTTTGGTATATTGAATTCTTCATAATAATCACTTCGTTGTTTACTAGTGAGCCTTTTAATATTATCGTACTTAATAATATTAGGAATAAATTCAAATCTAGATCCAAACGTGTATTCACCTGATGTTTCAGCACAGGCTAACATATGCGTACAGTATTTTCTATTTAAAAATCTTCCACTACTTTCAACTACTTTACTTATTAAAGACTTATACGGCCCCTCCGAACCATGAGCATGCCCTACTCTTACCGGTATTTTCTCCTTTTTCGCTGCATAACAAGCCAGCCATATAAAATATGTTGTGTGTGCATGAATTGCAGAATATTTTCCATTATTTCTTATGATTGACCTTATATTATTTATATATTTAAATATTGTAGTCTCACTTACTCTTGGAATAACAAAGTATTTACTTTTCGCCTTAGATAATTCATTTAATGTTTCCTCACTAGGTTCTATATATATAACATAATCAAAGATTAGATTAGAATTTTTAGAACATGCATCACAAAAATTACGTACTACTCTTGCTACTCCACCTATCTCCAAATTATCTACCATTACTAATATCTTATTCATCATTAACCTCTCCATCATTTCTCTATAAGATAATCATTTTTTTTCTTGTGGAGCATAGCATACGCATCAGTTTTCCCGATAATTTCATACGGATTCCCAACAACTATACTATTGTTTGGAATCTTCCCTTTCACTACACTACATGTACCAATTATCACATTGTCTCCAATACTTGTTCCTGGTAATATTGATACTCTAGCACCAATAAAACAATTTTCACCTATAGTTATATCTTTAAGGAAAAATACTTCTCCACCACCCCTTGGAATTTTCTCTCCAATTGAAGCCAAAGCTGATGTAATTGAATAATCATGTGTCAAAAACATAACCTCTCTAGAGATTGTGACATTATCACCAATAACAATTTTAGAATAATCAGTTCCATCAAAATATGCATCTGGACTAATAAATTTAGGAGTTCCATGAATTACAACTCCGATTTTTCTTAAGTAATTTGTATAATACTTCATATACAAACCATCATCAACGTACACTAACTTTTTAACTAACCATCTTTGTATAACCGAAAATATCTTTCTGATTTTGTTCATATATTTAATTTCCTCCTATATGACTAGCCTTATAGTATATTTCCAAATATTTTTCAACCATTCCTAAAATTGAATTGTTTCCTTTTGTATAGTCTTCAATCTCAGTATCATTACATAATTGAGCTGTTCCATCAAGAATACTTAAAACAGCAGCATTAAATTTCAATTGGTCTGCAGCAGGAACAGTAATACCTTTTCTACCTGTTAACTGTTCAGCAACTCCACCAACATCAAAACCAACTACAGGTGTTCCACATGCCATAGATTCAATTGCTACTGTAGCATAATTTTCAGCCAATGAAGGTAGTAAAAAAGCATCAGCTAACGAATAATACTCAGCCAACTCATCTTGATTATTTGTAAATGGAATTGTTAAAATATTTGATAATTTATCTATTAAATAGTTATTCTTTTTATTCCATCCAATAAGGATAAATTTTATATTTTGGTCTTTGAAATCATGTGCCATTTGTATAATATACTTAACACCTTTTCTTGGATCATCAAACCCAAATGCTATTCCCAATATTATTTTATCATTAACAGAAAAACCATATTTTTTTCTGCACTCATTCTTGTCTCTTTTATAAAAAACATTTTCCGTATCAACTCCATTATTTACTGTGATGCAGTTATATTTACCAAAAAACGACTGTTTTGCATCATCTGTCATCCATTCAGATGGTGAAACTATTATTTTGTTGTCTGTCTGTGTAAATAAATTTTTCTTCTGTTCCCACATCCAGTTTGTGTGATCAAGCCAATAGCTAGTAGGGTACTCTCTTAAATGCTGACACTCATAACAGCTTGTTTTCCATTTATCGCACTCATAATGGTATCCACAATTTCCAGAAAAAGCATGGCAATCGTGAAAAGTCCAAACACAAGGAATATTTTTTCTATTAATGTAGTCAAATAATATTTTATAGTTTAGATAGTAGCCATGCAATCCGTGTAAATGTATTACATCTGGGCAAAATTTATCAATTTCCATCACTAGTTTTTTAGTTGCGTTCCATGAAGTAAAACCATTAATTCCAATAAATCTTGTATTAAAACCCTCAAAGGCTAATTCAAACTTTGAACCAATTCTATAAATACCATCTTCATTAGTAACCTTGCCTCTACCATAAGCTACCATTGAACCATATCCATGCCTTTTAAGTTCTCTATGTATACAAGCTACAATTTTCCCTGCTCCACTTTGATTATAGTGGCTATTAATCTGAAAAATTCTCATGGTTAATCTTTTCCCACCTTTCTGAAACAAGATTATATCTTTTAATAACTCTTGCAGGACTACCAACAGCTATGCACTTATCTGGAATATCCTTATTAACAAAAGAATTAGCACCAATAATACTTCCATTTCCAATCCGTACACCAGGTAAAATACATACATTTTCACCAATCCAAACATTATTCCCTATTGATACGGATTTTGTATATAACGGCCTATCTTTAGGTGCAATTGATGGTGCAGAATCCTGACCTTGCATTGAATAATCACCATGATTTGTATCACTAATAAAAATCTTAGAAGCTAACAAACAATTATTACCAATGGTTACTTTTTCAAGGGCTACTATATGAACATTATCTCCCATTTTACAATATTGTCCAATTATAAGAGTTTTGAGATTATGGCCTTTTAAATCAAATCTACATGCGTAACCTGTAGTTAACCCTTCCCTAATCTGTAGACTTGATTTTCCCCTTATATATATTGGTCGCCTTATTAAACGAGCTGGTCTATAGAACAGTTTTGTACATAATAGTGAAAATATTGTTGAAACAAACTCTAAAAATGAATATTGATTTTTCATAAACATATCCCCACTTATCATAATAAAATTTCTCTCAACCACGATTCTATTGAGTATTTATTGTAAATATCATCATCATTTTTTTGATATGGGCTATTAAAGAATGATTTATCAATTCTTACATTTTTCCTATCAATAACTAATATATTATTCTCATTATAAAACTCGTGGTCTTTAATACTTTTATTTGTTGTAATAAGTTTCTTATTCATTCCGAGCATCTCTATCGTTCGCATTGTTAATCCTGCTTGTTTTGGGTGTTGAATATCTAGAACTACCCTTGAATCGTTTACTATCCTTGCAATATCAGTACTTGATAACTTTTCATGTGTAAATTCACTTTTCTTTGCATTGAAAAATTCTTTTTTTGTTAATTTATAATAAATGTATATAAAATCACTTTGCAAATAGCAGTGCATAAAACACTTCATTTTATATTGATCACAAATTTTTTTTACATTTTTAATTACTTTATATCTATCTGAATGAATTGTTCCTATAAAGCATAAATCATATTTATATTTATTATCTGATTTAATATCCTGACGATAACAATCCGCATAAAACAAAGGTCGGAATATCATATCATTATATTTCTTTGTATCCCCTAAATCAAAAGATAATATATTATCAAAATAATTATTTTTTTTAGTTATCCCTTTAATATTCTTAACGGTATCACATAAATATAATATTAATTTTGCATTAGGAAATGCTTTTCTAAATTTAGTTAGTATTTCACCAGTTATCATCTCACAATTTTGTATTAATATATAATTATAATCTTTTCCCTTAAATTCATTCAACATATTCTCGAAATATTTATTTGTCTTTCCTGAAAAAATATTAGGTGATACTTTAAGCAAAGCTCTGTCAAATGCTTTTGTTATACTTCTTGCATCATAATAATCTACGATAGCACCGAGTTCTCTCATTTTATTTGGAATAATCTTTTCATATCCAAAAAATGGAGGTGTCATAAACAATATTCTTTTTCCTTTAATTGTATCAACCTTATTCATTATTTATATAACCCCTTCTTCTTCATCTCTTCTATAGAAGCTTCATAATTATCTATTTCCGCTTTTTGACCTTCTACCCATTCAACGAAATTAGAAATCCCCTGTTTAAAAGAAATCTTTGACTTATAGCCAAGTAAAGAATTAATCTGATTCAAATCCCCTAGATTATGCCTTATATCCCCAAGTCGATAATTTCCGGATACTTTAATCTGGACGTCAGAATTATATTTTTCTTTCAGCGTATTGGCTACCGTTAATACATCCGTCTGCTCTCCAGAACCAACATTAAACGTATGGTAATTAGCATCATCCTTTTCAATTCCTAAAATAACCGCATCAGTAATATCATCAATATATACAAAATCTCTTGTTTCCAATCCATCTTCAAAAATATTAATGTCATTTCCATTTTTAATTCTAGTCGAAAAAATCGATAAGATACCAGTATAAGGATTTTTCAATGACTGTCCAGGCCCATATACATTTTGGAATCGATAAGCTACAACCGGAATACCGATTGATTTTCCTACAATCATGCATAACTGTTCTTGCGCCTGTTTCGTAAAGCCATATACAGACGTTGGATGCAATTCCGATAATTCATCCGTCGGAAGCATAGTAACTGTTTTTTTACAGATTGGGCATTTAACTTCATAATCCCCTTTTGACATATCTTCATCAATTCGAGATTCAGGATAAACAATGCCATGCTTTTCACATTCAAATTTTCCTTCACCATATACAGCACGCGAAGAAGCTACAACGAGTTTTTTGACTTGATTTTTTTCATTAGTAAGTACTTCAAGAAGTTTAGCAGATCCTTCAATATTAGTTGAAACGTATTTATCAATCTCATACATAGATTGACCAGTACCAGTCTCGGCAGCCAAATGAACAACAACATCAATGTCAATTAATGCTTTTCTCCAATCATTCGCATTAGCAACACTCCCCTTAATAATATTCACTTTTCCTTTAATCAAGTTATATGTATATGAATCATCTGGGTTTTCACCATGAATTTGCGGACTAAGATTATCAAGAACGGTTACTCTATATCCTTTGTTTTTTAGTTTTAATGCTAAGTCACTCCCAATAAATCCGGCACCACCTGTGATTAATATATTAGTCATATTTCAAATTCTCCTTTAAAATTTTTAAATAACTTCATTGATACAGTTAAAATATATCTTCTATAACTACTTTATTTCCACAAATGATAAACTTGATGGCACCCTACTTGTTTACATCCAACTTTATGATAAAAGTTAATTGCCCCCATATTTCTCACTTGAGTACCAACTCTTATTTCATCACAATCACGTTCATATGCTGCATACTCTACTGCTCTAAATAAACTTGTACCAATGCCACCTTGAACCACATTTTTTGACACAGCAACAAGTTCTACTATACAGGCATTATCTGAATATGAATGTAGCAAAAAACCATTAATCTCACCATTTTCATTTTTTGATAAAGCAAAATATTTATCTAGCTTTCCGAATGAATTTATCAACCACTGATGATAAACTTGATGCCCGCCTCGTTTAACTAATTCAGGGTCTTCTTTAAACTTTGAATATAGAAATTCTGCTATTTCAATAACCTGTTCATTCCGCTCTAATGCTTGATGAATTGTAATATTCTGTGCCTTATCATACGTGTCATGTAAATTCTTTTTGAACTGTATATTAACATCTGCCAAAAAAGCTGATGTATCCTTTCCAATCAATTGTGCATTAGTAGATTCCGAATTGCGATTCTCAATTGTAACAAACTGATAATCTTTGAATCTCCCTTTTAATTCATACCATTCCACTAGTGTCAGAGGTTTATGAATTATAGCTTTGGAGCAATTTACGCCAAAATAATCTGTATCCCATTGTAACTCATAGAAGGTAACTGAACTCTCTATGTTGTTATTTTTCATTGATAATTCCACCTCCCACACGTCCACTCAAAACTTACTGCTATCCTTAGTACTATTATCAGTTACGTATATATCCTCACGTTTCAAGACAGATGCAGCCGTTTTAAAAAATATCTTTATATCAAGGCATAAAGATAACTCATCAATATAGTAAATATCGTGTTTAATCCTTTCTTTCCACGGTATTGTATTCCTATGATAAGCTTGGTTAAACCCACTAACCCCTGGTCTAATCTCTAACTTGCGTTCTTCATTGCCTTCATAGAGTTCTTTGTGCTCTGGCAAGTCTGGCCTTGGACCGATAATGCTCATATCACCTTTGATAATATTTAAAAGTTGTGGAGTCTCATCAAGACTTGTCTTACGAATAAACTTCCCTATCTTAGTTAACCTTGAATCATCCTCTCCGTTAAAGGTAGACCCATCTTCATTTCTTATGTCCGGAGCACTTATTTTCATCGAACGGAACTTATACATTTTAAATATTTCTCCATCCTTACCAAGACGAGGTGCATTATAGAAAATTGACCCTTTATCTTGGAAATAAATAATTGGCCCAATAATAATCAATATAATAAACCAGAATGGCAGAGCTATTATCGATAAAATTAGATCAAATATTCTTTTGAAAAATCTTTTATACATACACTCACCCCTATTGTGCTACAGTAGCCCCTCTATTTAAAACTTCCCCTATTGCCATCTTCAAACTTTCACATACATGCTCCACATCCTCATCACTTAATAAAGTATGAAGTGGAAGTGTAATTTCATTTACATACTGTTTATAAGCATTTGGATAATCCTTTATATCAAATCCTAAATTCTTATAAGCTGTAAACATAGGAAGTGGTTTGTAATGCACATTTGTTGCAATGCCAGCTTCTGCCATATTTATAATGGTTTCATTTCGCTCAGTTTCACCTATTCCAGGTATCCTAGCTAAATAAAGATGGCCTGTAGACGCAAAGTCCTCACCGTAGTGTTTTAAATTTTTAATCCCTAATTCTATAAATGCTTTGTCATAGGCTTTTATAATCCCTTTACGTCTTTCCATCTGACCTTCATATCTACTTAGCTGTATTAATCCAAGGCTGGCTAAAATATCTGTCATATTGCATTTATAAGCGGGATAAACAATGTCATACTCCCATGAACCTATTTGAGTCTTTGCTAGTGCATCCTTTGATTGTCCATGAAGACTGTATAACATGAACTGCTTGTAAAGCCACTCATCATCTAATCCTAAGTCATTTCTCCAAACAACAGCTCCACCTTCTGCTGTTGTAAGATTTTTTACTGCATGAAATGAAAATGAAGTAAAGTCTGCAACCTGTCCACATTTCATACCTTTTCTTTCAGCCCCAAAAGCATGAGCTGCATCAGCCATTACGATTATTCTATTAAATAACCCTTGAATTTCATTATTTGTTTTGAACAGTTCTTTCTTGCGCTCTACAACTTTATATATTGTATCGTAATCACACATCTTCCCTGCTATATCAACAGGAATAATAGCTTTAGTCTTGTCTGTAATAGCATCAGCAAGTTTTGAATAATCCATCTCAAAAGAATCAGGAGCTGTATCAACGAGTATGATTTTAGCTCCTACATGATCTATTATTGAAGCAGATGCGGTATAGGTATAAGCTGAAGTAATAACTTCATCCCCAGGTCCTATTCCTAAAATACGAAGTGTAAGCTCCATAGCTGCAGTTGCAGAATTAAGGCATACAGCTTTATTTACGCCTATATATTCAGCTATTTTTCTTTCAAATTCTTTTGTTCTAGGGCCAGTTGTAATCCAACCAGACTTCATCGCTTTTATAACTTCTTCAATCTCCGCATCTGTAATGTCAGGTGGAGAAAATGGAATATTTCTTACTTTAATATAGTTCATTTAATTCCCCTCACTTTTTAATTTATATAAAGTAATCCATCAACGTTTATGAATAGTTTTATCCTTCCCACTCCTCACCTAATCCCATCATTCAATACTCCTATACTCTCAGCTCTCAACTACCCCCAGGCCATAGCTTCGCCCATTCACATAATATCCATCATGCTACCACCAGACTTACTATGACCTCTTAATCTTTCTATGGGGCCGAAACACCCAAGTCAGCTTCAGATTTTGTCCACTAATTCAATACCAAGTTCTACTATTCTTTCTTCATTCATAAAACTAATATTCACCTTTGCTCTACCTTTTCGAGAATCTACTTTTACAATTTGACCTTTGAATCCCACTAAAGGTCCTGCAAGTATTCTTATACTATCATTTTCTTTATATAATGTAGAAACACCTATATTATTATCCTGATTATCTATAAGTATCTTTAGTACTTTTAGTTCTTTTTCATCTATTGTTAAAACTTCATTTTCATTTCTCAGTAACTTTATTACACCATATACTTTTCTAATTTTGTAATAAACTTCTATATTTATGATACCCTTCGTCAAAACATAACCTGGAAACAGCTTTCTTTTTACATTATGCCATTTTCCATTTTTTCTTTCTCTAAGTTCTCTTGTTGGAATAATGAATTTATACTCATCTCCAATTTCTTTTTCAAGGATTTTTTTTACTTTTTCTTCTTGGTTTACATTTACGTATAATACGAACCATGATTCTTGTTTTTGAAAATACAAATGTAGTCGCTCCTTTACAAGTTGCTCACATATGTTGTTTGTTGTGGATACTAATATTGACAGACAACTAGTATTTTCATAACTTCGTATTTTCCTCATATGTAGATTCATGGGTAGCAACAGCTTCTGCCCTTATTTTCTCCAACTCACTCCAGCCACCTTGAACAATTTCATCGTGTTTTAACACAGAAGCAATAGTTCAAAAAAATATTTAACATCCATTCCAAAGCTCATTCTTTCCACATATTCACCATCAAACTCTGCCATTACTTCAAATGGCAGTTCATCCCTACCATTGATTTGAGCCCACCCTATAAGTCCTGGTGGAATATCATTCCTTTTTTCTTACTGCCATCTTTTAATTATTTCCCCTTTTATATCCTGGAACTAATTCCTTTAATTTCACCCTTAACATATCCTCATTTCCTACTATTACAGTGTCCATAAGCTCATTAATCTGTCCTTTCAGCACCTTAAAACTAACTGTACTTAGTTTTTCTATAAAAATTCTCTCATGCTCTGTATTTATTAATCCTTCTTCCTTCATTAAAAGTTCCTCATAAAGTTTTTCTCCAGGTCTTAATCCAATAATATTTAACTTAATATCTTTACCCGGTTCATAACCTGAAAGTCTAATTAGATTTTCAGCTAAATCATATATTTTAACTGGACTTCCCATATCTAAAACAAAAATTTCTCCACCTTTTGCATAATCTACAGCTTGAAGTACAAGCTGAGAAGCTTCAGGGATAGTCATAAAATATCTAGTAATATCCATATGGGTTAAGGTTATAGGACCACCCTTTGCAATTTGTCTTTTAAAGAGTGGAACTACTGAACCGTTTGAGCCTAAAACATTACCAAATCTAACCGCAACAAATTCTGTTTCACTTTCTTCGTCAATAGCCTGTATTATCATTTCACATATTCTTTTTGTAGCCCCCATTATATTAGTAGGGTTAACTGCTTTATCCGTAGAGATCAGAATGAATTTTTCCACTTTAAACTCACTTGCAAACTCCGCTACATTTAAAGTCCCTATAACATTGTTTTTTATAGCCTCCGTTGGATTCTCCTCCATTAAAGGAACATGTTTATGGGCTGCTGCATGAAATATAACCTGAGGTTTGTATTTTGAATAAATATATCTTAATCTTTCTCTATCTCTTACCGATCCAATTAAGGTCTTTAAATTTAAGTCTTCTTTATATTCTAAAAGTTCATTTTGAATGTTATAAGCATTGTTTTCGTAAATATCTAATATAATAAGTTCTCTCGGATTAAATTTAACTATCTGCCTACATAACTCTGAACCTATAGAGCCACCTCCCCCAGTAACCAAAATCACTTTATCTTCTATATAATCAGCAATTCCATCCAAATCTAATTCAATTGGTTCTCTTCCCAGTAGATCTTCCACATCCACATCCCTTATCTTACTTAAGTTAAACTTACCATCTATGATTTCAGAAACCCCTGGCATTATCTTGATTTGTGCACTAGTTTTTTTGCAATAATAAATTATTTCTTTTAAATCTTTTTCTTTTAACAGTGAAATTGTAATTATAATTTCCTGTATATTTTTTGTTTTCACAAGTTCAGGTATCATTTCTCTATTTCCTTCAACCTTAATTCCAGCAACAAATGTCCCTAATTTTTCTTTGTTGTCATCAACTAAAACAATAATTTTTTTCTTCCATTTCGAATTCTTCTTACATTCATTTATTACCATCGATCCAGCACTTCCAGCTCCTACAACAAGAACTCTTTTTACATCTACATCTCTTTCTATCTTAAGATATGAAAATATTCTTTTTACTATCCTTAAACCTATTCTCATTCCATTACATTCCAATATAATAATTACCCCAGCCATAACTGTTACCATTATAGGAATTCTATTTTCATCTAATAATGACAAAACAACAACAATAAATAATGCTGAAATTGTTGCTAAAACTCCTAAAGAAAATTCTTCGATGCTTGCTATAGTCCAAATACTCCTATATTGTTTATAAATAGCAAAAAGAAATATATAAATCAAAACTATTCCACATATTCTTAAGAAATTCTCACTATAGCTATTAATTATTTCCTTCATATTTACATTTATAAATTTAAATCTAAAGCATAATGCAAGAAAGTAGGCTACATGTATTAGGAAAGAATCCATAAATAGCAGTATAGTAATCTGTGTTCTCTTATTAGCTCTCACTATTGCGCCTTACTTCTACTATTGATCCTTATTATTTTTTGCTTCATTCTTATTCTCCTCATCATCACTATAATAGTAATAATATTTATCTTTTTTATTTTCTACTTTATTTAATATAACTCCTAGAATATTACCTCTAACCTTATTTAATAAATCTTTTGCTTGAAGCAAGGATTTCCTCTTAGTAGATCCTGCTTTTACCACTAGAATTACCCCATCTACTTTAGTTGAAAGTATTTGCGCATCAGTAACAAGTTGGAGTGGAGGTGAATCTATAATTATTACATCATACTTAGACTTTGTTATTCCCAGTAAAAGTTCCATGGCTTTAGAATCTAACATTTCTGATGGATTTGGAGATATTTTCCCTGCTGTTAATATGCTTAAGTTCTCTGAATAATTGTTAACTGCCTCATCTAATTCTTTATTTCCAACTAATACATCTGAAAGTCCTATTAAATTGGATAACTTAAATTCTTTGTGTATAGATGATTTTCTTAAATCGCAATCAATAATTATTGTCTTCTTTTCTGATTGTGCAAATGCAAAAGCGAGATTACAAACAGTTATAGTCTTACCTTCTCCCGGCTCTGTACTTGTAACAACCATGCTTCTTATCTCATTATCTAAAGATGAATATTGTATATTAGTTCGTATGCTCCTATAAGCTTCAGAGGCTATTGACTTAGGCTTTTCTTCTAATTCAAACATGCCTTATCGCCTCCTAATACCGTTAAATTTTGGAATCACTCCTAAAACGGGCAATTTTATTTCTTTTTCAAGTTCTTCCTTGTATGAAAAAGTAGTATCCTTAAAATCTAAAATAATAGCCACTCCCAGTCCTGTAATAATTCCTAATAATAGACCAATTGAAATATTAAGTATCTTATTAGGGCTAACTGGATTTTCTGGTAAGCTGGCCTTTTCAATAATTTGTACATTGGCATTTGGAATTAGTTTAGTAGATACAATTATAAACTCATTAGTTAATTCTTCTGCAACCTGCTTTGCCTCAGCCTTATCATAACTTGAATATTTTATTTCTAGTATCTGTGTATCTGTTTTTGGAGCAACATTTAGATTGCTTAAGATTTCTTCTTTTGTTGATGTTATATTTCCACCTTCTATTGCACTTTCGACAAAATTCTTTGTCATTATTACATTTGAATATGTCTTTAATAGCTGTTGATACATCTGAATATCGCTACTGGTATACTCTTGAATATTATTACTACTTTCCTTTCCCACAAATACTTTTGTACTAGCCTCATATTTAGGTTTAATTAAATATAAACTTACAAAAATAGTGAAAGTAGTAATAATAAGTGTTGTTAAAACTATTATCTTCCATCTTTTTCTTAATGCATCTATAATCTCAGGAAGCGTTATGCTTTCTTCTCCCATTTTAATCCTCCAATTATTAATTGTTATATTTTAATACTATGTATTTATATATATATTGTTACATTAAATAATTGTAATATATTAGACTTTTATATAATTAAGTAACATATTCTGCACTATCCTTATATTTTATAAGGTTTATAGAAACAAAAAAGCATCCATTAAAGATGCTTTTTTATAATTAACCTATCCACACTATTAAATTGCGAATTTATTCTTTTTATGTTATATTTATCATAAAAAAGGATGTGTTTACCAATGAATATATTGAAATCTTTACCAACGAATATAGTGAAAGATTATATAAGGCGATCTTTTTTAGAACCTAAAGATAAAGTTAGGAACTTTAATAATATAAGAGCTTTATTCGATTTATCCTATAAATCGAAATATACTATAGATGATTTAACCTGGGATGATTTGATGATGGATGATATATTTTCTAAAATAGATAGAACCTATTCAAGCGCAGGAGAGGCTTCTTTATATAGTGTCCTTAGAAATCCTTTAATGGATGAGGCTAAACTAAATGAGAGAAGTAAAATTATATCTTTATTTAAGAAAAATACTTCTTTAAGTGGAGACTTAAGAATTATACTTTTTAATATGGGATTTGATTCTAAAAATAGATTAATAGAAATGATTGAAGGATTACTGTCTGTAAGTAAAGTAAAATGTTATTTATATACTTTACTTGGACAAGTCCTACCTCCTCTTATGATATTTTTAGCAATTATATTTAAAGAACCTTATTTTATGTTTCCTTTTACAGGTCTAGTATATATTAATATAGTTATAAATCAAAAAGAAATCACTACTGTTAAAGCAACCGGTCTTATTTATCTTAGAAATTTATTAACAGCTAGCAAAAAAATTTCAAAGATTGAAAATGAAAATCTTCAAAGTTATAAATCCAGAATTGATTTACTTTTAAGGGAACTAAAATTAATTGATAAGAGTACCCGTCTAATTAAGGTTCTGAATGGACTTGGTGGGTTCCTTCAATTCTTTTCAGTTCCATTTTTAATTGAAGAAACAATCTATTACAAAATAAGCGGTCAATTAATAGAAAAAGAGGCTCAAATTCTAGAATTATATTACTTAGTTGGAGAAATTGATGCTTTTATATCTATTGCAAGTTATAAAACTAGCTTCACTAAATGGTGTACACCTAAGTTTACCCAGGTCACCTCGTTGAATATGGTAGAGGGAATACATCCTCTTCTTGATATTCCAGTTGCGAATTCAATAGAAATATCAACTAAAGGTATAGTCTTAACTGGAACTAACATGTCAGGAAAATCCACTTTTATAAGAATGATAAGTCTTAATATTTTATTGGCACAATGCTTTGATTTTGTATTTGCCGATGAGTATGAAGCTTGCTTTTTTAATATAGTCTCTTCAATAAGTCCTAAGGATGATATTAAAAGCGGTAAAAGCTATTACATGGCCGAAGCTGAATCTATTTTAAGAATTTTAAATTCTCTTGAAGATGATATACCAGTTTTTTGCCCTATTGATGAGATTTTTAGAGGGACAAATCCTCTAGAAAGAATAGCTTCTTCAGCTGAAATTTTAAATTACATAAACAAAAGAGATGCTATTTGCATTGTAGCAACCCATGATAGAGAACTTTGCGATATGCTAAAGGATAGCTATAAATTTTATTATTTTAGTGAAGATGTTAACAACGATAGTGGTTTAAGCTTCGATTATAAGCTTAAGAACGGTGTCTCTAAAACTAGAAATGCTATTAAGCTTCTTGAATTTGTAGGCTATCCTAAGGAAATTACTGAAGCTGCTTTCAAAAGATCTGACCTTATGGAAAGTAATATTTAAATTTAGCATTTATAAACAATTAATTTTAATTCAATTAGCTTCCTACATAGTTCATAGTATGTTAATTATTATCTTATTATTTCTGTAATTTATATATGTTTTTCCTTATTTACTTTTAATATAACAACAGTTTATAATATATTTAAGAACATAAAAGTTAATTATCACTTATGGCAAGGAAGAAGGTGTTTAACAATGAAGAATAAAATTTTAAAAAGTTTTTATGCTGGTGAATGCTTCCAGGCCTATAAATATTTTGGAGCTCATATAACCAATGAAAACAAGGTAGATGGTGTGCGATTTAGTGTTTATGCACCAAATGCATCAAGTGTACAAGTTATTGGAGATTTTAATGGTTGGACTGGTGAAGCACATGTTATGAATATGGTTGATATGAAAGGTACTTATAGCTTGTTTATTCAAGATATGACTGAAGGAATGATGTACAAGTATAGGATATATCAAGCACCTGGTACAATATGTGACAAGGCTGATCCTTATGCCTTTTATAGTGAACTTCGGCCAAATACAGCTTCAATTATAACAAATATTGATAATAACCTCTTTCAAGACAATGAATGGATGATAAATCGTTCAAAAAACTTTAATAAACCTGTTAGTATTTATGAGTTGCATCTAGGTTCTTGGCGTAAACATAAAAATGATGAGTGGTATCATTATGATGAACTTTGTCTTGAACTAATTAACTATATTCTTGATAATGGCTTTACACACATTGAAATTATGCCCCTTAATGAACATCCCTTCGATGGTTCTTGGGGCTATCAAAGTAGTGGGTATTTTAGTGCAACTTCAAGATATGGAACCGTTAAAGAGTTAATGATTCTAATTAACAAATGTCATGAAAGTAATATAGGAATTATTCTAGATTTTGTACCTGTTCATTTTGTGCGAGATAACTTTTCTTTAGCTATGTTTGATGGAACTGCACTATATGAGTATGAGTACAAAGATATTGCAGATAGTGAATGGGGCACCTGTAACTTTGATTATTATAAGAATGAAGTTATAAGCTTTTTAATGTCGGCAGCTACATTTTGGCTAGATATTTATCACATTGATGGTTTAAGAATGGATGCAATGTCCAATGCTATCTACTGGCAAGGTGACAGTGAACGAGGGGTAAATTCTGGAGGAATTACTTTCCTACAAAGGATGAACTCCGGTTTAGGAAAAAGGTATCCTAGTGTTATGTTAATTGCTGAGGATTCAAGTAATTATCCTAAAGTTACTGCCCCTGTTAAATATGATGGACTAGGCTTTGATTACAAATGGGATTTAGGATGGATGCATGATACATTAAAATATTTTGAATTAAATCCAGTTTACCGTAAATATCATCATAATTTGTTGACCTTTTCCATGAACTATTTTTATAATGAAAATTATTTATTACCACTATCTCATGATGAAGTAGTACATGGCAAAAAAACAATAATAGATAAGATTTGGGGAACATATGAGCAAAAGTTGTCTCAATGTAGAACCTTATATACCTATATGATAACTCATCCAGGTAAAAAACTTAATTTTATGGGAAATGAGATTGCTCAATTTAGGGAATGGGATGAAGATATTGAAAATGATTGGTTTCTTTTGAAATACCCTTCCCATGATTCCTTTAATCTATATTTTAAAAAGCTTAATCATTTATATAAGAGTCACCAAGCTCTATATTTAGAGGAATTTAATGAATCTAACTTTAAGTGGGTAGATGCTGATAATATAGATGAAAATGTTTATTCCTATATTAGATGCACTGATAATGAACAATTATTAATTGTTCTAAATATGTCTCCTAATAGGTATAGCCATTTTAAATTAGGCCTTAATTTCGAGGGAAGTTTAATGGAAATTTTAAATAGTGAGAAAGATATCTACGGAGGATGTAATATAACTAATCCTAATGAGATCGTAACTCAAGAAATTGCTTTTAATAATAAATCTAATTCTATTTCTATTGATTTAGCACCTTTCGCAAGTTGTGTTTTTGAAATAAAAGATATTACTTAAGACTCTTCATGGTTATAATCAAAATGAGGATATATCAAAACATTTGATATATCCTCTTTTTTCATATGCTTCATTCTACCTTCTCTTCTATTTTTTTAGTGCTCTAAGTACATTATATATATCATCTATATCTTCAATATTTAATTCATCAAAATTATCTAATCTCGTTTTAATATCTTCAATTGTTTGATTTTTAAAGTTTGTACTATTATTCCTGTTAAGAAAAAATGTAGCTATAGTAGCAGTTAACATACCCAAGAATCCTATACCAACAATCATTATTATTCCCGCAATAATTCTTCCACTTGTAGTGCCGGGAGAAATATCCCCATATCCTACTGTTGTGATGGTAACAAAGCTCCACCATAGTGCATTTCCAATTGAGATATCTTCTGCAAAATGTATTCCAATGGCTCCCAGGAATAATGTGAATAAAGTTATCCAAATAACATAATTAAAATTATTGGTTTTTAAAAATTTATCAATATAGCTTTTGAATTTTAAAATCAATGATACCGCCCTAAATAGCTTAACAAACTTTAGTAATTTTGATAATCTTAATATTCTAATTGACTGAAATGCAAAATTAAACGGGATAATAGAAATTAAATCAATAATGTTGCTCTTAACAAACTTTGCTTTATCTTTAGCTAAAAATAATCTTGTGAAATAGTCTATAGCGAAAATACCTAATATCATATTATCGATAATTGAAAATATAATAGCTATATTTTGAGGTAAATTATATGATAAATCAATTACAAGAATTACAACAACACCTATAGCCAGTAACGCCATCCCTATTTCATAAACTATCTTAAAGTTTCTATTTTTTAGTAAGTTCATTTTAATATCCCCCTATTTGTATATAATAATACTTCTTTACAATTCTTGCAATAAACACTATTCCCGCACCTACTCTAAAAATAAATCCTGTTATCTTATAGATAACAGGATTTACTATTTATATGTTAATTTATACTGTAGCAACTTCCATTCTTTTGTTTACATTCTTTCTTAATACAGCTTGACTCTTTTGCGACTTCATACACATTTTGATATTCTTTATTTCTATTTGTTACCCCAGCAATAGATACAGAAACCAAAGGAAATCTTTCCACGACTCCATGTCTATTGTGGGATGTTATATATCCATTTTTCAAATCTTTTTCATCGTAGCACTCATGGGCTAGACTTTCAAAATCCTTGATAATATTATCACAACTATTGTCTACCTCCCAATGAGGCAGTATTGCAATAAAATCATCTCCACCTATGTGTCCAATAAATTCTTTTGACCTAAGATTGCTGCTTATTGCCTTTGATAAAGCTTTTATTATGACATCTCCATTTTCAAACCCATAAGCATCATTATATGCTTTAAAATTATCAATATCAAAATATAAGACACAATAATTTTCATTCGAGCATATAGCTTTTTCAATATTTTGTTCAATAACTATATTTCCAGGTAACCCTGTTAATGGATTAGAATGCCTTGCATTATTCACTTTAATCTCAATAGTCTTTTCAATTAAATCCTTAATTGTTACTATACCATAGTATTTAGAATTCTTTAATACAGTAACATGATCATATAAACTTTCCTTTGACCTTGACATAGCAACTTTTATTACCATATCTATGGGCATATCACAATCCACATTTAAATAATCCTCTTGCATTATAAGTGAAATAGGCTTTGATGAATAAAGGCTATATCCAAACTGCCATCCAAGTTTACTATAAAATGAATTTCTAGTTACAACCCCAAGAACTCTTTCATCTTCAACTATACAAATACCAAACAGATTTGCATTTTCTTTAAATATACTATCTACATCAGATACTAATACATCAGGTCTTAAAGTTTGTATTTTTTTAGAGATAGTGCTAATACAAATGTCAGATATATTGTGCCCATATTGATTTTTTTCCTTTATGTTCAAGTTTTTTATTAATTCTACAACATCATTTTTAATTGGTATTATATGAGGTTTAGGTCTTTGAATAAAATATCCTTGACCGAAATCAACTCCAAGTTCTATTAATACCTTAAGCTCTTTTTCAGTTTCTATTCCTTCCGCAATTAGAAAAGAACCTACTAGTTTTGAAAATTCACACATACTCTTAACTAATGCCATTTTAGTAGAATCCTTATCTATGTCCCTAACTAATTCAATATCTAATTTTATATAATCAGGTTTAATATTACAAATTCTATTAAGCCCAGAATATCCTGATCCTGCATCATCTATTGCTATTTTATAATTTTTATTTTTACAATAATCTAGCGTTTTCTTAAAGCTATCAATATCTTTTATTTTAGTTCTTTCCGTTATCTCAAATATGACATCTTCACAGCATAGGTCATATTTTTCTAAATATTCATCTGTAAAGGAATCCTTAAATTTCATACTATCTAATATTGAAGGATTTATATTTAAAAATAATTTAGCATTAACCTTATGTTTATATAGAGTCTCTATAGATTTCGATCTAAATAAAAGTTCAAGTTCCCAAAGCTTATCGTATTCCTTAGCCATTTCTAGGAGTACCTCAGGATTTTGCATATGTGAATCTTCAGGTCCTCTACTTAAGGCTTCATATCCAAGTATACTAGAGTCTTTAAGAGATACTATTGGTTGAAAAACAGACTTTATACTTCCTGTCTTTAATACATTGCTAAACTCTTCAAACCTATAGTCCATATACTGTTTCTCAAATAATGTATTTTCCATAGATTTCACCTCCTATTAGTTATATTAGGTTAAAGTGGATTAAAAAACTTCTTATTTTCATGGTAATATTTACATGTTAATTTACATACCTACTTTTGTTAACTTTATGTAAATTAATTATCTATAAACTTTCTGCAATATAAAACTATAGATTTTTCAACTTTATGTGAATTTTTATTGCATAAATGGAAATACTTATATAATAAAAGTATTGGAGTAATTATTATGAACAAAAAAGTAATTATCATAGGTGCAGGGATCGGGGGTCTATCCCTAGGGGCCCGTCTTCAATCAAAAGGTTTTAAGGTTGAGATTTATGAGAAAAATCATTCAATAGGTGGAGCGACCAATATTTTAGAAAGTGGTAATTTCAAATTTGACTTAACAGCCACTATTTCTATGTTTATTAAAGATTATATTGATGTCTTTAAATATTGTAATAGAAATTATATGGACTACTTTTCTCTTATTACCATTAATCCTTTATACAAAGTTTTCTATTCAGATGGAAAGACCTTTTCCTTTCATAATGATTTGCCCTCTCTGTGCTCTACCTTAAATAACATTACAGAAGGTAACTTAGATAATATATCGGGTTTTTTTGATTTTATAACTTCTAATTATAAGAAATATTTAGTTGCAGAAAAGAGTTTTTTAAACAAACCCTTTGAAAAGGGTTATGCCATTTTTAATCCTAGAGTATTAATGAAAGCTCTGTCTTTAAATCCTCTTAATTCAAGTTACAGAGACTGCAGAAAATATATTTCCAATGAAAAGTTAATTCACTATTTATTATTTCAAACTATGTTTGTGGGAGCATCTCCATATGCTTCCCCTAATATATATAATTTAATCCCTGGATTTACCCAAATGAAAGGACTCTATCACATAAAAGGCGGCATGTACTCTTATATAAAAGCACTAGAGAAATTAATATTAGAAATGGGAGGAGTCATTAAACCCGACTACCCTGTTGATAAAATTCTATTTAGGGATAATAAAGCTATTGGAATTATGGTAAATGGCAAGAAGATTTTATGTGATGACGTTGTTTGTAGTTGTGATTACACCTATGCTATTAAGACTCTACTCAAAGATAGAGAAGTTGGAAGCTTAATTAAGCCTTTAAATAATTTGAATTATTCCTGCTCTACCTTTATTTTATATTTAGCCTTAGATAAAAAATATCCTCTGCTGAATATACATAATATCTACATAAATAAAAACTTTAAGAAGAATACTAATGCTCCCTTTAAAGGGGTTTTTTCGAAAGACCCATCTATATATATTTACTGTCCTAGCTCCATAGACTCCACCTTGTGCCCTAAGGGAGCTGAGTGTATTAATATAATGGTAAGAGTACCAAATCTTTTGTCCACTAAGATAAATTGGGATTTAGAGACTATTACTAGCATTAAGAAAAAACTTTTAAATATCTTATCCAATATCAGAGGTCTTGAAGATGTTAAGGAACATATATTATTTGATAGCTATCTAAGTCCATTAGATTTAAGAGATAGATTTAATAATCATATGGGATCTGCCTTTGGGTTAAGTCACCTTTTAAAGCAAAGTACTGTTTTTAGGCCGCAATGTGAACTTCCGAATGTTGAAAATTTATTCTTTACGGGATCATCTGTTCATCCTGGTAATGGAGTTGCTATGGTGCTAAAATCGTCTAAAATTTGTGGTGAATTAATCTTAAAAAAATACAAATAAAAGGCCATATTGGAATGGAAATTCCTTTCCATTTCAATATGGCTTTTTGCTAATAAACTTATCTCCAATTTTCTACTGCCTTTAAATAATAAGTTATAAGCTGTGGTCTAGCTAATGTATTTGTAATTAAAATGTCTTTATCTGCCCTCTCATCTTCACTGAAAGTAAATAATCCGCCCAAAGTTTCCTTATTTAAAAACTTAGTATTCACGCCTACATCCAAAGACTTTATATCTATAGGATTTTTAGAAACCAGCTGAAATCCCCAATCTCCAAAGGATGGAACCTGAACATGATAAGGAATTACATTTAGGCCCTCCTCCTCTAATGTTTTATTTATACACCAAAAAGCATCCTTAGCATAATAAGGACTTGTTGACTGGACAGCCATAGTCCCTTTTTCTGCTAAATGGTTTGTTGCTAATCTATAAAATACATTTGTATATAACTTATTTAAATTTTCATCATTGGGATCTGGTAAATCTACTAAAATCACATTGAATAATTCTTCACTTTCTTGAAGATACTTAAAAGCGTCCTCATAAACCAAGTTAAGTTTTTCACTCTTTAACGAATCTTCATTTGAATTAACAATATCTTTATTAGTTTTGCAAAGCTCCACCATTTCCTCATCTAAATCAACTAAGGTTACATTTTCAACATCATCATATTTTAGTACTTCTCGAAGAGCTAATCCATCCCCTCCACCTAAAATTAAGACTTTCTTTTTATTAGCTGAAGCTGCCATTGGAATATGAACTAAACTTTCATGGTACCTATACTCATCCACTGTGGAAAATTGAATATTTCCATTCAGAAATAACCTTAAATCATCTTTATGCTTAGTAACTACAATATTTTGGTAGGAAGTTTGTTTTGATATTACAATCTTATCTCTATACAACTTTCCTTCAATATTTTTTGCAATGTTCTCTGAGTAAACTGCTCCAAAGATCATTAATATAAGTGCTACACTTGCTATTATCTTAAAAGTAATTATATTTTTAATATAATCTTTATAATTATAAATTATTATAATAGAAATTATTATATTTAAAGTTCCCGTTAAAAAAGCAGTTGTAAAATATCCAAACTTAGGTAAAAGAATCAATGGAAATGCAATAGATCCAACTAATCCTCCAATATAATCAAATGTGAATATACTAGATAGTGTTACCCTTAGATTTTTTGTATTTCCCTCTATAATCCTAGTTAATAATGGTATTTCAAGACCGACTAAAGTTCCTATTAATATTATCTGTATATACATGACTAATTCATAAGAGTTTATGTACACATTAGATAAGAATAAAACTAAGGAGCTTATTCCTCCCAGAATCCCTACACCAATTTCTACAAATACAAACCAATCAAATAAATTCTTTTTTATATACTTTGATATATATGATCCAATTCCCATAGCACTCATATAAAGTCCTATGGTTATTGAAAATTGCTTGATACTATCACCAACTAAATAGGAGCTAACTGAACTTATTAGCACCTCATATATTATTGAACACCCTGAAATTATTAAGGTAGTCATCATTAGTAATTTATACTTAAATTCCTTCTCTTCTGGCATCTCAGTTTACTACTCCTTTTACTTATATAGAAAGGGGGCTAAATGTCCCCTTTAATATATAACTCCACTTATTAATATTGATAATCCAATAAACATTCCCATAACCATAAGACCTGCTGCTGGATTTCCATCTCCAATTTCTTTATTTAAATCATATTTCCTATTAGCTACCTTCATAACTAGATAACCTAGCATAAAAAAGGCAATTCCTATTAGAGCATATAAAACTGTACTACCTACTCCTTGAATCAAAGTTTCAGATATTTGAGTTCCTACAGGTGAAACTATTGCGCTTTTTAAAATTATTCCAACTCCTATTGATGAACCAGCTGTTATATACCCTACCGCAACATTCCTTTTCTTTATTTCTATTGGAAAGTCACATGGAATAATTAAATCCACTAAAAATGTTCCAACCATCATTAATATTATTCCTAAAACTGAATAAATTGCTGTACTAATTATTTCTTGCATTATTTATTTTCCTCCTTTTATTTACCTGAACTTGTTCCTCCACCTGAGGAAGTTCTTGAACTTATACTAGATTGTCTTACACTATTTGAATATGTTTTATATTTATCACTTGTATTATTGTTAACAGTACCATCATTATAATCAGCATAGCTGCTAGTAGAATCTCCATAAGTCTTACTATCTGCAGTATATCCTCTAGAATAATAATATCTTCTATAGAAACCACCTGCATACATATTGGAGTGATAAGGGTTATTATTACTTGAATACGCATATTTTCTAGTACTTATCTGTACTAAAGTTTTATTATCTGTACTTGTGTATACTAGACAATACTCTTTTTTTGTAATTATTCCTACAGTTTTGTCTTCTGTATTTTCCTGAACATCCTCAACATTTCCTTCAACCTTATCTAATATAAGCTTTACTGCATCTTCAACACTTAATGAAGTTTTATATATATCAGCTTTTTCATCGTTGTTATTATCAGAAGTTATAGATGTATAATAAGAAAATGAAGAACTACTCCCAATATAATTACTAATTGGAACTGAAGCGCCTTTAATAAAATTATATATACATATACCAGCCACACAAGCTGCAACTATTATTGCAGCTACTACTACAATTGATATCTTAGCAGGATTCTTTGAGGTATTAGTATTTTGAGCAACATAATTTACTGATGAATTTCCAACTTTTTTTATATCATCTGCATTTAAGTAATATCCTCTTGAATATTCTTCTTCTTCCTCCCATGTTTCTATTGCCATTATTTTTTCTTCCGCTAAATCTTCAAATTCTCTATAGCTAACCCTATCTCCCATAACCACATCTACAGCGCCACTAGCTGCAGTTACTCTAGCCTGTCCATAATCAGATTCCTTATAACCCTGTAATATTATATTTTTCTCTTTAAAGTCACTACTAAATTTACATTGAGTATATAAAGCATATTCATTATATGTTCTATCAATACTAAGCCACTTTATTTCATTAGTCATTTCTAGCTTAATCTTATATTCAGTCCATTTATAGCTATCTGCATCATTTAAAAAAGTAATAAACCCCTGGACTATATATTCTCTGCCTTCTATGCTAAGTCTCTCATTAGCACCAAAGTATAAATTATTATCCGCCATGATTCCCCCCTAAACACTATTATTTACATTTTACCGTATTATTACATAATTGACTATAGTTATTCTATAATTTAAATTCACAACACTATATTAATACCATACAAAATTATGATTACAAAAAAATATGTCCCAAAAACTATCTTTTGGGACACTCTCTTCTTTCATATAATGAAAAAGCAAATCTAACACTCATTGGCTAATGGTAACTTAACAATAAAAATAGCCCCTGATGTAGAGTTCTCAGCTGTTATTTTCCCATTATGTCGCTCAATAATATTTTTACTTATGGCTAATCCTAGACCAAAATGACCTTTCTTTCCTTTATAGAACCTATCAAATATATGTGGAATATCATTATCCTCAAACCCCGGCCCGTCATCAGATATAGTTAATTTAACTAGGTTAGAGCAATTAATACTCATATGTATTTCAACAAAATTACTCGCATATCTAATGCAGTTACTAACCACATTTGCAATTGCCCGGGAAAGCTTTTCCTCATCTCCATATACTTTCACCATCTCATTAATATTATCTATCCTGATTTCTATATTGCTGCTGATTGCAATTCCATTTATTCGTTCAATAGTCTTATCTACTAACTGAGTAAGGTTTAAAACATCACAGTTATAAGTCTCCTCTATAGCATCAAGTCTTGATAAGTACAACAAATCTTCTACTAAATCTGTCATTCGCTTGGTTTCTCCCATAATAATATCAGCAGCAACTCCACTTTCTATAACATCATATTTTATACCTTCTGCATAACCTTGAATAGACATTAAGGGTGTTCTAAATTCATGAGACACATTCTGCAAAAATGTCTTCTGTGCTTTATTGTGTATTTCAAGTTTATCTGACATTAAGTTAATACTATTAATAACTTCACGAAGCTCATCATATACAGGAATATCAATTTTAGCCCCAAACTTTCTTTCCGCAATAGATCTTATATGTTGATTAAGTGAAGAAAATGGAGCAGATAGTTTTTTAGACAAAAAGGAGGAGAATATTATAATAATTACCGCAGAGAGAACAACAATAATAAAAAGAATAATATTTATCCCCATTTGCAGCTGATTCACTTCTTCCAGGCTCGAATATATTATTATCCATCCTAATCCAAAAGAATTTTTATCAGATACAGGTTTGATAATAGCTGTGTACCTACCATCAGATAGCGAAAAATCCACATACTTTTCATCTTGGATATTTTGAAAATCACCGATTTTACCATTAATTTCACTTAATATATTAGCAGTTGACACCTTAGTTTTCTCTGGGAAAGGAGTAATAATCTCTTTGTTTTTATCAAGCAAAACATATTCAGCATTTAGCACACTAGTATATTCCCTTGATGAACGATCTAACATAAAATAATATCTATACATTTCATTATCGTTATCCTCTATTTTAGGAGGTTCTTTCCCAGGTTCAGGAAAAAAATCCGGGCCTTGCTTTAGTGCCGTATCCTCAATATGTCCTGCTACTTTATCCAATTGCTTAATAATATCTTTTTCAAAATACAGACGGACAGAAATATTGAAAATTATTGTTGTTAAAGTAATTAGTAGCATTACTATAATAATATTGTATTTAAGAATTTTCCACTTAATAGAGTTCCTTTTCATAACATCATTCCTTCTGTTGTATTGTAAATCCGAAACCTCGTACTGTATCAATTTTCAAAATCGAACCGGAATCCAGAAGCTTTTTTCTCATTCTTTTTATCATATCATCTGTAGCTCTTGTACTTACTTCTATATCAAATCCCCATACATTCTCTAATAGTTCACTTCGCCCAACTGCCCTATTTCTATTTTTTATAAGATAGTTAAGCAATGAAAACTCCATTCCTGTAAGTCCAATGTTCTTATCAGCAATCATAGCTTGCTTCATATCATTATTTATTGAAATATCGGCTATATTAATTATTTCATTGCTTAAAACCTCTATTTTAGCAGCCTCAATTCTTCTAAATATACTTTTCATCCTAGCGATAAGTTCCATAGGACTAAAGGGTTTGGTCAAGTAATCATCACCACCTAATGTCAATCCTGCAATCTTATCCGATTCTGTATCTTTAGCTGATACAAAAATTATAGGTACATTACTTTTTTTGCGAATTAATGAACAAAGAGAATATCCATCTATCCCAGGCATCATTATATCTATAATAAGCATATCTGCAGGCTTTTCACTAAAAGTCTGAAAAATAGAATTGCCATCACTAAAAGTCTCTACTTCAAACCCCTCTTTGATTAGGAAGGATTTTATAATATTACGAATATTAACTTCATCATCTGCTATATATATTAATTTACTATCCATATAAGTCAGCTCACCTCTATGACATTTTACCATAAAGTACTTCTAATATCCTTTCCAAGTAATTATCTATTTCATTTTGCCACAAAACTGCCACCATGCTGCTCTAAATTAGTAAGGTTACTTGCCGATAAGTAAAAAGAGAATATTTATTGCAAGGATGCAGATTAGAAATTAGGAGGTAACAGAACTATGATTTCAACAGACTATTCCAGTTATTATAGACAGCTTTATTCAGCAAATTCTATCCAAAAACAAGGTGCAAACTCAGTAAGCTCAGATGATTCAACTTCATCAAAGAGTACCATCGATTCCCTAAGCTCCACTAAGAAAAAGGTTGTTCCCTTTCAAGAAAGTGGAAATATTGATGACCTTGAACTAAGTTCAAGGAAGCTGATGCATACTATGAAAATGCTAAATACCGATACCTCAGAAGAATCTGAAGCTACTAGTGCTATCAACTCAGATATGGAGGCTTTGAAAACTGCAGATATAGATAATATGACTGCAGAGGATTTAAAGACTACCTTTAGCAATCTTCTGGCAGATATGCAATCTATACAAAAAACAGACAAAAATTCAGATAATGCTCCTGAAGTAGACTTAGATATCATTTCAGAATCAGATATGAGGGATATGCTAAAAGTTATTCAACAGAGATCTATTAATGAGCCGGAACATACACAAAAATCCTCTTTTGATGATGAAGTAAGTAAGCTAGTATCAGATATGGAATCTATAAAAGTAGCTGATATAGATAGTATGTCTCTTGATGATATAAAGTCAACATTAGCTAACCTAATAACAGATATGGACTCTATAAAAAGGCCAACTGGAGGATATAATAATACCACTCAGGTAAACCTAGATGCCATATCAGAGTCCGATATGAGGGACATGCTTCAAAAGATTCAAAATAGTGCTAATAATGTATCTGCTCAAAATGAAGTTAGTGAATCAACAGATTCATTAACTAATTTAAATGAAGACATAGAGAATATAAAAGCAGTGGATATCGATACTTTATCACTTAATGAGTTGAAGGAAATATTAATGGATTTGATTACAGACATGAAATCAGTTTATGATCAAACTCAAGTTTCTAGTGATGAATCAGATGAGCCTTATGAAATCGGTATAGATACTATGACTGAAACAGAAATGCGAGATTTTCTTAAAAATATTCAAGAAAATGAGAGTGACAGCCAAATGATGGATGGTCTAAACCTGACTTCAATGCTTACTAGAATATTCTCTGATGGATATGATTCAAGCCAATTAGATTCAAGTAACAATATTTTAAGTGAAGAGGACTTAATCGGAGCTTAAAATATTTTACCTATATTTATTATTAGATCTATCTAAAATAAAAATACCATTAAAGGAGTGTAATGTAATATGAATATTTCTTCAGTTTCAACAACCAACAGCTATTCTCCTGTTAGTAACAAGAGTGAAATAGCACAGCTTGAAAAGCAAAAAGCAACTCTACAAACAGAACTAAGTCAAGTTACTCAAGGTACAGATGATGAGAAAACCAAGCAAGCAAAATCTACACAGATACAATCTCAAATACAACTAATAGATGCGCAAATTGCCCAGATGAGATCAGAAAAAAGTGATCAAAAGCAAAATACTATAGATCAAAAATCAATAAGTTCTGATAGTACTAAAATAAGTGATAAAAATGAATCCAGTAGCGCATCTAATTCTAGTAACTCAGCATCAGTAAATAGTACTAATATAATTGATGTCTTTGCATAAAATCAATTATATTATTCAACGCAATTAAATTTGAAAATACCAAATAGAAGGATACCACAAATAGAACAAGTTCTATTTGGGGTATCCTTCTATTAATTTCTAATAATGCTTAGAATAAATTATTGTTGATTTGTTGCCATCTTAGCAATATTACCACCAAAAGTCTCCATATCTACTGGAAACCATACATCTTTATTCTTTCCATCCACAATATATACTTGTTTTTGGCATTCGAAAGTTGCTTCCTTGGTCTCAATAGAGGGTTGTGCTGCTTTAAATCCTTCTATAAGATTGTTTACATATAATTCTACAATCTTATTGTTCAATTCTGTCTGGTCTGTTAGGCTCATTGCATTGGCTTCATTTGCAGCCTCTTCAGCAGCTTTGGTATCAATTGTTAATAAATCTATATAAGTTGTAGTTAACTTAATAGTTGCATTATCTTTTTCCGCTGATACTATTTCAGTTGTAACCGTTAATTTCTTTAGGGCTTCCATTTCCGCATTGTAAATAGAATCCAATTGTTCATCTGATATTTGCAATCCTCCACTTGTAATTAGGTTTTTAGTTGCATCTTGGCTTGTACTTTTTAATTTATCAAGTATCTGGTTTGACTCATCATTAGTTAAAGCTATCTTTTCTATTTCGGTTGAATCTCCTAATATATAAAGATTATAAAAGGCCTTAGCTGTAACATCTGCCGTTGCTATTTTTCCACCACATCCTGTAAGTAATAGAGCTGATCCTAATATAGCAGTCATTAATACTGCCATAAGTTTTTTTGATTTTTTCATTGTTTTGCCTCCTTAATTATTGTTGATTTGTTACCATCATATTAATATCTGTAGTAAACTTTTCCATATCTTCTGGAGTATATATATCTTTATTCTTTCCATTCACAGAATAAGTCGTTTTTACACATTCAAAATATTCTTCTTTAGTTTCAGTAGATGGTTCTGCTGATTTAAAACCTTCTACAAGTTTATTTGAATATATTTCTACAATTTTATTATCTAATTCTGACTGGCTTGTTAGTTGCATTGCACTAACTTCGTCGCTAGTTTCTGTAGCAGCTTTAATATCTATTGCTGTTATATCGAAATAAGTTGTAGTTAACTTAACAGTCGCTTTCTCGTCATCTTCTGAAACTATTTCAGTTGTAACAGTTAATTTCTTTAAAGCTTCCATTTCCGAATTGTAAATAGCATCCAATTGGTCATCTGATATTGACAATCCCCCTGCTGCAAAATTAGCTTTAATTTCAGATTGAGTTAAAGTTTTTACTTCTTCAAATTTTTCAGCAACCTCTTCCTTAGTTAAAGCTATTTTTTCAATATCAGTTGAATCACCTAATATATAAAGATTATAAAAGGCTTTCACTGTAACATCTGCTGCTGCTGGTTTCCCAGCACATCCTGTAAGAAATAAAGCTGATCCTAATATAGCAGTCATTAATACCGTAATAAGTTTTTTTGATTTTTTCATTATTTTACCCCCTAGAATATTTCATTTTTAAAATAATAACTAATATAATGCTTGTACCGATCTTACTATTTTACCATATTTTATTATCATTATCCTAATAATGATAAATTTCCCCAACTAATTTCTTATTGGGGAATTTAAATTCAAATATTAATAAATTTTTCTATATCCTTTTCTATAACTCTTAAAGAACTTCTCCAGAAATCTTTAGAATTAATATCTATTCCCATTACCTTTGTTATATCTATAAGATTATTCTTACCTGTCATTGAAAGAAGTTTTTCATAATCTTTGGAAAAAGCCTTTCCTGTCTTTAAATACTCTGCATAAAGGCCCTTAGCAAATAATAACCCAAAGGCATAAGGGAAATTATAAAAATTACTTTCTGCATAATAATAATGAGGTTTCCAAGTCCACATATACGGATGTAAATATTCTGGATCTAAGCCATCCCCATAGGCTTCTTTTTGAGATTTTATCATAAGGTCTTTTATCTCTTCAACACTTAAAGCACTTTCATTTCTTTTTTCAAAAAACCATTTTTCAAAAAGAAATCTTGAATAAATATCTACAATAACTTGTGTACAATCTGAAATTTCAGTCTCCAAAATTGCTAGAGATTCTTCCTTTGAAGCATTTTTAAGAGCTGCGTTTTTAATTATAGTTTCACAAAATGTTGATGCAGTTTCTGCTATTGGCATTGGATAATCAGAATTTAAGGTTGTTTCATTATTTAAACAATCTCCATGAAAACCATGGCCTAATTCATGTGCAAGAGTTATAACATCACTAAAGTTATCTCCATAGTTCAATAAAAATCTACTTTGTCCTATAAAATGAAGATTTTCGCAAAAAGCTCCACCTACCTTACCAGCTTTTGGCATAACATCAATCCAAGAATTATCTATTGCCTTTCTAGCAAAATTAGCAAGATTATCGCTAAAGGTTCTAAAATTATCCTCTACAAACTTAGTTCCCTCTTCATAGGTAAACTTCATTTCAGCATCTGAAACCGGTGCATATAAATCATAAAATGGTAAACCATTCTTATGTCCTAACATTTCCCCTTTCTTTCTTAAATATTTTCTAAATACAGGCATGCTTTCCTCCATGGCTGAAATCATTACATTCAAAGTTTTTTCATCCATTCTAGATTCAAAAAGTGTCATTTCAAGAGGAGACTTATAACCTCTAAGTTCACAGGATGTCAAAACTTCCCCTTTTATCCCATTAAGGGCCGCTGCCAATGACTCTTCTACCTTTTTATAGGATTTAATTTCAGCCTCATATGCATTCTTTCTAACTGACCTATCTTTATCATAGGCCATATTAAGTACTTCAGTAAGAAGCAAGCTTTTAATTTCACCGTCTTTCTCAACTTCTACTGTTAAGTTAGAAATTAGTGTATCCTTCATCCTAAGCCAAGCCTTTGAGCCTGTATTTTGCATATTTGATAAAATCAACTCTTCCTTTTCACTTAATAAATATTTACTATTTCTAATAATTTCATTTAATATAAATTCATGTTCTTTAAGTTCTTTTGAGCCATTTATTATAATATCTATATCTTTAATTTTACTAATCCATCGTTCTACTTTAGTTGAGGCTTCTACTAAATAAGTTAAATTTTTATCCAAAACATCTGAAAATTTAAGTGCTACTTCATCTTTTGTATTTACACTTAAAGAAAGCTCAACAAACATTCCAAGTCTGCTTTTCAACTCCTCTATCCTTGAAACACTCTTTATGTACTCTTCAAGCTTTCTAACTATATTTTCATCATCCTTACCAATTTCCTGTGCCCAAAGATTAAAATTATTTATATTTTCTATAAGCTTTTCCATATCTTTTTTAAATTCATCACTCTTAAATGATTTGTATATTTCTTTTAAATCCCAATTTAATTCCATAATTATCCCTCCGTTTATATAATATTATTATATATCATAAAAGCCTCTATTATTCTCTTTCAAGTAAAAACAATTGAAAGTTTTCATATAGACTATATCAGTTTTTACAAAAAATTGAGCTGTCTTAAAATAGAATTAAAATTCTACTTTAAGACAGCCCTTTTCTTTACTAGATTAGCCTACTATAAATGATTCACAGTCAGTACATTGAATTTCATTTGGATCAGATTCATGTGTTCCAACTGAAATTTGTGATAATGTACAATATTCTTTACTGCTGTTAAACTTACATTTTTCTACTGAACATTTAATACATTCGTTATTTTGCATTGCATATCCCTCCTAAACTATTAGTTTCAAGTCTAGTTTTATCAAAAGGCAATGAATTTATTCATCATTAGAATAGTCTACTGTATCCTTGAATAGAATAATTTTTCTATTGTTTTAGCTACAGAATCAGTATCATTACTTCCTATAAGTGAAATTCCAAATTTTATATTTGGCTCATTGAACTTACCCATGGAAGGCATGTAGGTGGATTTTTCTATTTCATTAATAGCTATTGCTCTGAGCTTTTCCTCTGCATTTTCCACAATATATCCATTATCCGCAGTCTTTATCATATCTATATCTCTTTCACTATTACCAAAGGTAACTATTCTATCAACAGTTAATTTCTTTTTAATATCTAATATAGCATTTTTTCTTGAAGCCTCTGAACTATAGATATCTAAGTAATAATACCCTGGATTTTTAGCATCTTTATAGTAATTAATATTAAGATTTGAATCATTATCTAAAAATATTAACTCATCATATAATTTTTTAATAATATCTTCTTTGTCTATAGCTCTAAAATAAACTATTTTTTTATTTTTAGGCAATTCCCCATAAATATAATTCTTAAGTGGCAAAGTTTTAACTAAATGATAATATTCCTCCTCAACTGAATTAGTAAAATCATCATAATATATATGTACGATATCATTAATAATTGAATGAACAAATACATTTAATCCATACTGTTTAAATATATCAAGAACTTTTCGTGCTACTAGAGAATTTATATTTTTACAATTAATATAAATCTTTTTTTTAATATTATATAAAGCTGCCCCATTCATTGTAATAAGAGGCAATTTAATATCTACATCTTTCATTAGAGGTATTAGCGTTGCTGCTGTTCTTGTAGAAGATATGGTAATCTGTGCACCTTTTCTTATCATCTGATTTAATTTAACTTTTGAGTATGGGCTTATTTCTCCCTTAGAATTTAATAATGTATCGTCTAGATCACTAACAAATAATATATTAGGATTTTTTTTCTTAGGAAATTGAAAGCTATTAACTCCTAAGGATACAAAAATACCAATAAGAGTATCAAGAATTCTGTTTATTGTAAAGAAAAAGGGACTAACATCTACTCCATGAATTACAGTTACACTCAAGAATACTACACATGCAATATATGAAATCGCCTGTTTTTCAATTAATATAGTTAGATAGATTAATGGAATAATAGCTATAGAAATCAGAAAATATTCTACTATAGGCATTCCCTCTGGAATAAATGTCCTTTCAATTACTAAAATCAACATTCCAAAGGCTCCTCCAATTATTGTACCAATAGTTCTATTCCCAGCTGCTTTTAAACTATTGGATAAATATTGTTGCATACATAATATTCCTGCAATAGCCGAATAAAACGGCATTCCGTCTTCACGTATAAAATATATCAAAAAACAAATAAAAACTACTATTGCAGATTTTATAATTCTCATTCCTACCTTTGGCATACTATCACTCTCTTTTCATTTATAATAAAATATTTATATTATTCTCGCATACCATTAAAAATGAATATTATTGTAGTTCTAATAATTCATCTAATAATTTTTTAAGTTCAATAGCTTTTTCCATAGGAAAATTTACTTTGCAAAAAATTTCTTCTGGAACTTCTAATATTTTATCTTTTAATCTAAAGCCCTTTTCTGTGACTTCAGCGATTACTACTCTATCATCATTTACATCTCTATATCTTTTGATTAACTCCATAACTTCAAGTTTTTTTAAAAGTGGTGTCAATGTTCCAGAATCTAAATGTAGGTACTTACCTATATCCTTTACTGATGCCTTCTCCCTCTCCCAAAGGACAAGCATTGCTATGTATTGGGTATATGTAAGATTGTACTTATCTAAGATTGGTTTATACAATTTTATTATTTCTCTTGATGCTGCATAAAGAGAAAAACACATTTGATTTTCTAATTTTATCGACTCATATTTACTCATATATTCATCTCCTTCTTATCATAAGTTATAAACATTTATAATTAAACTCTTCTCATATGTATATATTTTTATTTAATTGCATTCAATTCAATTTATTAAAATTATAATAACTCTATTATTTATTTCTGTCAACTCATTAAGATTTTTCTGCTATAATTAAAAGACAAATACAAATGAGGAGGAATACAACTACTATGAATAATATAAAACTTGTTATATTCGATATGGATGGTCTAATGCTAGATTCAGAAATAATTGCATGGAAGGCTTGGGATGCTGTTAAAAAGAATTACAATTGTGATTTTAACTTTGAATTTTATAGAAATTTTATAGGAACTACAGAAGCTTCTATTAGCTCTATTATGCTTGAGACTTATGGTTCTGATTTTCCTATAAAAGACTTTTTAAATGATGCAAAGAAAGAAAAGGCGAGGATAGTCTCAGTAGAAGGTATTGCCGTAAAAAAAGGTCTTGTTGATCTTCTTGATTACTTAACAAAGGCTGGAATAAAAAAGGCTGTTGCTACATCAAGTCACAGAAATGTTATGGAGAATCTTCTTTCTCTATCTAATGTACTACATTATTTTGATTATTCAGTTTGTGGTGATGAAATTGAAAACGGAAAGCCTAGTCCAGATGTTTTCTTAAAGGCTTTAGATAATGCTGGTGCTAAAACTACCGAAGCTTTTGTATTAGAGGATTCTATAAATGGAATTTTGGCAGCTCATAATGCTAATATACCTGTCATTTTTATTCAGGATTTAGTAGAGGCACCTGTTGATACTTTAGGGCTTGTCTATAAGAAAATGAATGATTTAAGTGAAGTTATTTCTGTTTTTGAGAAATAATAAAATAGGCTCAACCAATTTTGGTTGAGCCTATTTTATACTTATATAATTATTTTCATTATAATGATGCAGCTAAAAGACCTGCCCCAATAAGTCCAGTATCCTCACCTATTTCAGCTATCTTTATCTGGATATTTGCACCTTCAAATACCCGTAACTTAACTTCTTCAATTATTTTAGATAAATAACTTCTATTGTTTAAAATTACTGATCCACCTAAAACTATTACCTCTGGATCAACTGTAACTATTATATTTGCAATGGCCTTTGCTACATTAATTGTCCAATTATTTAAGATATATTGACAAAACTTATTTCCTCTTTCAGCTTCTTCAAAAACATATTTTGTACTAACAGCTACTCCCAATTTTTCACTTGCAACTCTAGCAATGGCTATGCCACTACATTGCCCTTCTAATCCACCTTTATTTAAACCTGAATGGCTATAGTCATCTTCATTAATTATCATATTACATACTTCTGCAGCAATACTATTAAATCCACTTATTATTTCATCTTTATAAATGAATCCTCCCCCAACCCCTGTAGATAATGTTATATAATATACACTTTCAGCCCCTGCAGCTGATCCTACTTTAGCTTCACTATAAGCCGCTACATTAGCATCATTATTTACTGCAACTGGAAGTTTAAAATGTTTTTCAAAATACTTTTTTATTTCAAAACCTTCCCATCCCTTTAAATTTGGTGGATTAATTATAATTCCATTTCTTATATCTAAAGGTCCTGGGCATCCTATCCCTATAGCCTTAACCTTAAAATCATTCCACTCATTATCTATCTTTGCTATCAATTTACCCAAATTATATTCAGGACCCATTGCAACTTCATTGTCCATCTTAAACTTAGTAATTAAATTATGCTTTTCATCTAAAATTGCCGCTCTTAAGTTTGTTCCTCCAATATCTATACCAATAACATTTCCCATTTTTATCTTCCTCCTTATAAATAACCTAATACACTCTTCCTTATTATACATCCTTTAATTTAAAAGATACTATCTGTCTATACAATATTATTTTTTTGTATGATATACTCAAATCATCATCTATAGGCGGGAGGAAAACCAAGTTGAAAAGCAAAGAAATTATTGCTACCTTAATTGAAAAAATCACTTCTGGAGAAATTCCAGTAGATTCTTATATGCAATCTGAGTCCCAATTATCAGCTAAATATGAATGTAATAGACATACTATTAGAAAGGTCATAGGATATTTATTAGAAAGAGGTTATTTGATTAAAGATAGTCATGGGTCATCCTATGTTAATGATTTTTCCTCCTTTGATAATGATATATTCTTTTTATCTTCCCTTTCTGACTTCTATACTTCTGAAAGTATTAGCTCAAAGATTATTAAACTAAATCTAATAAAAGCCTCGGACAAACTAACTAAGACTCTTAAAATAGAGAAAGCTGCTAATGTATGGTCTATACTAAGGGTACGTTATATTAAAAACATTCCTTATCATATCGAAGAAATATATATGCCTTATTCTCTATTTCCTAACCTTACAAGAACAGATTGTGAAGCTAGTCTTCTTAGCTTTATAGAATCTCAATATGACTTTAAAATAAGTCATGGAATAAAAAATATAAGTGCTATAAAATTAACTCTTGAGGAAAGTAAATTATTAAACCTGTCAGGTAAACCTTTAGTTTTGCAGTTTGAGAACACTGGATATTTAACAAATGGAAGAATATATGAATATTCCATAAGTAAATCTCATGAAAATAATATACATTACTATTCAAGAAGGTAAAAACCGTTGTCCATGATCCTGTAGGAAATAATTTGAAATAAAAAAATAAAGCATAGGGCAACAAAACCCCATGCTTTAATCTTTATTTCTTCTTATATTAAACATAACTTTTTAACAAAGTTAACTTCCCCTTGATTGTATATTTACCCAAAGTTGCAGGTATCAGTATACTATCACCTTTATATATTTTCTCCTTAAAGTTATTACTTGAGATTATCTCTCCTTCTCCATCAACACAAGTAAATATAAAGAATCTATCCTTATCACTTTCCTCTTCAACGTCCTTAGCAATAACATATTTTTCTATACTAAAATAATCACTTTTGCATAATATACCCTTATCATAGCCATCAAACTTTTCTAATTCTTTCTTACTAGAATTAATAGCTTTTAAATCAAAGTCAATTACCTCTAAAGACTTCTCTACATGAATTTCTCTTGGTCTGCCATAATCATATATTCTATAAGTAATATCACTATTTTGTTGAATTTCAGCTATAATTACCCCTTCACATATTGCATGAACAAGCCCACTATTTATTAGGAAAGAATCTCCTTTTTTAACTTCTATCTTATTTAAATAATCCTCTGTCTTTCCCTCTTCTATTGCCTTTTTAAAAGTTTCTTTATTACAATCCTTTGTGCCTACTATTAAAAAAGATCTAGGTTTTGCATCCACAACATACCAGGCCTCTGTTTTACCAAAGGAATTCTCATATTTTTTCGCATATTCATCATTTGGATGAACTTGAACTGATAATTTATCTTTAGAATTTATAAGCTTAACTAATAATGGAAAATCTTCTCCATTATAACTATTTCCTAAAAGTGCCTTACCCTCTTGCTCTATAAGTTCCTTAAGATTTTTCCCTTTGAATTCTCCATTAGCTACAATACCTGTGCCATTTGGATGACATGCTATATCCCAGCTCTCTCCAATATCTCCATCTGGAAGGTTTTTTCTAAAGCTCTCTAAATCTCTTCCACCCCATATTTTTTCATAATATATGTTTTCAAATTTAATTGGATACATAGTTTTTCATCTTCCTTTCTGTTAGATATTATATATATATATTTATTAGTATATATTATACTAATACTTTGTTGTTTATCTGTATAGACAACTAAATTAAAAATTGGCCCTACAGATAATTCTGTAGGGCCAAAACATGTTAAGTATTCCTATTAAACTTTGCCCTTAAGCATTTCTGCAATAGCAGCAATACTTCCAAGTGAAGATAATGTTTCATTAGGTAATATAAGCTTATTCGCAGGGTTTTTAGCCATTTCTTTCAAGGCTTCAACTTGCTTTAAAGCTATAACTCTTTCATCTGTTCCAGATTCTATAATAGCTCTATTAATTTTTCTAATAGCTTCCGATTCTGCAATTGCAATTGCTTCTATAGCCTTTGCTTTACCTTCAGCTTCAAGTAATTGAGCTTCCTTTAATCCTTCTGATCTTCTTATTTGAGATTCTTTTTGAGCTTCAGCTTCAAGAATTTTTGATTTCTTTTCTCCTTCAGCTTTTTCTATTTGAGATTGTCTTATACCTTCAGCTTGAAGAATCATTGCTCTCTTATCTCTTTCTGCCCTCATTTGCTTTTCCATAGCTTGTTGTATTTCACCTGGTGGTATTATATTTTTAATTTCTACTGAAAGAATTTTAATACCATAGGCATCTGTAACATCATCTAAAATATTTAAAAGATTTTTATTTATTGTATCTCTTCCTGATAATACTTCATCTAAAGTCATGTTACCAATGATATTTCTTACATTAGTAGTTGCTGAATAAACAATACCTGATCTAAAGTCTTCAATATTATATACAGCATCGTTAGCGTTCATAAGTTTAAAGAAAATTACGTTATCTACTGAAATTCTAACATTATCTTTTGTAATAACTGATTGTGGTGGGACGTCCATTATTTGTTGCTTAGTTGAAATCTTTCTTCTTACAAAATCCACAAAAGGAATCATAAGATGCCACCCTGGCTGTAATATTCTATCAAACTTTCCAAGACGCTCTACTACATATAAATTTCCTGTGTTAACAACCTTTACTGAAGCTAATAATATTATTAGTATTAGTATTACTACGACTACTCCAATAATTAACTTAACTAAACTAGTATCCATTTTTTATTCCTCCCTTATTCCTTCAATTAACAATTTATTTCCTTCTATTCCTAGTACCTTAAATTTTTCTCCTTTGTTTATCTTAGCTCCATCATTTTTTCCTGTCCAATAGACTCCTCCAACTTTAAACCTTAATGTCTTATCTATATCCTCTTGTGCTAAAAATATCTTTCCTATATAAGTCTCTTCCATTAGAGGTATGCTAATAGTATTTTTAAATTTCTTCTTGGCTAAAGGATAACCTATAGAGATTGAAATTATGCTAACTACAATGAATATCCCTAACTGTGCCGGAAATTCTAATCCTGCTAGACCTCCAGCTATAGCTGCAAAACCTCCAATAGCGAACCATACAAAAAGAAAAGCACTTGTAAATATATCAATAAGTATAGCTCCTATTGATAAAACTAACCAAAACAAAAGTATTCCCATTCTAAATCCCCTCCCCTCATTTCTCTTTTATGTGTTATATATTGTTATTATACCACTTAAAATAAATTCTTTTCAGTCTTTTATTGACTGTAAATACATTTTACCATTATATTGCATATTAAAAAAGTTTTAAATTACGTCATTAAGAGTTATTATACACCCTTTAACCAGTTTATCATTAACTATCTCTTCTTTTCATTGATTTTCTAATATTTTAATCTTATTATGTTTATATAGCATACTAAAATCAAATACTAAAATTAAAATTATATAAAATGGAGTTGAAATAATTTATGAACTTTATAAAAGTAGCATCTGCTTGTCCTGTAACTAAGGTTTCAGACGTTGAATATAATCTTTCAAATATAATAATCTGTGCAAAAGAAGCTTCATCTAACGGAGCAAAACTTATAGTTTTTCCTGAGCTATGTATAACCTCTTATACATGTAGCGATTTATTTTTACAAGATACACTACTAAAACGTTCAACAGAAGGAATAGAAGAATTACTTCTAAGAACTAAGGACTTAGACACACTTATTGCTGTAGGAGCACCTCTTCTTCATAAAAGCACCTTATATAACTGTGCTTACATATTATTTAAAGGAAAGATTCTTGGAATAGTTCCTAAGTCCTATATACCTAATTATAGTGAATTTTACGAAAAGCGCTGGTTTACAGAAGGGTTAGGAATGACAGATAAATTGGTTAACCTTTCATTTCAAAAAGATATAAATTTTGGAACAAACTTAATCTTCTCCTGTAATGACTTTAATTACGGCTTTGAATTATGCGAAGACCTTTGGGTAACTATACCGCCTAGTTCCTATTTATCTCTAATGGGTGCTAATATAATTGGAAACCTTTCTGCCTCAAATGAGCTCGTAAGTAAGGCAGATTACAGACGTGATTTAATTAAAAATCAGAGTGCTCGTTCAATTTCTGCTTATATATATTCTTCTGCTGGTGTTCATGAATCTACTACTGATTTATTATTTAGCGGACATTTGCTAATTAGTGAGAATGGTGGAATATTAAAAGAAAATGAAAGATTTCAAAGAGATAATGAAATAATCTATTCTTTAATAGATGTATTTAAACTAAATTCCGAAAGAATGAAAAACCTAAGCTTTAGAGATTCTTCTAAAATGGTTAATATGGAACCTAAAATAATTAATTTTGCCTATGATGACACTAAAATTAAAAACTTTGACAGAATAATTGATAAACACCCCTTTGTACCATCAAATCAACATGAAAGAGAGCTACGGTCCAGGGAAATTTTCAGTATTCAAGCTTCTGCATTAGCTAAAAGATTTGAGCATACTGGTATTAAAAAGGCCGTAATTGGAATCTCTGGGGGGCTTGATTCTACTCTTGCACTACTTGTAATTGTTAAAACCTTTAAACTTTTAAATTATCCTAAGGAGAATATAATTGCAATTACTATGCCTGGATTTGGAACTACTGATAGAACTTATAATAACGCCCTAGCACTTTGCAGGGAACTTGGCTGTGATTTAAGAGAAATTAACATTGTTCCTGCTGCCCTTTTGCACTTTGAGGATATTGGACATGATAAGAATATCCATGATGTAACCTATGAAAATGTTCAGGCTCGCGAAAGAACTCAAATTCTTATGGATTTAGCTAATAAAGAGGGTGGACTGCTTATAGGGACAGGTGATTTATCAGAACTTGCCCTTGGATGGTGCACATATAACGGAGACCATATGTCCATGTATTCTGTGAATCCTTCTATTCCAAAAAGCTTAGTTAGATATCTTGTTAGATATGTAGCTGAAAAAGAATCCTCTAAAGAAGTTACTGATACATTGCTTGATATTTTAGATACTCCTGTAAGTCCAGAGCTTCTTCCAAAGGATGCTAAAGGAAATATCACTCAAAAAACTGAGGATATCATAGGGCCATACGAACTTCATGATTTCTTCCTATATCACTTTATTAAACATGGTTCTTCTAAGGAAAGAATTTTATTTTTATCTAAGGAAGCCTTTAAGGATGACTATACTAATGAAGAAATAGAAAAGTGGCTTGATAAATTCATGTGGAGATTTTTCACTCAACAATTTAAGAGAAGTGCGCTTCCTGATGGTCCTAAAGTAGGAAGCATATCCCTATCACCACGTGGAGATTGGAGAATGCCCTCAGATGCCTCTCCATGGAAATAAATGCCTATTTTAGCAGCATTCTTATTAATTACAAAAGCTTAACTAATTAAAATTCTTTGCATTATTCCTCAAATTGATATATACTTATACAGTTAGTGCGAATATATATTAATTGAAAATGTTAATATTAATATTAATATATAAATTTTTTAGCAGATACATAACGAAGGGAACTATACATGGAAAAAATTACATTCAAAGATTTAAATTTAAAACCTGAAATATTAAGAGCAATCGAGGATTTAGGATTCGAGTATCCGTCACAAATCCAAGCTGAGGCTATTCCTTTAGCTATAGAGGGCCATGATTTAATTGCTCAAGCTCAAACCGGAACTGGTAAAACAGCTGCTTTTGGTTGTTCTTTATTAAACAACCTAGTTAAGACTGGTAATGTAGGGGCAATCGTCTTGGCTCCAACTAGAGAACTTGCAATTCAAGTTTATGAAGATTTAAATAAACTTTCTAAATATGAAAAGATTACAGTATTACCATTCTACGGCGGAGACTCTATTCAAAAGCAACTTAGAGAATTAAAAAGAGGTGTTGACGTAGTTGTCGGTACTCCTGGTAGAATATTAGACCTTATAAGAAGAAAGGCTCTCCTATTAGGAAATGCTCAATTCTTAGTATTAGACGAAGCTGATGAAATGTTAAACATGGGATTTATAGAAGACATTGAAGAAGTAATAAAGCAATTACCTAAAGAAAGACAAACAATGCTTTTCTCTGCTACAATGCCACCACAAATTCAAAAATTAGCTAAAAGATACATGAAGCCAGATCCTAAAATAGTTGCAATTAAAAAGGTTTCAATGACTGTTTCAACTATAACTCAAGGTTTCTTTGAAGTTAATCAAAGAAATAAGTTTGAGGCTCTTTGTAGAGTATTAGACTATGATACACCAAATGCTGCAATTATCTTTTGTAGAACTAAAAAGGGTGTTGATGAATTAGTTGAAGGACTTCAAGCTAGAAATTATGTAGCTGAAGGTATGCATGGAGATATGTCTCAACTTCATAGAATGAGAACTCTAAAAAGATTTAAAGAAGGTTCTTTAAGCTTTTTAATTGCAACTGATGTTGCTGCTAGAGGTATTGATGTTGAAGGAATAACTCATGTTATAAACTATGACATTACTCAAGATGTTGAATCTTATGTACATAGAGTTGGTAGAACTGGTAGAGCTAACAGAAAAGGTACTGCTTATTCTTTCATTACTCCAAGAGAGCAATCAATGCTTAGACAAATTAGAAATGTTACAAAAGGTATAATTACTAAAATGCCTATACCAACAGTTGAACAAATTTTGGAATCAAAATTTACTTCAAAAACTGATGAAATTGAAAAAGTTTTAATAGAAGGCGATTTTTCAAAATATACAAAACTTGCTGATGAAATTTGTGTTAACTACGCTCCAGTTGATGTAGTTGCAGCTATGATGAAGATGCAATTTGATAAAGAAATGAGTTTTAATTATACTCATGATCAAATGGAATCTCCAGCTCCTACTAGAGATTTTAGAGATAACAGAGACAGTAGAGATAGAGATAGTAGAAGTAGCAGAGATAGATTCAGTAGAGATTCTAGAGATAGAGATAACAGAGATAGAGATGCTAGGGATAGTCGCGATAGGGATAAGGATAATATAGACGATGTAAGATTATTCTTCTCTATAGGTAAGAGAGATGACTTAACTACTAAAAACTTAGTTGACTACATTACTGAAAAGGCTAATATCGAAGGCCATAAGGTTACAAAGATCGATATACTTGAAAGCTTCTCATTTGTTACAGTTTCTAATGACGTTTCTGATGCAGTATTAGATAATTGTTCTGGAAACAAAATTAATAACAGACGAGTTAATGTAGAAGTAGCTACTAAAAGAAGATAATTTCTATTTTAAAAAAACAACTCTTTTCAGAGTTGTTTTTTTATTATTATAATTGTAATAGTTTACTCCAAGTATTTGGCCCCACTATTCCATCCTGAATTAAGCCTTTACTACCCTGAAAAGCTATTACTGCATTTCTTGTGTTCTGTCCAAAAATACCATCCGGTATTAATGCATATCCATATTCATTAATAAGCATTTGCATTGCTTTTGTTATACCACCTTGAGCTCCAAATCTTAATGTAGGTACATGACTTAAAGCCTCATTTCCAGCAATACCATCTACTGCAACATTTCCAAACCCTTGTAAATTTATTTGATTTTGCAACTCTCTCACTATTGAACTATAGTCTGATTTTGATGGATTTTCTATTCTAGTATCAGACACAAAAATCCCAGAATAAAAATTATTTAAATCACAGTATCCATTTACACCATCTACTCGCCCTGTCTCAGTATATTGATGTCCAACATGACTTGTACCCCAAATATTATTTTTCATTGGAGTCATAACTCCATAATGGGCAACCCACAAGGGGTATTTTGCTAACCTACTGTCAAGGTTAGCATTTATAAAGTATGGAGATGAATATATTACTATTGGCAAATTGCTTAACGCTTCAAATCTTTTTATGAATCTTAATGCATAATTAATCACATCAAATCCACTCACTTCTAAATCAAGTGAAGGTTTTAAGGCACTAACCTTATTTTTTATCTGGTTATAAAAATTTTCTGCCTGCGTTTCTGGAAGGCTTGTCCCTGCTAGAAAATGATAAAATCCTACCATCATATTAGCTCCGATGGCACCATTATAATTCCTATCTAGAAAGGAGTCTTGATAAGTGGTTCCTTCTGTTGCCTTCATATAAACTAATTCAATTCCACTATTTCTTACCCTTGTGAAATCAATTATTCCATTATGATTTGATACATCTATACCTCTCATATTAATCTCCTTATTTTTTATTTTTACTAGCCTAATTTTAGCCTATCTATATATAAATATGCATTTTCTCTTTTTATGAACCTACTCTCCTCTTTTCTATTTCTAATAATTAATTATTACCTTACTTATTAAAGCAATTATGAAATTAAAATATCTGCCAAATTTAATAATTGTATTTATCCCTCAATTCCTGTACTATTAGATTTATAAACAAAAAGGCGGTGTCACTATGTCAGTATATTTAGTAAGTTACTTTTTAAAAGAAGAAGCACATGAACACGATGAAAATTGTGGTTGTGAGGACAATACACACGAACATGACGAAGATTGTGGTTGTGGTGGTCGTGATGATTCTAGACTAATTGGAGAAATTCATTCTCTAGGCGCTTGGGCTCACTTTATGCCTGAGAGTTTTCTTTTACATACTGCACTATCCTCAGCAAAAATTCTTGAAAAGCTTAAAGTTTTTGTGAATGCTGATGATTTTTTATTTGTATCACAGATTAATTCTGAAACTACTGAGTGTTTAACTCCCCAAGTTAAAGAATGGATTTCTACAAAAGAAAAAATTTAATTTAATCGAGTAGGAGCTAAATAATTATTTTATTTAGCGTCCTCTCACACCACCGTGCATACCGTTCGGTACACGGCGGTTCATTAGAAATTAATGTATCTTTTGATATTTGCTTGTTAGGCTAACGAAT
>NZ_PVXQ01000002.1 GCF_002995745.1 Clostridium vincentii | reverse complement strand
AAATAATATCTCCAATTTTTAATGAAATTGATGAAGTTTCAAATTTTTTAGGTATTGCTACGCTTCCCCATTCCAGGGTGTTTTCTCCAGCTACCGCTTCGGATTTTTTTTTATAGGCGATAAAGGTCCCTTTGTTAATTCCTTTTTCTCTGCACCAGGCTGTTTGGTTAACTCCACTTACTTTATATTCTTTTACAAGTATCATCCATTCTTCTTTAGATCTTCTTTCTGCCATGCAAATTACCTCCTACTAAGTATAGGAGTATTATCACATTAATTTACTGCCAGTCCTAGGTGATGAGTTATTTGACGCTTACTTTATTAATGCAAAAGTTAAGCAAAACATAGCAGTGGATATTGTTATAATTCCCCCAAAGTCTATACTTTTACTTGCAGTTGGGTCATAAGATTCCTTTATGAATTTCATAGTTAGTAGTATACAAATACAACCTATAGGTACATTAATAAAGAAAATATATCTCCAATTAAACCATTGAGTTAATATACCGCCAAGCGTTGGTCCACTTGCAGCAGCAAGACCGGCAAAAGCTCCCCAAAGTGCCATAATAGTTCCTCTCTTTTCTGGTGGAAATATTTCAGCAGAAAGAGGCATTGCAACAGGTACAACAAAAGCTGCGGATAACCCTTGAATTGCTCTAAATAATATAAGTCCTTCAAGGGAATTTGAAAGACCCGATAACAGTGAAGATATAGTAAATAAAACTACTCCTGCAATAAACAGTTTTTTTCTGCCAAATTGATCTGCCAATCTCGAAGCAGTTAATATAATAGCTGCAAAAGCTAGATTATAGGCATTTACTACCCAAGAAATATGAGCCATAGTAGTATTAAAGTATTCGGTCATTTTAGGCAAAGTGATATTTACTATAGTTGTATCTAATAATGCCATAAAAAATCCTAAAATAATAGCTACAAAAGAAATGATTTGATATTTTTTGTTCATAATACAAACCTCCTAAATAATAATATAAATGTAATATATATTAGTGTATAATAAACTACTATAAATTATAGTAGTTGGGCGAAAAAAATGTCTCTCAATATAATGATTTATTAGAGACATCAAATTATTAATTATAATGATCAAAAACTTTTTCAGACCATTTTTGTAAAATATTATAAAATTCGTTATATAGATCTAATATAAGAAATTCAGAACCAGATTTTTCATTGTGCTGTTTTTCATGATTATAAGCTGACTCCACAAACGCTCTTCGTTCTTCTGCCTTGTTTTTGAAGTTTTTAAGATATTCTTTTCTTTTTTCTTCTGGTAAATTCTCTATATTAACTAAAAATGCATTAAAATCTAAATAAACATTTCCTATATGTTTTGAACTTTCTTCCATTAGTTCATTGAAATATGAATTTCCTTTTTCATTCAGCGAATATAATGTTTTTTCTGGCATTTCACCTTCTTTAACAGTTCTTGAATTTAAATATCCATTATCGCATAATTTAATTATATTTTTATAAACTGACGGGTTACTGATTTTTAGCCACTTAGTAAGATTCCAGATATCAAATTCTTTAACCATTTCATAGGCACTTTTCTCTTTGTTCTGCAAATAGCCAAGTATTATTAAATTTATTGAAGACAATTTAATCACCACCATTTATTATACTACTATAAAGTATAGTAGTATATGGTATATTTGTCAATATAGACTTTGGTAAAATTATTTCAAAGTAAGAGATGAACATAGAATTGTCTGTAAAGGAGCATATTTCTGGCTTAGTGTTTGCAATGATTTAAGTAGCAGAGGTGTTAAAGATATACTTATCGCTTGCTCTTGGCTACACCCCTTTAACTATCTTATCTTTTTTACGATTTCTTTTGTTTTTATTATATATTCCTCAGTTTTTTGAAAATCATCTTTTGCTATTCCTAAATACAATAGATCAGTAATTAAAAGTTCTGAAATCCTAGATGTGATAGCTCCTATTCTAAGCTCTGTCTCTTCACTAGGAATATATAATGGAAGTTCTACTATCTTAGACAAACTATTTTTATTAAAACTAGTTATAGCAATGGTTTTTGCGCCTTGATTTCTAGCCCTAGTTAAACTAACATTAACACCTTTACTCTCACCAGAATAACTTATTCCAATAGCTACATCATTTGGTCCTATATGTACTGCAGATGCTACTTGAATATGTTCATCCACTTGATATATTGCCATTTTATTTATTCTAGATAATTTGTATTGAAAATCTTGTGCTACAAGTCCTGAGGCTCCAATTCCAAAAAGATAGATATTTTCACATTCGTTTAATGATTTTATAGCTCTTTCTAAAACCTTTTTATTAATTAATTTATAAGTCCTCTCCATAGCTCTTAGGTTAATGCTTTCAGCTTTTTTCACCATACTATCTATAGAGTCATTTTCTTTTATAATAGCATTAAACTCATCTTCTTTTTCTTCCTTATCCTTTGCAAGCTCAACTTTTAATTCAGTAAAACCTTTATATCCTATCCTCTTCGAAAACCTAACTACTGCCGCTGCTGAACTATTTACCCTCTGCGCTAATTCCTTAGCACTTAACATAACTACCTCTTCTCTATTTGCCAAGGTATATTCAGCTAATTTCTGGTCTGTATCAGTAAAACTTCCTAACCCTTCTTTAATTTTATAAACACAGCTCATGTCAGCCTCCCATATCTTTATTTGTAGAGATTTGTAGAGATTAATATATATTTATTTCATTGCTGTTTTAATCGTTTCTCCTACTGTTTGTGTATATAATTGATATCCAGTATCGTTTGGTAATGTTCCATTAAGCAACTTGGCATCTGTTAACCCTGAGTTTACAAAAGCAGTTTTTGTATCAACACAAGTTAAACTGTTTTCTGTTGCTACTTCTTGAATCTTTTTTCTATAGTTATTATCTAAAGCAAGAGTACTAGGTAAGATTGGTAAAATTGTTGCCTTTGGACTCTTTTCCTTTATTTGAGTTATCATTTCAGAGTAGGTTTTCTCAAAATCATTAATATTAACTGCTGCCGTATTATCATTATGCCCAAAGCAGGTTATTATTAAATCATAATCTTCTATCTTAATTTGATTAACTACACTTAACCCTACTGAAATTGTTGCTCTAGCTTGTGCTAAAGATACCATTTCAACTGCATTTCCATAGGTGTTTTTAATTAGATTAGATACACCAGAATCCCATACTCCATTATTTGAAGTACTTCCTTGGCTCAATGCTAGTCCATCTCCTAGAATAAGAACTTTTACGGCTTCTTTATTTTTAAGTTTTTTGTAAAAAGCAGATACGTCCTCTTCTGTTTCTGTCTGTGGGTTCTCTTTCACGTCTTCACTTTCTGCTGTTTCTTCAGTTTCTGCTGTTTCTTCAGTTTCTGCTGTTTTAGTCTCTTCTATATTTGCACTATAATTATCTTGATTATCATCTTTAGAATTTTTATCCTTAAGTATGCCTAAAGTTAAAACTCCAGCTAATACAAGGATCAAAGTTATAATCATAGCTATTCCTTTTTTATTATTATTCAACATGATTCACCACCTTAGTCATGTATATTTTACACAATTTTCTAGTCTATGTAAACAATTTTCTGGTCTTTTTAGACAATTCACCAGTCTATGCAACAATTTATTTTGAATTTCTACAATAATTTATTTTGAATTTCTACAATAAAAGTCCTACAAAATTTCTAAATTAGAATTTTGTAGGACAAATTATTTAACTCTTAAATATTACTAGAATTTCCTGTTTTCCTCTATCCTTAGGAATTAATTCTCCAGTTAACTCAGTTCCATTCATTAAAATTTTATCTTCCTCACCGGGCATAACTTTAATGTCATACTGTTCCTTATCATTATTAATAAATAGACTATATTCTTCCCAACCCTTAGGAACACATGGCTTAATTTTATATCCCTTTCCTTCAATTTTTCTAAGCCCTAGTATATCTTCAATACCAACTTTATACATCCATCCAGAAGCTCCAGTATACCAGCTCCAGCCACCCCGGCCTCCATGAGGCTCTCGAATATAAACATCAGCTGCCATAACGTAAGGTTCTACCTTATAGTTTCTACACTCTAGCTCAGATTTTGTATGATTTATTGGATTTATCATATTATAATACTCACCTGCTTTATCTCCAAGTCCAAGCTTAGTTAAAGCTAAAATCACCCAAACCGCTGCATGAGTATATTGTCCACCATTTTCTCTTACTCCCGCTACATAACCTTTTATATATCCAGGCTCAAGATTTGAGCTTTCAAAAGGAGGCGCAAGAAGTAAAATCATTCCCTTATCTTTATTCACAAGGTTTTTATCCACAGCTTCCATAGCTTCAACTGATCTTTTTTGCTTAGCAGCTCCAGAAATCACAGCCCAACTTTGCGCTAAAGAATCAATTTTACATTCTGGATTTTCCCTTGAACCTAGAGGCGTTCCATCATCAAAGTAGGCTCTTCTATACCAACCACCATCCCAGGCATTTTTCTCAAGGTTTTCCTGAATAAATCCTTTCATATCTATATAGTGTTTTTTCAGCTCATTATCTCTCCTAAAAGTAGAAATATCAATGAAATTATTAAGTATCTTATACAGGAACCATCCAAGCCATACGCTCTCTCCCTTTCCCTTATTTCCAATAGTACTCATACCATCATTCCAATCTCCACTACCCATTAGAGGAATATTATGCTCACCAAATTTCAAAGCTTTTTCTATAGCCTTATTGCAATGCTCATAAATACTGCCCTCATGACTAGAATTATTTACAATGGTATACCTTTCATCTTCTCCTTCTCTTAGAGGTTCATCCTCCAAATAATCTGCCTTTTCATCTAAAATACTATAATCCCCTGTTCTTTTTATATATTCAGCTGTTACATAGGGTAACCATAATAAATCATCTGAAAATCTTGTTCTTATTCCACTATTTATAACAGGATGCCACCAATGTTGGACATCTCCCTCTAAATATTGCCTAGATGCACTTCTTATAATTTGTGTTTTAGTTATTTCAGGTTTTACTATCCCTAGTGACATTGAATCTTGAAGCTGATCTCGGAATCCATAGGCTCCACCTGATTGATAAAAGGCAGTTCTACTTAAATATCGACAGCTATATGTTTGATATAACAACCATCCATTTAATAGATAATCCATAGATTTATCCTTTGTCTTAACCTGTATATTTCCTAGGAAATCTGTCCAATATTGCTCTACATTCTCTAAAGCTTTATAGGCTTCCTCTTCCTTTTTATATTTTTCTATTATTTTCTCTATATCCTCTGTATTTTCCTCCTGACCAAATAGGATAATTATCTCCTTTTTTTCACCAGGTGCTAATTTTATTTTTGTCTCACATGCTAAACATGGATCATATATACTACCCGCTCTATTAGACAACTTTTTATGTTTTAGAGCATTTGCAGTAGACAAGTCTTCTCCTACTCCAATAAATTCTTTTCTATCTCCAGTAAAGGAGCGTTCATCTCCCCCTAAAATAGTAAGATAGGCCTTTAAATGCCCAAAATACTTGCTATAAGGAGCCTCTCCCATTATAAATTCATCCTCAATAGAAGTACTGATATATCTAGCACTATTGTAATTAATTACTCCTAGTACAAGCTGTGCATAATAGTAAAGAGATATTTCCCTATTCTTATCTGATATATTTTCTAAATTAACCCTCTGAATCTTCAACTTTTCTCCCTTTGGGCAAAAAAGTTGTTGCTCTCCCCTTATTCCATAAGCTGTATGGCTAAAGGTAGAATATCCGAAGGAATGTTTAATTATATACTCCCCGTCATCTCTAATTGGTTTCGGAGTTATAGAAAAACGCTCTCCACTTTTATCATCTCTAAGAAATAACGCTTCCCCTTGAGGGTCAATTATCCAGTCATTACTCCATGTTGTTATTTTATTTTCTCGACTATTTTTACACCATGTATAAGATGAACCAACCTCGGAAATATGAAAACCAAAATCCTCATTTGAAATTACATTTATCCAAGGAGCTGGAGTATTATTATATTTATCTAGCTTTATAACATAACTTTTATCTGCTGGATCAAAACCTCCATATCCATTGTAAAAGTCCAACTTCTCTATGTTATAGCTTTCATCCTTCCTATATTCTTCATGGTTCTCCTCAAAAATAAGGTCATCTTCCTGGCTACGATTCTGCTTCTCTATTTTAATCCTATTGAAATTACAAAGTTCCTTGTGTCTTAAAGCTCCAGTTTCAACTAATGATTGTACATCCTTAACTTGAGTTATCAAGGATCCCTTGCATCCATCAACATAAAGTGCCGCAATACCAATTAAAAGTTCTTTTATATCATCCTGAAGTGTAGCTTTATTGTGAAGAAAAATTCCTCCACTTTTATTTAAAATATCTCCTTCCTTAGAAAAATTAATAGCACTTAATATACTTTGTTGTAGAGGCTGCTCATAGGACGTTTCTTCCTCATTATAAATAAGAAGTTCAGCCTTTAAGCCTTTATTTTTCCAGTAGCAGTGCATTTTAATTAATCCTCTAACTAATTCCATATCATTCTCACTATTTACTAAAGCCATCACTATTGGTAAATCTCCCGAAATACCGTAAGCCCAAAGATCCTCTTGATGCTTATTTATATTCTTTATAGAATTTTCTCTATCTGTTCTACAGTTATGCAAAAATAATATGTAAGACGCTAAGCTTTGATAAGTATTTGCCTGACTTGATTTTATTCCAAGGCCCTTTAGCTCAAGTTGAACTGCCCTGTTATATGCGTTATAGCTTTTCCTAAGCTTAGTAATTTCTTCATACTTTCCAGCAATACTTAAGGCATCTTCCTTTGAATTAGCTGTTCCTGTAATAAAGTAAACATCTTTTTCTTCTCCGGCTTCAAGTCTTAACGCTGCTCTCATACTCATAATTGGGTCAAGAACTGTTCCCACTGTATTTAAGAGAGCGGCATCATTATCTAAGGCTTTTGGATTTTTTAATTCTCTACCTCTTCCTATAAAATTAATTCTTGATGTTTCATAGGTTACTACCCCTTCAATTTCACCATCCGTTATAATTTTATGCACTATAAAGGGCACTGTCCCATCCTTAACCCTAGCTCTTCTACTTCCAAGTAAACATCCTTTTTCACTATCATATTCTGTAGAAATAAACAGATTAGAAAAGCTAGGATGAACTGCATCCCCTTCAAAGGATTGCAATGTTACCTCCATATAACTTGTAATCTCTAAACTTCTGCTCTTTTCTCCAAGATTTTTCAAGGTAATCCTTCTAATTTCTACATCGTCCTCAGGAGATACAACAACTTCCATTTCACTTCCTATAGAACCATCTCGTCTCCTGTATGTTGCCTTATCCAAAGCAAATAGAACTTTATAGGCCTCTCCTTCATTTTTGCATGGCTCATATGTTGAACTCCAATATTCATTAGAATTTAAATTCTTTATATATATGAAGCTTCCACTACTGTCTGAGGTACTATCACCCTTCCATCTGTAAACTGTCATATCATCCTTTTTTCCATATCCACTTCCTGTTAAAGTTAACATTGTAGAATAGCTTCCATTTGATAATAAAAGAACCTGAGGATTTTCCATCTTTGCTCCTTCAAAAAATCTTGGAACAAAGTCTTCCTTCTCCATGATATTTCTAACTAAGGTAACGTTTTCTTCCTGCTCAAATGTTATCCTCTCTGGAACTTTTTCCTGTAATAATAGCTCCGTTGCTTTTACAGCTGGTATTCTATGAAACCTTTCTACAAATATATTATTATTCAAAACATTATTTAAAGCCATAAAGGACATCCCTAAATGATGCACCATATAACATCTGACTTCCTTATAACCCTCTTCCGATTCACCAGAATCCATTTTATTTACCCTCTTTGGAGTATAATCTATGGCTTCAATAAATCCATATCTTCCATATATATCTTGACTCTGCAGTCTTCTAAGATTTTCTATTCCTTCTTTTTTTGTATACGGCAAGGAGATCAAAGTTGAATAAGGTGAAATAACTAGTTCATCTTCAAGACCTCTTTTTATTCCAATGCCCGGTACTCCAAATGCCTTATATTGATAAGTATCTCCATTATCAACTTGATAATAGGCTGACTCTGAAATTCCCCAGGGCACATTTTTTTGTCCAGCGAATTCTTTTTGAGCATTAACAACAGATCTATATGTAACATCTAGTAAGGTATCTTCATAATTTTTCATTATAAGATTAGGCATAAAGTATTCAAACATAGTTCCACTCCAGGAAACTAGACTTTTGCCCTTAAATGCATTAGTCATGGACCTACCAAGATTAAACCAATGTTTTTGTGGAATCTGATTTAAAGCTATAGTTATAAATGAAGTTGCCCTTGACTCTGATGCCAATAAATCATAATAGGATTTTCCAAGAGAATTTTCCTCAAGATTGTAACCTATGAAAAAAAGATCTCTTTGATTATCATAAAGAAAATAAAAATTCATTTCCTTTATACTCTTATATATCGCTTCTATTATATTATCTACTTTATCTATAAAGGCTTTCAAATCTTCTATTCTCTTTTTAATTAATTGTTCGTCCTGTCCATCCTTAGAAATTACAATTTCTTCTAAGTAACTTACAAGTTCATTGGCAGATAGATCCTTTTTATTAATTAATAGTTCCTCTATCCCTCCAAAAAAATAATTATGATAATATATTTTTGCTTCTATCTCTTTCTTTAACTTCTTTACCCAATAATCTTCACTATCCTCAAGACTATTTGAAGCTTCTTCTAATATATGTATATAAGTACTGCTAGTTAAATCTTTATCTATCTCTAGAGGAATTTTACAAATTTTCATAGTATCACGTAAAGCCGTGATCTCCTCTTCCCTAATTAAAGGATTTTTCTTATACTCCTCCAAAGTTTCCGCAACTATCCACATATATCCTATTAAATTCCCACTATCCACTGTGGAAATGTATCTCGGCCATAAAGGTTCGCCAGTTCTTGTATCATACCAATTTAAAAAATGTCCGTTATATTTCTCAAGACTATTCATTCCTTTTAAAACTAGTTCAAGTCTTTTGACAACCTCCCCAAAATGTAAATATCCAAGATCATAGGCTACCAAGTTACTCGTTAACCCCATACCGATATTAGTTGGTGAAGTTCTATGTGCAACTCCTTTATAGGGTTTTTCTTGATAATTATCTGGTGCTAAATAATTATTTTCTTCATTAACAAAGTCCTCATAATATGCCCAAATTCTACGGGCATTATCGCGAAGAAACTCCTTATCTCCCTTCTCTAAAGAATATTCTTCCACAACTTTAACCAAGCTTATCCTATATGCAATATATGGACTAAAAGCCCATAGGCCTGCTAATGGCAAATTCACAAAATTCACAGCTAATCTCTGCCCTAAAGTAAGAGCGACAAGCACAACTCCGCAAAAAATTGCAAACCACATTCTTCTTATATAACATCCTAGTGAATTATTAATTGTTTTTTCTGCATCCTCAGCAGTTTGCCATTGTAATAGGTTTTTTTTAGATATAAACATCCTATATAAACTTCTAATAATGGCATCTACCATTAGATAAGCTTGATATGGAATAAAACTTATAATAATAATTATTTGTGTACAACTCTTAAATGTTCCCATTAACTTAATCTTTGGGGTAACAACAAAATCTGTAACTGTAAAAATTAGCGGAGTAATACTACCTAAAAAGCATAGAAGTGTTATATCACTTCCACCTCTAAATAATGTTACATTCAATATTACAGCAAGCAAAAGACAGGCCGCAAGCAAGCTCCTCCTTAAATTGTCTACTAACTTCCACTTTGAAAGAGCCGATATTTTAGAGGAAAATAGCCAGCTTAAAAGTTGCCAATCTCCCCTAGTCCACCTATGTAATCTCTTGCAGCTTCCTTCATAGGATGATGGATAATTATCAATAAACTCTACATCTGTAATTAATCCACATCTAACATAAGCCCCTTCTAATAAATCATGGCTTAAAACTGAATTATCAGGAATTTCTTCTTTTAATATAGAATAAAAAGCATCTATGTCTATTATTCCTTTTCCAACAAAACTGCCTTCTCCAAATAAATCTTCATAAGTATCTGAATAGGCGACAGAATAGCCATCTACCCCACTTTCTCCAGCAAATATTCTTGAGAATAAACTTTTGTTTTTACTCTCAAGATTAATACTAACCTTGGGTTGCATAATTCCATATCCATGAAGAACTTTTTTATCCTGTCTATATACTTTATTTAAAACATGACTCATAGCTCCTACTAATTCTTTTGCCGAATCTCTTGGCATAAAGGTATCTGCATCCAATGTTATTATGTACTTCGCATCTCGTATATTTTCCATATCACTACTTATCACGTTGTAGGTATGGTTGCTGTCCCCTTTAAGGAGGGCCATAAATTCCATAATCTTTCCTCTTTTTCTTTCTTTTCCGATAAAAGCTCCTTCATTTGGATTAAATAGTTTTTCGCGGTTAAAGAAGAAGAAATGATCTTCCCCCTGAAAATATTTAGAATTAAGTCTTAAGGTCTCCATTAAAACCGCCTTAAGTATCGCTTCCTCATCTTCACTTTTTTCAACTTTACTATCCTTAAAATCTCCTAATAAAGCAAAATAAAAATTACTATCTGTATTTGCTAAATACGCCACTTCAAGCTGTTCCATAAGCTGATTTGCTCTTGCTTCAGATGGTACAATAGCTGGTATTACTATTATTGTTTTCCCTTCTTTTGGTACCTCACTTGAGAAATTAAGCCTTGGAATAAATCTAATTGGGACAATTTTGCCAGCTATCCAATTAGTTAGTGCCACAACAATCTCATTAGCTGGGACAAGCATTAAAGCTACTAAAACTACATACTCAGTCATAGTAAATCTAGCTCCAAGTAAATTTCCAAGAGATAAAGCTATAGAAATTAGAGCTACTGTCACTATTAAATTTAATGCAATAAATCCTTTTTCTGAATATATATTTCTTACTTTAATATTGCCCTTAAAACTCTTTGCTAACTCTTTGATACCTTCATCCATAAGATAATACCCAACATGATTCTTATACTCTTCTTTATTATCCCTTCTTGAAAGTTCCAAAACCTTTTCACATAAAATCTTCTCATCAGTCTTTAGCTTCCTAGATACTTTCTCTAATCTATGCCTATAGTAATCTTTAGATTTAAAGTCCATTTTCTCATAGGTTCCATGTGGATCCTGAACTAAAAGCTTCTCAACTTCACAGGTGCTATTAAAGAAATTTCTCCAACTTATTCCCTCTATTTCTCTTAATGAATTAATACAAATACTTATAGCCTGCTCTATAGATACCTCTAAAAAATTACTTTTTATTATGTCATCACTATCCTGCTGAATCTCTTCACCTGAACTTTGTGCTAGCTTTTGTTTTTGAGTCTTTACAAGCTTCTGAGTTATTCTGGATAACTCTATTATTATTGATATGCGCAGCATTAATGGGAATGCCCATAGCTCTCCCATTGTGAATTTTTCTTCTTTTCTATTTATAAATTTTATTATTTCTTCCTGATTCACTATCCCCTCTTTAATCTTTATAAATTCTTTAGCATATATTAATATTCTTGGAATTTGATTTGTATCTTCTCCTTTATATAGAGGAAGATTATCAAAGTATTCCTTTGGCATATTCTTTTTTATATTCTTATATTCTTTTTCTATTAGGTAAATATTATCAAGGAGCCATTCACCTGATCCTATAATTTCTCCTTTATTTCTTGCTAAATCCTTTATATATTTATAATTCTCTTTTATTTGAGTAAATCCAAGGTTTAATTCATTTAAAACATGTTTTCTACACTTTGTATTCTCTTTTATGATCAATTAATTCACCTCTTAGTTTGAAGTTTGGTCTTATATTAGTTTTCCCCATTGAAGGCAAAAATATTAGACTAATTTAGATTTTAATGCGAATTATCAAAAGGTGATCTTTTATATTTGTTGATTTAAAGTATAGCTCTGTGTATTAATTAAATGTTGTTATAGACATTCTTTATTCTTCTAGAACAAGCCTTATTTTTTCCGTATTTATAAAACTACAATCCTTTGCTAATTCATATAAAATACTCATATTTGTAAATTCTTTATCTCTATAAAAAATTATAAACCAGCAAAGGTATCCCCTCAGATATTTAGTAGCTATTCCTCTAAAACAACTAAACCACTTATTAACATTTCCTGTGAAATTACGAATTTTTAATTCCACCTCTTCTTTTGTTTTGATAGAATTTAAATTATGTTTCTTTGCAATTGCCCAAATATATCTATCCCCATAAGCTTTAATATAAGACTCTTTATCTATTTTTTTATATACCTTTTCTTCAAACTCTTTAGCATTCCAACCATTCTTGCACACAGGCAGGGACAGTATATTGTCTTGTTTTCCCTTAGCTGCAACTATCCATATATCTTTTCTAAAAGAATCTTTTATATTCCTATTGCCCTTAAAATTTTCTCTCATAATAGCCTTTCCAATATGAACATCCCCATATAAGTACTTTGGAATATTATGAAAAGTTAATCCCTTCAGGACCTTATGTCTCCAGTAAAATGCTGTTGATAAATTTATTTCTAATTTTTTCGCACAGTACCTAAGTGTTTTTTTTGCTAACATAAGTTCAATAAATTCCGCCCATTTTTCTGGGCTCTTCTTTGAATAGCTCCAAATAAAATTAGTACTTAAAGAGAAGGTCTTTTCGCAGTATCTATTTTTACATTTGTATCTTTGTACTCCACTATAAAATCCATACTTTATATATTTGTCATGTCCACATATAGGACAACTATTAATATTTTTTGCCCTGCTCTGACATAAATTTAATTTTAAAGTTTTCTTCATATGCTCATTTAAATTTGCAAGATCACAATCATTTTTTATCAATATAATCACCGCCATCTAGATACTTGCCAAAGTCACATATTTCTAATCATTAACAACATTTATCTAATACACAGTCCTATATGTGAAGATGCATAATAAAACATAAAAAAAGAAGCCCTAAAGTATCGAAAACTTTAGAGCTTCTTGAAAATTTATAATTATTTATTTTATAAATTGAAAAACTTAGTAAATGCCTTAATTGTGTAGGCATTATCTTTTACTGCAGTCAATTCTCTGACTGAATGCATTCCTAAAACTGGTGCCCCCATATCAATAACAGGTATTCCTAAATCTGCTGCTGACATTGGTCCTATAGTTGTTCCGCCTTTAACATCAGATCTATTTACAAACTTTTGATAAGGAACCTTCTCCTCAAGACAAATAGCTTGGAATATTGCTGAAGAATTACTATCAGTGGAATAACTTCCTGACGCAGCCATCTTTATTACAGGACCGCCACCAAGAACAGGATGATTTGACGGATCATGTTTTTCAACTTGATTAGGATGAAGCGCATGAGCTAAATCTGCTGAAATCATCACAGAATTTGATAATGTTCTAAAAAACTCCTCCTTATTTTTACCAAGCCCTAAAGCGATTCTTTCAAGTAAAGTTTTAAGAAAAGTAGACTGTGCACCTTGTGCTGTTAAACTCCCTATCTCTTCATTATCAATAGCTACCATAACCTTTGTAGCCTTATTTTTCTTACTATCTACTAATGCCTTAACACCAGTGAAAACCATCCACAAATCATCTAATCTTCCAGCTGAAATAAATTCATTTTCCAATCCAAAAATACAACCCTTTTCGTACTCATATAAAAACAAATCAAAATCCATTATTTCTTCCTTTGGAACCCCTAATTCTTTACTAATTAAAGTTAACAAATAAGAATCTTTTTCAAATTTTTCATTAATAAAGCCGATAAGTGGCAATGTATCTTTCTGTTTATTGAAAGCATATCCATCATTTACTCCTCTATTCATATGTATTGCCATATTAGGTATAATTAATAATGGTCTATCAATATTAACAAGCCTATTCTCAGGTTTTAATGGAGATTTTCCTTTTAATGAAACCCTTCCTGCTAAAGACAAAGGTCTATCAAACCACGTGCTAAGAATAGGACCACCATACACTTCAGTATTTAATTTAAGATAAGTACTTTCAACCTCAATTTCTGCCTTAGGTTTAATTTTAAATGTAGGTGAATCTGTATGAGCCCCAATTAACCTAAATCCATCCTCTTCTAATTTTCCTTCACCTATCTCAAAGGCAACAATGGCGGATTGATTTTTCATGACATAATATTTCCCACCCTTAGTAAGGTTCCACTTTTTATTTTCTTTTATTTCTACAAAACCTTCCTCGTCAAGTATTGATTTCATTGCATAAGCCCCATGATAAGCTGTTACGCTTTCATTTATAAATTCTAATAGTTCTAACGCTAATTGCTCTTCCAAAATAAATTCCTCCTTTTATATTTATGATGTGTAATTATTTGTTTTCTACTTATAATAATACTATTATTTTATCAAACTTACATTAAGTGAACAAGGAGCTAAATTAAATTGATTTTTTTGGCAATATATTATACACTTAACTATAGTTCTAAAATTATGAAGGGAATGAAAATATATGTTATCGAATATATTAGTTAATAAATATATAAAAAATAAAGATGCTGTCCAGAATGAAAAAGTTAGAGGTTCTTATGGAGTTCTAGGTGGAGTAGTTGGTATTATAGTTAATTTCACCTTATTTGCAGTGAAACTAACAGTTGGGATACTTGTCTCTAGTATAGCAGTTATGGCAGATGCATTTAATAATTTATCTGATACCGCATCCTCTATAATTACTATAGTTGGTTTTAAGATGGCCGAAAAGCCTGCAGATGCCGAGCATCCATTTGGACATGGCAGAATCGAATACTTATCAGCTTTAATAGTTGCTTTTATGGTTATGCTTGTAGGTATTCAATTTGTAAAAGCTTCAATTGAAAAAATCCTAAACCCAACTCAAGTAAGCTTTCAAACAATACCATTTATACTTTTAGTTATTTCTATTACATTAAAAATATGGTTATCAACCTTTAATAAGTTTGTAGGAAACAAAATTAATTCCAGCGCATTAAAAGCAGCTTCAGTGGATGCCCTAGGCGATGTATTCACATCTTCTTGCGTTGCGATTTCATTTTTAGCTTCTAAATTTACTAGCTTTCCTGTTGATGGATATTTTGGTGCTGCAATTGCACTATTTATTATTTATTCAGGCTTCAACTTAGTTAAAGACACTGTTAATCCTCTTCTTGGAGAAGCTCCTGATAAAGATTTAGTAGCTAATATTAAGAGGCTCGTATTAGACTATGAGCATATTACCGGAGTTCATGATCTTATAGTTCATAACTATGGGCCTGGAAAATGTATGTCTTCTATTCATGCGGAAATTCCTTCCGATATTGATGTAATGGACATCCATGAAATAATTGATAATGCGGAAAGAGAAATTTCTGACAAACTAGGAATCTATCTTGTTATCCATATGGATCCTATTTGCATTACTAATGTAGAAATAAATAAAACCCATGAAGAGGTTTCAAAAATTATAAGTTATAATCCTTTAATTTTATCTATGCATGATTTTAGAATTGTAGGAAAAGGTGAAAAGAAGAATTTAATCTTTGATATAGTTGTAGACCCACAAACTTTAAGAAAAATCATGACTCATGAGGCTTTAAAGCAAGATATAGAAAATTCCGTAAAGGAAATACATCCAGATTATAACTGTATAATTACAATAGATAATAACTTTATCTAATGTTGCTTTTAGTGTTATTATGTATATAATAGTATTTTATTGTATACTTATTAAAGACTATTCTTTATGTTAATTATTTTAAGGGGGAATTACGATGTTTTGTCCAAGCTGCGGCAAGGAATTAGATACAAATAATGTTTGCATCAATTCAGATTGTCCTTCAAATTCTCAAACTACTTCTGAATTTGAGTCTGAATTTGAAAAAGAAACAATTAATAACAATGACTCACCTATAGAAAATGTTGATGAGAATGAGAACCCTACTAACAATGATCAAAATGCCGGCTTTAATCAAAGCCCTAACAATAATCAGAATACTGGTTACAATCAAAATCAGAGTAATAATCAAAACGCTAGTTACAATCAGAATAATAACAATAATCAAAACGCTGGCTACAATCAGAATAATAACAATAATCAAAACGCTGGTTACAATCAAAATAATAACAATAATCAAAACGCTGGTTACAATCAGAATTCTAACAATAATCAAAATGCTGGTTACAATCAGAATTCTAACAATAATCAAAATGCTGGTTACAATCAGAATTCTAACAACAATCAAAATAATGGCTACAATCAGAATGCTAACAGCAACCAAAATAATGGCTTCAATCAGAATCCTAACAATAATCAAAATAATTACTATAATCAAGGTTATAACAATAATCAAGGAAATTCTTCTATCGATAAAAACGGAATTTCTGCTGGTGAAATGATGGAATTTTTCGGTCCTAAAAACACTGAATACTATATGGATAAGTGGAATAAAAGCCAAGAAAATTCTAGTTTTATTTCTTGGAACTGGCCTGCATTCTTATTTAGCTTCATTTGGTTATGTTTTAGGAAAATGTATAGCTATGCAGCTATAGTTTTAGTAGTTACTACCGTATCTTCGATTTTCCTTCCTGGATGGGCAAGTTCTATAATAGGTTTTGCTATTATGATTTGTTCTGCTTTATTTGCTAATCAAATTTATATTAAACATTCTATAGACAAAATTCGTACTGTTAAACTAACTACTGGAATGAATCCATCGATTCTATTTGATAGATTACGAGCTAATGGTGGTATTACATGGGTTCCAGTTATAATACTTTCAGTTATATTTGGTTTACTATTCATAATGGGTGTAATTGCAGGTTTTACAGAGAGCTACAATACAATTGATCCTGGTTATGGAACTTTATATTAAAATTAACAATAAGACTTTTTACATTTACTATTTTAAGGGGGAATTATAATGTTTTGTCCAAGCTGCGGAGAAGAGTTAGATGCAAACAAGGTTTGTATTAATCTAGCTTGTCCTTCAAATAATACAATTAATTCTGAATCTGATATAGAAACAAGTAGTGACAATGACCAAAATAATAACTCTAGTCAAGACTCTAGCTATAATCAAAATACTAACTCTAACCAAGACTCTAGCTATAATCAAAATTCTAACTCTAACCAAGACTCTAGCTATAATCAAAATTCTAACTCTAACCAAGGTCCTAACTATAATCAAAATACTGATTATAATCAAGACTCTAATTATAATCAAAATAATGGCTATAACCAAGGTTCTAACCAGAATCCTGATTTTGGTCCAAATGCTAACTACAATCAAAATTCTAACTACAATCAAAATTCTAACTACAATCAAAATTCTAGCTACAATCAAAATTCCAACTATAATCAAGGAAATTCCTTCACAGATAACAATGGAGTTTCTCCAAGTGAGATGATGGATTTATTAGGTCCTAAAAACACTGAATATTATATGGATAAATGGAATAGAAGCCAAGATAAATCTAATTTCATTTCTTGGAATTGGCCTGCATTCTTATTTGGCTGGATTTGGTTATGCTATAGGAAACTATATGCCGTTGCATGTATTCTTTTCGCAGTTTCTGCTGCCAGTCTCTTTTTACTTCCTAATGGCGTACAATCTTTGCTATCTTTATTGATTATGATTGGTTCTGGTATGTTTGCTAATCAAATTTATATTAAGTATTCTATAGATAAAATTCGCACTGTTAAGGCAACAAATGGAATGAATCAACAGCTTTTATCTCAAAGGCTAAGAGCTATTGGTGGTACTACATGGGTTCCTGTTATAATAATTTCAGTAATATTTGTTCTATTAATAGTATTTATGATAATTGCAGCAGTAGCATTAGGCTCAGCTTTTAGAGGTTATGGAAACTTCTATTAAAAATAATATCTTTTATATTCATTATTCTAAAGGATAAATATTAGTAAAAATTAAAAACCAGCAATAAGATGTGTATACATTCTTATTGCTGGTTTTTTCTATATTACTTTTTATAAAAATTTTATAGTACTTTTGATAAAAAATCTATTGTCCTTGCATTTTTAGTATTATTAAATATTTCCTCTGGAGTTCCTTCTTCTACAATCTTTCCTTCGTCCATAAATAATATTCTATCTCCAACTTCTTTTGCAAAGCCCATTTCATGAGTAACTACTACCATAGTCATACCTTCTTTAGCTAGCTTTTTTATAACTGCTAGAACTTCTCCTACCATTTCTGGATCTAATGCTGAAGTTGGTTCATCAAAAAGCATAACATCAGGTTCCATAGCAAGAGCTCTAGCAATTGCTATTCTTTGCTTTTGTCCACCTGAAAGGGATGCTGGATAAGCCCCTTCTTTTTCTCTTAATCCAACCATATCTAATAAATCCATAGCCTTCTTATTTGCATCTTCAATACTTATCTTTTTCACTTTTATTGGCGATAAGGTAATGTTTTGCAATACTGTTTTATGCGGGAAAAGATTAAATTGTTGAAATACCATTCCCATCTTAGCTCTAAGATTATCTATATTTACTTTTTTATCTGTAATATTATTCTCTTCAAATACTATTTCACCTTTAGACGGCACCTCTAAAAGATTTAGACATCTTAAAAAAGTAGATTTACCTGAACCTGAAGGACCTATTACGACAACCACTTCGCCTTTTTTAATGTTCTGGTCTATACCCCTTAAAACATGGTTTTTACCAAAACTCTTATGTAAATTATTAATGTGTATCACTAGATTTCATCCTCCTTTCAACGTATCCTAATAATCTTCCTAATGAGAAGGTTAATATAAAGTAGAATACTGCTGCAACCATTAATGGCTCTAAGGAAATATAAGTAGCCCCTTGTACTATTTTCGCTGAGAACATAAGCTCTCCTACGCCAATAACAGATGCCATTGAGGATTCCTTAATTACCGCTACAAATTCATTACCTATTGCAGGCAATATATTTTTAATTGCTTGAGGTACAATAATTAACCTCATGGACAAACTCTTAGACATTCCTAGACTTCTTGCAGCCTCTGTTTGTCCAATATCAACTGCTTCTATTCCAGCTCTAATTATTTCTGATACATAAGCTGCTGAATTTACTGCTATTGCAATTACTGCTGATGTAAATGCAGTTAAATCAATACCAAACATAAGTTTTGAGCCTGAATATACTAATAATATTTGTAGTAGCATAGGGGTTCCCCTTACTACTTCAATATATATTGATGCTAATATCTTCAAGGGTTTAACTTTTCCTATTGAAATACTTGAGTTTTTCATAAGAAATAATAGTGATCCAAATAGCGTTCCAAGTATTACTGTTATTATAGAAATACCTAGAGTTATCTGCACTCCCTCAAGAAATATTGGCATATACTCTTCTAAAAAATCGAATCTAAACATACTTTCACTCCCTTTTATGGTATAAAACTAATTAAAAAACTCCTTGGGAGTATTTATTCTCCCATGGAGTTTTCCTAAAGGCTTAGCCTTTTTTAACTATTTTATTCTTAGGCTTATTCATTAGCCTCTATGATAAACTTATCTAAATCTCCTGATTCCTTTACTCTTTTAATAGTTTCATTAACTTGTGCTACAAGCTCTGGTGAATCCTTTTTAAGACCTATAGCATTTCCACCAGTTTCATCTTTGAATGATATTCCTGAAAGAATCATTTCTGGATTAGTCTTAACAGCTATTTTAGCAACTGGTTCCTCTGTTATTATAGCTGAAACCTTACCAGTTTTTAATTCTAGAATTAAGTTGTTTACATCTGCTAATAATGTAAGTTCTGCACCCTCAACCTTTTCTTTAGCAATTGCTTGTTGAGTTGATGCTAATTGAGCTCCAATTTTTAGCCCATTTAAATCTGCTACAGTTTTGTATTTTTCTTTATCTACTGCATTAATTAAAACTGCATGTTGTGCTTCATAGTATATATCTGAGAAATCTATTTCCTTTCTTCTCTCATCATCTGGATTCATTCCAGATATAATCATATCTATTTGACCAGCCTTAAGTGCACCGATTAAAGCATCAAAACTCATTTCCTTGATTTCTAGCTCAACTCCCATATCCTTTGCTACTTCCTTTGCTAAATCAACATCGAAACCAACTATTTCATCCTTACCATCTATCATGGAATGAGATTCATAAGGTGCATAATCTGCACTTAGTCCAACTATTACCTTCTTATTTTCTTTTATAGCAGTTAAACTATCAGTAGCTGTTTCATCTTTTGCCCCACATGCTATTAGTGATAGTGACATTACTCCAACTAACGCTGTAGTAAATATCTTTTTCATTATTCCGTTTTTCATTTTATTTACCCCTCTCTTAATTTATTATCTATCTCTTATATATCTTATTTACTTTAAGTATAATTATACATCAAAACGTTATATTTATGCAATGCTTATTCATAAAAAAATACCTGCAGTGGCTAAATCCTGCAGGTATCTGTTATTTGATTACCGCTAATCTATGCAGTGCCCTAGTACACATAATATATTTGACAAGATTTGGAGTGTTTTTAAAATCGTCTAATAAAATTACTCCGTCAAATTCTAAGCCCTTTGCATAATAAGCTGGAAGAAGTACAAGTCCTCCACTATATATCATATCTTCACGATCAAAGGTAAGAACTTTTGTCCTTTGCTTTAATAGCGTGGAAATCTCTTTTAGTTTATTTTTATCCTTAGTTATAATGGCTATATTCTCTAAGCCTTCCTCTTTATAATCCTCTATTATAGAAACAAGAGTCTCTATTGTATCTTGAGTTGAAGTTGACTCTTCTTCAAGAACTGGTTCCCCATTTCTAACTAAAGGAATTATGCTATCTTCTTTTATGAATTGACTAGCATATTGCATTATTTCTTGGGTTGATCTATAACTCTTATTCAAACTAAAGCTTTCTATATTCTGAGAAAAAAGCTCTTCCAAATGTAACATTGCTGGCTCTTCTTCAGTTTCTATAAGCCTTTGATTGCTATCTCCAACTATTGTATAACTTGTGCAACCGGTAAGTTCTTTTATAACTTTAAACTGTGTCATATTATAATCTTGTGCTTCATCAATGACAACATGTTTTATTTGTTTTTTGCACTTCATGCCATCAAGCTTTACTGCTAAATAAAGTATTCCTGCTAGATCCATATATGCCAAAGATTCAGTTTTTGTAATTCTCTTATATAATGTAAGAGTATCCTCATGGTCAATCCATTTATCAAGTTCTTCTCTTGAATCCATGACACCTCTTATTATTTCTCTAATTTTTTCTCTTCTTTGATAATCCATGTTACTTTTTTGTATTTCATATTCCTCTTTAGAAAGTGAGTCTATTTCCTTTTGTGTTTCAACATTAAGTTTTCTTATAATTTCATCCCTTTTGTCCTTAGTTTTTGAAATTAATATTCTCTTTATCTTTTCACTTCTTCTAAACAAAGGCATGTATCCATAATTAGTTGTGAACAATTCCTTGATTTCAGCTATATCCACTACAGTCTCTCCGAATAGATTTACAGGAGTCATATCGAAATAACTCTTATCCATATCTTCTATCATATTATCTAAAAGTTTTGTAAATGAATTTGAACTTTTATACTTATACTCAGTTAAAGCCTCTTCATTTCCATTCATGGCCTCTTCAATATAATCTGAGTAGCTCTTAACATTTTCCTTTAAACCAATTTGGTCTATTGCAAAGTTTTGGAAGGTATCTTGTGAGATTCCCCCTTCTCCTAAGGATGGTAAAACCTGTGCAATATAGTCCATAAATATATCATTAGGTCCAAGAATTAATACCTTATCTCCAAATTGTTCTCTATCATTATATAGAAGATATGATACTCTATGAAGTGCTATTGTAGTCTTTCCAGATCCTGCAACTCCATTTACTACAATAACTTTATTCTTGGGAGCTCTTATGATTTCATCCTGCTCCTGTTGAATTGTCATAACTATATCTTTTAACTTTTCACCTGAGTTAGATGTTAGGACCATTTGAAGTATTTCATCCTTAACATCTATAGCTGAATCGAATATACCTTTAAGCTCAGCCTTTTTTAATACTAACTGACGTCTTGCTAAAAGATTTGCTGGAATATCCCCTACTGGTGAGGTATAGTAACTCTCACCTAAAGTACCTTTATAAAATAAAGATGCAATTGGTGCTCTCCAGTCAACAATTACAGGTTCATATGTTTCCTCTGGAGTTAATCCAAACCTTCCTACATATAATTCCTGTACTCCTTCACTTTCTTCTGTAAAAGTAATCTTACCAAAGTATGGGGCTTCTTTAAGTGTAGTAAACTCTTTTAATCTTTTATCTATTGTTTTATAAGCTTCTTCCTTAACAAAGACTTCATGATCAAAAAATTCTATAACCCTATCTTCATCATCTTTATATTCCTCTATATACTTTTTCCTATATTCAATAATATATTCTGTAATATACTTTCTCTTTGCAATATAACTTAATATTTCTCCATCTAAAATTTTAATAGTCTCTTGAAGCTTAACTTGCTCCATTAAGTATTCTAAATCTTTTTCCAAAAAAGCACCTCTTTTTTAATTCAAAGCAAATGAAAATAAATAACAGACCAGATATGCAAGCATACTGGCTTGTTATTTTTTTTGATTTTGCTTAAAGCGTTTTATCTATTTCTTCGCCTAATTCTGTATTAATAGTTATAGTTTCATCTCTGTCCTCATCTTTAGTTTTACCTAAAGATTCTACCTTTTTAGTCTTGTCTATTACTTCTACTTTCTTTACTCTCTTTAATTCAGGATAGTCCACACATACTATTTCCATAAATTCCTCACCAAATAGTGTTTCCTTCTCTAAAAGAGCTTCAGAAATTTTATTTAGTAATTCTCTATTTTCTCTTAAAATAGTTCTAGCTTTATTGTGAGCATCCCTTATAATTTTTAATATTTCTTGATCAATAATTGTTGATGTTTCTTCACTACAATTTCTAACTGCTCTTCCATCAAGATACTTACTTTGTATAGATTCTAATGCCATCATATCAAATCTATCACTCATACCATAAGTAGTTACCATGCTTCTAGCAGTTTGTGTAGCTCTTTCTATGTCATTAGATGCTCCTGTAGAAACTATTGCAAATACCTCTTCTTCAGCAGATCTTCCACCAAGCATTACTGTAATTTGATTATATAATTCTTCCTTAGAAGTTAAGAATTTCTCTTCCTCTGGAAGCTGCATTGTATATCCTAAAGCTCCCATTGTTCTAGGGACTATTGTGATCTTATGTACTGGATCTGCATCCTTTAAAAGGGTTGCAACTAATGCATGACCAACTTCATGGAAGGCAACAATTCTTTTTTCCTTCTCTGAAAGGATTCTATCCTTCTTTTCTTTACCTGCTATAATTACTTCAACAGCATCTCTTAAATCTTCTTGAATAACTCGCTTTCTACCATGCTTAACAGCCCTTAAAGCAGATTCATTAACTATATTTGCAAGATCTGCTCCTACAGCTCCTGGAGTTCCCTTAGCAACTTCCTTTAAATCTACTCCATCATCTAAGAAAACGCTTTTTACATGAACTTTAAGTATTGCTTCTCTTCCCTTAAAGTCAGGTCTATCAACAATAACTCGTCTATCAAATCTACCTGGCCTAAGTAGAGCCTTATCAAGTATTTCAGGTCTATTAGTAGCTGCTAGAATTACTATTCCCTTAGATGAATCAAATCCATCCATTTGAGATAATAATTGATTTAAAGTTTGTTCTCTTTCATCATTACTTTGCATCTGACTATCACGGCTTTTACCTATAGCATCAATTTCATCAATAAAAATTATACATGGTGCCTTTTGTTCAGCATCCTTAAATAATTCTCTAACTCTTGACGCTCCAACTCCAACAAACATCTCAACAAAGCTTGAACCTGATAAAGAGAAAAATGGAACTTTGGCTTCTCCCGCTACTGCCTTTGCTATAAGTGTTTTACCTGTTCCTGGAGGGCCTACTAATAAAACTCCCTTAGGTAATTTAGCACCTATCTCTGTATATTTTGCTGGGCAATTTAAGAAGTCTATAACTTCCTCTAGGGATTCCTTAGCCTCTTCTTGACCTGCCACATCCTTAAATGTAACTTTGATATCATTTTCAGCATATATTTTCGCATTGCTTTTACCTATGGAGCCCATTCCGCCTCCCATTTTGCCTAACATCTTCGAAAAGAAAAACTTATACATTACAAATAGGAATAAGATTGGTATACCCCAAGAAACCAATATATTCATCATTATTGATTCCTTTGGATTCTTACCTGTAAAATCTATTTCTCCAGATGCTATCAACTTATCTATTAACTTATCATCGTTAATATTTGCAGTATATACTGTTTTACCCTCAAACTCAGTTCCTGGCTTTGGAGTAATCAATAGGCTATCAGATGCAATTACAATTTCAGATATTTGCTTCTCATCTACCATACTTAAAAATTTATTGTAGTTTATTTCTTCATTGTTATATATATCTTTAGAATAATTTACAACTAACAGTATTGACATAGTTATTATAAAATAAACAACAAGGGATATTTTAGGTTTCTTTGGGCTCTTCTTTGGATCTTTTTTCGGTTCAATTTTCATATCTTACGGCACCTCTTTCTTCTCTTTATACTTTTTTATTTAATACTCCCAAAATCGCTAAATGGATAGACCTTTACCTGAGCTTTCGCCTGTATATCTTCTCCATTAATATATGGATTCGCCCATTTCCTAGAATCATAGGAGTCGGGTCTATTATCACCACAGAAAAAATACTTGCCCTCTGGCACATGAAATTCTCCATAGAAATTATCCTTGTTTATTGTATAATCTTCTTGGACTTCCTCACCATTTACTGATATCTGTCCATCTACTATTTTTATATTATCCCCAGGGAGTCCTATCACTCTTTTTATTAACAAATCACTTAATTCCTTTGAATCAAATACAAGTATATCTCCTCTTTCTATATTATCTAGATTATATACTTTTGTAACAAAAAGATGATCTCCTACATTTAATGTTGGAATCATGGATCCTGATGGAATATACACTTTAAAAAGAATATATTGTTTTATTAAAAAGGCTAATACAAATGCAATAACTAAGGGCACTACCCAATCTTTAAAAAAATTTGACTTATTACTTTTATTGTTACCTAAATTCGATTTATCTTCCCCTATTATTTCATCAATGCCTTCTTTCATATTTCTAATTCCACATCCCCTTTAATTTATTAGCTATCTCAACTTGTCTTTTCTTTGTAGCTTCTCTATCTATTTTAAAGTAGTTATCTTTTTTAATTAAGCAATCTCCTTCTTTTCCATTTCCATTTAAAAATTCTTTTTTTACATTGATTATATCCCCCTCTGGAGATTCTATGACAATGTAATTCGCCTCTATTCTATCAATAATATACATTTTACCCATAGTACGGAATTCTCCCTCTTAGTTTAAAAATACATCTTAAGTATACCATAAATGATGTACCTGTTCATATTTATTTGTATAAAAAAAGTTGCAGCAGCCCTGCAACTAGTATCCTTTTATTATCTTTTTCGACTATCTATACCTACCCATTAATTCTCCCATTATTTTTGTTGTTGATGGAGGTGTATACGTTATTGCATTAGCACCTGCAACTATTGTTTCCATTATACTTTCTTCCGTATGTCCACCTGTAGCTATTATAGGACATTCAGGTGATATTTCTCTAATTCGCCTAATAATATTCGGAGTATTCTTGCCACCTGATACATTTAATATTGTGGCACCAGCCTGAATTCTCTCTAATATATCTGTATTTTCTGAGACTACAGTAACTACAATTGGAATATCTATTGTAGCTCTAATAGTTCTAATAACTTCATCTGATGTAGGAGAATTAACTACTACAGCAATCGCGCCTTTAAATTCTGCATCTAAAGCAAGATTCACTACTCTTTTTCCTTGAGTAATTCCGCCCCCAACTCCGCAAAAAACAGGTACATCAGCTGCCATTATAAGGACATCTGTTATTAATTGTTGTGGAGTAAAGGGATATACAGCCATTATAGCATCTGCATTTGTATTTCTAATCATGGCTACATCTGTAGTAAACAGTAAAGATTTTATTCTCTTACCAAATATTTTTATTCCACTACACTCTCCAATTATTAACGGAACTTCAACAATATAATTTCTTAATGTTCCCTTTATTTCTGGGACAAATTTAGATTCCATTGACATTATATTAACTCCCCCTCTGGCCAATTTAATATTATAATTATACTCATTATTTAAATTAATAACTACAAAAAATGTTAAATTTGTACTTATAATTTATTGCAATTATAATATATATCTAATAGTCAAAGAACTCACACTTTATAATCAAAGTGTAAGTTCTTTTTCAATTGCCTTTTCTAATACTCTCTTCCCTATCTCATTTTCTCCTAATTCTTCTAAGGCTTCAGGTATTTTAAACCATCTAGCTTCTTCAACTTCCTTAGAAATTTTAATTTTACCTGTCTTATATTTAGCTGAGTAGGTTAACATTAATATCTCTCGACCTTCAATAAAATCTGTGCCTAAAAAATTAATATCTTCAATCTCTATTGAAGTTTCCTCTAATACTTCACGATAAACAGTGTCTTCAGCTTTTTCATCAATTCCTATATATCCTGATATGAGAAGTTTAGAATTCTTATAAATATAACTTTGTTTTAAGAGTAAAACTTCATCATCTTTAATTACAGCTACCATTATGCATGGATATGGGGTATTAAAATAATAGCAAGTGTCATGAGAACAAAAAGGGACAACTCCCTCATCTCCACAAATTACTTTTTTTAGTTTTCTTCCACAAATAGGACAAAATTCATACTTCATATAATTCCTCTCTTCTGTATTATTAGGTAGCTATTATAGAATAATTTTAACAGGTTTATGTAATGTTATTCCAGTTTGTGTGACAATAGATGAGTATGCAAAAATATCAACCCCACTTTTTTCAGCTTCTCTTAAGGCTTCTGCAAATTTAGGATCCATTTCATCATTTGGTCTAAAGGTCTGCACATCCTCTATTTGTATTAAAAAAAGCACTCCTGCACCTCTTCCACTTTTCTTTACCTCTATTAATTCTAATAGATGCTTTTTTCCTCTCTCTGTAGGAGCATCTGGGAATCTAGAATTCCCATCTTCCTCGAGGGTTACTCCCTTTACCTCTAAGTAATACTCTTGTCCATCATCTTTTGACAATTTAAAATCAAATCTGCTATTCCCAAAAGTTTTTTCACTTAATATATTTGTATACTCTTTTAACTTATCCACAGCTCCGTCCTCTAAAGCTTCTTTCACTACCTTATTTGGAATTTGCGAATCAATACATATGTTTTTCTTTCCTTTATATGCACCTATAAGATCATATTTTGTTTTCCGTGTGGGATTAGTCTCTTCCCTTATAAACACCTGACAGCCTGGTATTAGTATCTCTTTACATCTACCTGTATTAGGTACATGCACCACTATTTCTCGCTCTTGAAAAATCACTGTAGCATTAAATCTATTGGGTCTATCTATAAATGTTGCCTCATATATATTCTTATTATACTCCACTTTTTTACCTCCATCATATAAACTTATACACATTATCCACAGATTTTGTCCACAGGTTTGTGAATAATCTGTATTTTATTGTCGTATTTAATTTCTTATTTATAACTAATTTCACTTGATAATAATTTTTTCCCCAATATTCTCTATATTGGTGTTGACAAAAATTATTTACATACATGTTGTGTCAATATATTTTTCATAAATTTATTCATAAGATTTGAGTTATCCACCGTTTTTGCTCTTTTTGCTCACATTGTCCACAGTTTTGCACTATATCTAGGCTAATTCTGTGGATAGTCAATATATTTTATCCACAGCTTATCCACTATTAACTGTGGATAACTTAGTTCTTAATATTTTATTAGCAGTTCTTAATATAATGTTAATTATCCTTCATTACCTTGTATTGTATACTACCATATTTTATAATATAAGTGCACTAAGATTATCAATATTATATTAGGGGGTTGTAATGGTGAATAAAAATGAATTCCTTAAAATCATTAGAGCAGGCTTAAATGACTTTCCGCCAGAAGAATTAAATGAAATTATCGCTGGCTATGAAAATCATTTTAAGGATGCACTATCCGATGGAAAAACTGAAGAAGAAATAATAAATATTTTTGGAGATCCTTTTGTTATAGTTAATCAATATAGAAATGGTTATGTCCAAAGTGTCCCACCATATAAGAGTAGTAATACTAACTATTCTAACAATAGTCATAAAAATAATAATAATTCGTATACTAATGATTCTCAAAAAAATCTAAACAGTGATTCAAACAATGTAAACACATTATTAAAAATCACAATAGTTATTCTTACAATTGTGATTATAGGACCTTTCGGACTTGCCATAGGTGGAAGTTTGTTTGCCTTAGCGTTAGCATTTATATTAATTCCTTTTGCTTTGAGTCTATCTGGAATTGCACTACTCTTTGTACAATCTGGCTTAAGCCTTTTTGGCTTTACAGCACCTACTTTTTTAGCTGATTTTCCTACAAGTGTAATTGCACTTATTACTGTAGGCTCCACTTTTGCTACAATATTAGTAACAATATTATCTGTGTATTTTATAAAAGCAGTAATTATATTTGCAAGGAAACTTTTTAATAAATTTTTCAATAAGGAGGCAAATTAATGAAAAAATTTATGTCTCGTAGAATGAAGATTTTCTTATCAGTTTTAACTCTCCTAAGCATTTTATGTTATATATCAGCTGGAATAATGCTATACAATAGTAACTTTAATTTTTCTTCCTATTCAGATGATTGGAATGGGCGATGGAATTTTGACTGGAGTAATCATAATTCTACAAGTTCTATTGGAACTGTTGAAAAGGAATTACCTCAAACTGTGCAAAATATATATTTAAGCTCATCTAGCTCAGACTACTCAGTTGAATTTTATAGTGGTACAACTCTTAAAATTGATGTTAATGGAGACTTCTTTTCTAATTTTACTTACTCCGATGGATTAAGTAGAGTAGAAGTTACTGATTCAAATGTTTTTATTGAAACAAATGACAATCTAATATTCTCTGATTTAGAGGTCAAGGTATATGTACCTGATACCTATCAAAATCTATTGTCTATAAAAGGCTCAAGCGGTGAATTATCAGTTACTGGAGGAAAGCTTAAAACCCTTTTAGTATCATCTTCTAGTGGAGATATTGATTTATATACTGTAGAAGCTACTGATACTTCTTTAGAATCATTAAGTGGCAGAATAAATGGATCTACCATTAGGACCGATAAATCATTAATAAAAACCGCTAGCGGAGATATTTCTATTAGTGGGGCATTAGGAGAAACAACTGTATCAGTAGTTTCTGGCTCTGTCGATTTAATTTTATCTGAAATAGCTGAAAACTCTAATTTTTCAACCAAATCTGGGGATGTTGATTTAATTATCCCAAATGAAATAGGCTATAAGGTGAATTTTTCTTCAATCTCTGGTGAAATATCAGGCAAAAACCTTAATATGGATATAAATAATAGTAGTTCCTATTCCTTTACTAACGGTGATAGTTCAAAACTTATTAACGTTAAAACTATTTCTGGAGATCTTAATTTAATATAAAAAAGCAATTAAAATGGTCAATGATCACGCATCATTGACCATTTTTAATTGCTCTTCTACAATTCTATTCTTGATTTCTTCCATAGGAAAATTTTCACCAGGGCATAATGTGGGATATACATCTCTATGTCCAATTACATCCTCTAAATTATATTTTATTATCATATCAGTTGATATTTTCACTAAGGAATTCTTCTGTGCTTCTGTTGGGACTTCATTCTCAAAGTTACCCTCTAAACATATTCCAATACTATCTTTATTTCTTCCAATAGCATGTGCTCCTATTATATTCTCTGGCCTTCCTCTATATATTGTACCATCTTTCCTTATGTAAAAATGATATCCAATACCTCCCCAGCCCTCCTGAATATGTATATCATTAATGGCTTCTGGAGATATTGTCGTTGAGGCTGTATGATGTAGTACCAATCCTGTAGGCTTGTTTCCATCCACCAAGTTATCGCCCCATTTATAATCTATTTCATTTATAGTTAATTGTTTTTCATACTCTTCTAACTTATCTTTAAGAACCTCTATCTTATAATTTCCTGACCCCATATTAAGCAAATACTTTGCCTTATTATTTTCTCTATAAATAATATAATGCCCTATAGAAAATATAATTAAAATTAGTAATATACTTGAAATACTAAAGGTTTTTCTTCTTCTCTTTTTCATCTTATTATAATACTCTATCTTCCTATAGTTCAATTGCGCCATTAGTACTCCCCCTTATTAATCTTAATTATATCCTAAAAACATGGAAAAAGATGAAAATTTACCATTTATTAAGTAAATCTTCATCTTTATTCATCAAATTAAATTATTTTAAATCATTTTAAATAAAATACTATTCTCTTTGTGGATATGTGTAAACAAATCTTTTTCTAATTCACTTAGCTTATTATACACAAGCTTAAAGGTAGTGCAAGCTCCCTCTGGCACTGTGAAATCTCGTGTAAGCTCCTCCATTTCCTTTAGTATATTCCCGGCTCCATCATGTTCTGCTTCCAGACTTTCTATAAGTTGAACTAATTTGATTCTTTTGTTTTCATTTTTGTTTTCAAAATAATCTTCTATTAATGGAAACACATTTTTTTCTTCTTTCACTAAATGTTCCTCTAGTTCTGCTTTTAGATTTGCAAAAAGCCTATGAAGTTTTAATAATTCTTCTCCATGATTATAGAAATGAACCTTTAGGATTTTTAATAGCAACCCGTCAATTTCCTTTAACGTTTCAAAAGTATACTTATGATGCGTATTTATTACATGATTCACAAGTTCCATAGGTTCTGCTTTTCTCCAATCTTTATATTCCTTACTACTTTCTAAAAAGTTAGCGTACTCATCATTTAATTTTTCTACAAATAAATCAACATTTAAGCCTTTCTCCTTAAGAGCTGCTCCTAAATTATCATGACCACCACAGCAAAAATCCAATTTGATTTCATTAAATATTTTACTAGCATCTGGGAATATTGAAATAACATCTCCTAGCTTTTGATCTTTATTAATTGCTTTATTCATCCTTAATACCTCCAAAATTTTGTAACTTCTTAATTTATTAATTTATTAATTTATTAATTTATTAATTTCTTATCTTCTATATCTTTATATTAAGTCTTTAGGCAATAATAAAATATGATTTAAATCACAAAAAATTTAATAGTTAACTCTTATTAACAAAAACTTCATCTTCTTATCACTCCATCCCAAATCCCAAGGAACATTATTTCTGTCTGTATTATGGCATGTAACTAAAGCGTATCCTTTTGAATCAACTCCTGTTACTACAGATATATGAGTAATATCACCCTTCTTCTCATAGGCTACAAAATCTCCTGGTAAAAGCTTGTATGATTCTTTATAAACTTTATCATAACTTCCTTTAGCAATTTGGGATGCTCTTCCACTGTTTAGCATATAGGAAGTGAATCTATCTGCATTTATCCAAGGGCCTGTAGCACTTCCTTTATCATAATTCCAGGTACCATTTTTCTTAAATTTTCCACCTTCATGGAGTATTTGAGAGGCAAAGTTTGCACAGTCTCCTCCTTCTGGATTAAAATTTCTATAATTTTTATTATATTTAAATTCATATTCATAAGCTGTAGCTGCCCCACAATATTGTTGTGCATAGGTTGCTGCATCTTTTCTTCTTTGATCTATTGCTGATATATCTCTAGGATTTTGAGCTAATATATATTCTTTAATATCATCAGCTTTAATATTTTCTAAACTTAATGAATCTGCAAATGGATCTGTATACCATTCCTTTGATATTACCCATTGCTCTTCTTTCTTAGAGAGTGTAAGTGAATGATATGTTCCTATTCTTGAACTATTAACCTGATCTGGATTGTCTTTATATATGTATTTATATTCTGTATTACATAATATATTGAAGGAATATTTTTCTTCTCCAGCCTTACTGCTTCTAATTACCACCTTAGGGATAATCTCTGTAAACTTTACGCCTTGCTTTTCAGCCCAATTATTTAGGTAGTTTACTTTTCTTTCCTCATATTCATAAGCCCATTGACCATATTTAGTATCTGTTGCATATAAGGTATCTATAAGCTCTAAATCCTGTTCTAATATTGCCCTATTTCTGCTTACAAAAATACTTTCTACTAATTTCACTATTTCCGCATCTACTTCACTAGCTAGAGCTTCTTTTTTGCACGTAAGATTAACCAATGAAAATATTAAAGTCACAATAACAATTTTATTAACTATTAATAAAAACCTTTTTAAATTAGAAAATTTCATATGTAATGCTCCTCTCCTAAGTTAGCTCTATTTAAACGTCTCATTAATTGTTTCAATATATTGCTTTTCATCTTCCCCTATAGGAATATCTCCATACCATTCTTCATTACTGCCGCTCCATTTACCAAAATATTTCGCTTTTAGGATTATTTCTGGTCTGTATTCAAAGTGTAAAATATCAAAATGACTCCATTTGCCTCCCCAAACAAAATTATTCTTCTCAAAAGCCTCTACTAATTCCTTTGGATATTGTAGTAATCTATTGTTGCCTTCTTTCTCAGAACTCCATTTCCAATAATCTCTTTTATCACTCTTTAAATCTATTGCTATACCATAAGAATGAGGGCTTAATCTCTCTGTCCCTGATATAAATCTATAGTTAAATGTTCCACTAGCTGGATATAAAATCCCTCCAATATCTCCTCTAGTTTTAGCTAAGGGAAGAATCTCTTTTAAGGCATTTTCTAAAGCCACATTGGCATTATTTTTGCTGCTAAATTGATATGTATATCCAATTTTTAAATTTACTAAGTTAGCTTCTATAGCTTTTTTAGAATCCCCATAGACTTCACTAAAAATTTCATAGGAGCGAGACCTTCCTGGATCAAATTCTCGATCCATAATCTTTGTATTCATTTCAAACGGATAAATTTGTTCTAATACATCCTGCAAATCTCCATTATCTAATTTCTCTTCATGAGTCTTATTTTTTTTGTCATCATAGAGAATCTTTTTACCTGATTTCATAATTAAATATACCTTATCACCATCTTTCTCTACTGTTTTTACATATTCAGGATAGGCTAACTTCATAACTAAAAGATCTTGTTTCATAGTTACCTGATAATCTCTTTCATCAGCTTTGGCTACACTTGCCCCAATATTAATTATTAATAATAGAAGTATTAAAAATTTGCTTGTCTTTTTTATAATTCTCACCTCGCTAATCCATATAGATATATCTTCCCTAATCTTTATATTTACTATGTATACTTAATTTGAATTTAAGCTTTTAGACTCAATGTAAATTATGTTAAAAGAGTAATCTTTAATTAGATAATTTTTTTGTAAAGGTAAAAACATTTGTTAACTAATGATATAATTAATTGAGTAATGAATATGACATATGTAAGATTTTTAACTTGCGACTAAAATAGAACAAATATATTTGAAATGGGGGATATTATGTACAAGCTAATCGTTAGTGATTTAGATGAAACTTTATTAAATGATGAACATAAAGTTGGTAGGAGAAATATTGAAGCTATAAAAAAGGCTTCTGAATTAGGTGTTAAATTTGTGGCTGCCACCGGACGAGGATACAGCGCAATTGAAAGTGTTTTAAAAGAATTAGATTTGGATGATAAAGAAAAAGAATATACAATTTCATTTAACGGATGTGCTTTAACAGAAAATCTGAATAGTAAAATGTTATCTTTCAATGGATTACCATTTGATAAAGCCGATGAATTATTCAAGTTTGGATTAACTAAGGATGTCTGCATTCATGTATACACGGCAGAGATTGTTTATGTTTATAATTTAAATGAAGATGAAAAATCTCGTTTTACATATCAGAAGAATGCTCTTACAGAGCTCAAAAAAGCCTCTATTGAATTTTTAAGAAATACTCCCATAGCAAAAGTTATTTACCAGAATGTTGATGTTCCTTATTTAAAAAGTTTTGAAGATGAAATGAAGCCAATGACTGATGATACAGTTAGTCTTAGTTATTCATCTAATCGTTATATGGAATTAAATAAAATTGGTGTAAACAAAGGAAATACTATGCTCGCTTTAGCTGAGTCTCTTGGAATTGAACAAGAAGAAACCATTGCGGTTGGAGATAATTACAATGATATGTCTATGTTACTTGTAGCTGGTTTAAGTGTTGCTGCAGGGAATGCAGTTCAAGATATCAAAGACATATGTGGATACACCTGTGAAAATGACAATAATGAAGGGGTACTGGCAGAAGTGATAGAGAAATTTATATTATAGAATTCTTTTATTAATTGTTATTAAGATAAGTTACAAAAAAAAGATGTCGAAAAGTCTAATGACTTTTTGGCATCTCTTTATCTATCAAGGTCTTCATTCTTTGACTAACTTCTTCAATAGAATACTTTTTAGTTTCATTTGTTCTTTGCATTTCAGCATCTAATAATTTCTCTCTAAGGTCCAGCATCTCTTCTCTATTACAATATGCTTCTATGCTCATTACAACTAAGCCCCCTTCTCCATTTTTAGCAAGAAAATAGACATCCAAAAAGTATAACTACTTTTGGATATCCCTTTAGCTTTAATTATTCTATACTATCAACTTTCAATTTTCAACTCCCCACAGGGGCGCCTTTCAGGTGTCAATTACCAACTATACTGCCCATTTACGATCTCCAGTAAAGTTTACATTCAGCCATTTTTCAAGCTTTATGCCTTTCATATTCGTGGAGACTTGTTCTCGTACTTTATCCATCTCTTCAAGTTCATTTAAAATTGAATTAGAATTAAACACAAAATCTATTTCTATTCTTAACTCTCTTCCGATCTTACTTACTCTTGTTACAGAATTTTCAAATTTATACTCATCTTCTATATTCTTAACTATTGTATATATCTTATCATTAATTTCTTTACTTGCAGTGCTATTAACAATTTCTTTAAAACTTCTTATTAATGTCTTTACAGGAAGTTTTATAAATACGGCTGATGTAATAATTACCATTAATGAATCTACATACCTTGTTAGATAAGCGAATGAGGTTAATCCTAGAATTACTGAAATTATAAATCCTGCAAAAACTGCAACACTTAATATTGTATCCATTAACCATTGATTACTCTCGGCTCTGATTATATCAGAAGATAATCTTTTTCCCTTTTTCTTCATTAGAAGGTATACAAATGTACATCCTATTGATGATATTATTGAATATCCTAAGGCTAATCCTGTATTTATAGAATTTCCTCCTGATACTAACTCTTTTATCCCATTAAGTAATGATAAACTACACATTACAAATAATACTATTGATTGAAATGCAACTGTTATAGGTTCTATAATTCCTTTTCCAAACGGAAATTTTTCGAAGTCTTTTTTTTGTATAAAATTTGAAATGCAAATTGCTAATATTGATATAAATAAACTTATTAATGAATATAATCCATCAAACATTATCATACTAGATTGAATAATAATTCCCCATGTTAATCCAAGTACAGCAAAAAATAATCCTCCTGCTGCAGATAACATTAACACGTTTTTTTCGGTTTTCATGATTTCACCCCTAATATTTCTTCTACTATCATTATATAATATAAAGTTTATTAGGACAACTAACTATAATACGGTGTTTTCTTTACTAATATTGGTTTATATCTATCATTACAGTTTTTGTTAAAAGCATAATAGTACATTATTCTATAATTAATAGTACATTATTCTATAATTAATAGTACTTTAAAAACTACCTTAGATATTTGTTCTTAACTCTTGTTGAGAAGGTTTCAAGTAGAATTGCACAAATTAGTATTCCTATTGTAATAAATCCTACTTCTCGTACATTAAAATAGAAATTACTAGCCATGAATAATTCAAAGCCTATCCCGCCTGCTCCTGCTGCTGCTCCCATAGCGACACCATTTGTAAAGTTTATTTCAAATCTCATAAATGTCCATGCTACTAAATAGGTTGCTGAGGAAGGAATAACTGCTTGAAATACTATCTGCCACCAATTAGCTCCGCTGGCTTTAAGCGCTTCAATTACCCCTTCATCAATTTCTTCAAAAGCCTCCGAATAAGCTTTAATTAAATATCCTACAGTATGAAAAGTCATACCTATTATTGCCGCTTCGCTTCCAAGTCCAGCAGATACTGCAAATATTAAAACCCAAAGTACAGTTGGAACTGCTCTAATAAAAGCTACAAAACCTTTTATTACATTAGATACCAAGGGAATTGATAAATTCTTTGCTGCAAATAATCCTAAAACTAAGGCTATAACTCCACCAATTAATGTAGTTAAAAATGCTAAAGATACAGTAATTCCCATTTGATGTACTGCTTCTAACAAAGTGAAATGAGTTAAGCTTGCCTCCATGAACATTGTCTTGATATTACCCAAGGTTTCACCCAGGGCTACTAATATATCTATCCCCTTATAATCAAAGGTAGCAAAACCTAGTACAGTTAATATTACAAGTACCCCTAAAATTATTCTTAAATAGACTTGTGAAGGGTCATTTGATTTTACTTTTATATGCCCTGTTTTATTTTTTCTCATAGAGAATCCTATTCTTTCTTGAGTAGCTTCCATTATAATATAATCCTCCTTACATAGTTAGACGTGAATTCAATTACAAATACAGCAAGAATAATTGATATTACAACCAAGCTTGCTACAGAATAATTCAAACTCTTATAATAAAGATCAAATACAAAGCCTATGCCTGTTCCTGTTAGTATTCCTATTAATGTAGAACTTCTAATATTCGTCTCTATCATATACAGTACCCAACTAAGCATTTGCGGCAGACTAGATGGAATAACGCCTTGAAATACTATTTGAAAATAGGTTGCTCCAGTAGCTTCTAAAGCTTCTACCGCACTATCACTTGTTTCATCTATAGTTTCTATAAATGCCCTTGTTAAAACCCCAAAGGATACAAAAAGTAATGCAAAATATCCTGTTAAAATATTTTGACCAAATGATAATAAAAATATCATTGCCCAAACCGCATCTGGTACATTTCTAAAAACAGATGCAATGAGCCTACTAATTATGCTTAGTGCCTTAGTTCCTTTAGTAACCTTTGACCCCATGACCCCAAAAAACAATGCAAAAGTTGCTCCGACTGTAGTAGCTGCAATAGCTAATAATATAGTCTCTATAAGTTTTTCTAATATATCTGGCAACTTGCTAAAGGAATCTCCATTTGGAATAAACCTTGTAAATAGCCATACTATTGCTTTAGGTATTGAGGATAGTCCCTTAATAGCATTAAAGTCTGCAAATTTTGAACATACAGCCCATAAAATCATTACAAAAATTAAAACTAGGGTTACTATTTTATTTCTTTTTTTTAATACTTCTAAATTCATATTTACACCCCTAGTCTGTTATTAGATTTCCATACTCTGAACCGTAAATTTCATGGACTTGTTCTTTGGTAATCTCTGAAGGTTTACCATTAAAAACAGTTTCCCCTCCATTAATGCCAATAATTCTATCCGAATATTTTAAAGCAACATCTACCTGATGAAGATTCAGAATACATGTAATTCCCATTTCTTTATTAATATCTTTAAGATGATCCATTATTATTTTAGCGGCATTTGGGTCTAAGGATGCTATAGGTTCATCACATAATATTAGTTTTGGATTTTGTATTAAAGCCCTAGCTATTCCAACCCTTTGCTTTTGTCCTCCACTTAATTGGTCACATCTTTTATACGCTTGGTCTTCGAGTCCAAGCTTTTCAAGCATTTTGAAGGCTTGAATTTTTTCTTCCTCTGTATATCTCCCTATAACCCCTGCTATTGTTGACTTATAACCAAGCCTACCATGTAGAACATTTTCTATAACGCTTAATCTATTAACTAAATTATAGTGTTGAAATATCATTCCAATTTGAGTCCTTATGTTCCTTAACTCTTTCTTTTTTATCAATCCAACATCCATATTGTTAAATATAACTTTCCCCTCAGTTGTATCTATCAGTCTATTGATACAGCGAAGGAGAGTTGATTTCCCCGCTCCTGATGGACCTATTATGGAAATAAACTCTCCTTCCTTAACTGAGAAGTTAACATTTTTTAATGCTTTTGTACCACCTTTATATTCTTTACTGACATTGTTTACTTGTAGTAACTCCATTTTTTTGTTAACTCCTTCTTGCAATTTATTATTACATATTTCTTATAGGGTCAAACCATGCATCCTCAACTTCTAAGAACTTTTCTTTTCCTTCTTTCTTAAAGAATCCCTTTTCTGTTGAATCTTTTGGTAAGAATATTTTCGCGTTATTAGTAGTTTCATCTGATGTAAATGCCTCTATAAGTTTAGTTTGATCAGCCTCTGAAATAAGGCTAGTATTCATAACAAATGGTGCATTTAATACTGGAGTGCTTGTAATTGCTGTGAACTTTTTACCAGCCATTTCATTAAATGGTTCTGCTGCATTATCCTTAATCTTATAAACAGTACCTACCTCATTCATCTTACCGCTTACAACATCTACATAATTAAATAAATTAGCATCACAGAAAGCTGCAACATCAGCTTTACCAGTTACTAGATTTACTGCTGAACCTTGATGAGATCCACCATATAATACATCACTAAAGAATTTATCACTTCCGCCTTGAATCAAATCATCCTTAGTTAAATCTTTCCACTTATCTTGCTTAGAGAAGTATGAGATTATTCCTGAAGTTGGAACTTTAAATCCTGATGTAGAACTATTAGATACAAAGGACATCTTTTTACCTACAATGTTATCTAGTGTATAGTTTCCATCTTTTTTATATTCATCTTGATTTTCTGTAGGAACTGATATCCAGCTATAATATACTGCATCATCAACTGTTCCTGATTTTCCACTTGCAATTGCTAATGGAATTACGTTCTCATTTTTAGTGTGAGCTTCTATATATCCTTCTGCTCCCATAAATCCTATAGCTGCAGTATCATTTGCGAGTGCTTCTATTGCTATAGCATAATCTGTAGTAAGCATATGTTCTATTTTCTTCCCCGTTGCCTTAGTAATAATATCCCCTATCTCATTCCTTGCAGCTTCAAGATCTCCACCAGATTCATTTGGATACCATACAATTGTTAAAGTATCTGAAGTCTTTTTATCAGAACATCCAGCAAGGCCTATAATAGTAGCAACCCCAATAGCTATACTCATTAATAATGTAACGATTTTTTTCATTATTATTCCCCTTTCAAATTTGATCTTTCTCTTTCATATATAATTATATTTATCTAAGGTTAATGTAATTTTAAGTCATTGTTAACTATTGTTGGTATTTAGTTAAAATAGCTGTAAATATGCTTCTGGAGATTCTAGTTCTCCAATATCTGTTTTACTTTCACTATAGGCTCCATGGAAATCACTACCTCCAGTTAAAATAAGTCCACTAAAATCCGCAATTTGTTTAATCCTCTTTATATCCTTTTCGGTATGGCTTGGATGAACTATCTCAATTCCATCTAATCCTTTAGCGAGCAATTGTGGAATAATATCATAGGAGTTTAATTGTCCAGGATGAGCTAATACTGCTAAGCCTCCATCTTTTTTAATTGCATCTACAGCATCAAAAGCGTTTATATATTCTATATCTCTTGCGCACACTCCCCCATTTTTAAACAATCGCCTATATAATTCCGAATAAATCTCATCCGTATAATGATTTTCTACTAAACAGCTCATTAGATGTTGCTTATATATAGCTTCACTATCCTTACTTTTTTCTTTTAATAGCTCAAAATCTATATCATATCCTTCATCTAATAATCTTTTGTATTGCCAAATACTGTTTTTGTTTCTTTCTTCTAATAAGGGGTTACATAGCATCTTGATATTTTCAGCCTTTAAATTGAAATTATATCCAAGGATATGAACCTTTCTATCATTTTTATAATCGTAGGCCGAGATCTCTATTCCTGGAATAATTTTAATTCCCATTTCATTTCCTAATTCAATGGCTTCCTTTAAGCCCTTGACTGTATCATGATTTACTATTCCTAGATGGGTCACCCCATTTTTCTTAGCAAGTTTCAATGTTCTCTCCGTATTTAAAGACCCGTCTGAAATACTTGTATGAACATGTAAATCTCCCCTCATAATCATCCTCCTTCTGCAATGTATCTATATAAAATTTCCTGCTTGCATGTTGTAAACTTTATCGCACAATCCTTCCATAAATTCTATATCATGAAAAATTCCTATCATGGTAGTGCCTTCGGCCTTAAGCTGTTCAATTAGTTCTCTAACTTTTAATTTTGAAGCATTATCAAGGCTTGCTGTAGGTTCATCTAGTAGAAGAACCCGTGGGTGTTTAACCATAGCTCTAGCAATATTTAACCTAAGCTTTTCTCCCCCAGAAAAATTATTAGGGAAACTGTTCCAAAGCTCCTCATCTAATTCGAAATGTACAAGCATATCCACAGCCTGCTTTTTAGCAAGTTCTTGACTATGTCCCATTTCTAAAACAGCTTGTTCTATAATTTCTTTTGCTGTTGTTCTAGGCATAACATTTAAAAATTGAGAAACATATCCTATTTCATGTTTTCTTAAATAAATTATCTCCCTTTCTGATGCAGCAGCTAAATTTATCCTTCCAAAGTTACTAGACTCATACCAAATTTCACCTGTATCTGGTAAATAGGTTCTATATAAACACTTTAATATAGTAGATTTTCCGCTACCACTTTTACCTGTAATACCTATAAAATCTCCTTTAGCTAGCTTAATATTAATATTTTTAGATCCTACTATATGCTTATCTAGACTATGAATGGTAAAGGACTTGCTAAGGTTTTGTATATTTAATATTTCCTCCATTTTCTCACCTACTCTCATAATGTTTTTCTATAAATTCATCTATATTAATAAGAAAATCTTTAAGATTTTCTTTTATCTTTTCATGGGTCCAATCCCACCATTTAATTTCCTGCAATTTTGTAGCTATTCTCTCAGGAAATCTATCCTTGATTTTTTTAGTAGGAACTCCTGCTACGACTGAGTAAGCTTCAATATCCTTAGTTACAACGGATCCACTTCCGATTACTGCCCCATCTCCAATTTTTACTCCAGGCATTATAGTTACTCCATGTCCAATCCATACATCATTTCCTAGGATAACTTGATTTTCTTCTCTAGCTTTGAAAAATTCAACATCTTCTTGAGAATCAAAACCATATTTCTTTCTTCTATAGGTAAAATGATGTAGACTTGCTCTTTCTATTGGATGTTGAGTTGCTCCAATTCTAGTCATAGCTGCTATATTTGCAAACTTGCCCACTGTAACATTCTGTAATATACAATACTCACAGCAATAAGAATAATCCCCCATAAATACATTTTCCAAGGTACAGCCTTGAGAAATTTCCGTATACTTTCCTAAATTTGTATTTATTAACTTAGAGTTTTCGTCTACATAAGGTCCATCTGCCAAAACTATATTACTCATAATTACATTCTATAATTTGTTTTAGAAATTAGCTTTCCATCAACAAATACTGATGTTATTACTGGCATTTTGTCCTCAAGTCTATCTATTATTAAAAGGTCTGCCTTTTTACCTTCTTCTATTGACCCTATTGTATTATCAAGTTTCACTGCTCTTGCTGGGTTAATGGTTATTAACTTAAACATTTCACATAAATCTTCTCCATATTTTTCACTAAGAGTAAATATTGAATGAAGCATTGCTGCTGGATAATAATCACTGCATAAAATATCTATTGCCTTTTCTTTTATAGCCTCAATTGCTGAAAGGTTACCTGCATGAGAACCTCCAAGAAGTACATTTGGAGCTCCTGCAATAGTAAGCAGGCCTGCTCTTTTTGCTTTTCTTGCCACCTCTATAGTAATTGGAAACTCACTTATGCTTGCTCCAAAGCTTTTTACTAGGTCTATTTTTTCTTCAGTATCATCATCATGGGATGCTACTGCTATACCATTTCTCAAAGCAAGCCTTGCCATTTGTTTTATTACTTCAATTGTTAGTATTTCTTTATTTCTTCTTTCATCTACCATTGAATCTATTTCATCATCAGTAACATCCTTATATCCCTTTAGGATTTTTCTGTACATTTCTATATTTCTATATTGTCCTTGTCCTGGAGTATGATCCATAAATGATAAAAGATGAATTTTTCCTTCATTTATATATCCTTTTACAGTCTCAACTTCATTTATATTATCAATCTCAAATCTTGCATGAAATCTATGTCTTATTAAATGCCTCTGATTATGAACTTTACTAATAACATCCACAAGTTTTTTTACATTCTCTCTCTTTCTTACTGGTTTGTGCTCAAATAAATCATTATCATAAAAGGATAAAGAATGAAACATTGTTGTAATACCTGTATTTATAAGGACTTTTTCTGCCTCTCTTAGACTTAGCTCAAAATCCATAACACTTGTAGGCCTTGGAGATGCCATATTCTCAATATAATCCGAATGTATATCTATAAATCCTGGTGAAATAAAAGCTCCTTCAGTATTTATTATCTCTAAATCTTTTCTCTCTATTTCTCCGTCCTTTGCTATTCTTTTAATCAAATTCTCCTGAATTAAAAGCTCATAACCCTCTATAATTCCATTCTCTGTAATTATCTTTCCATTAGTTAATAAGTACATAGTTTTTACCCCCTTATAATAGCGATTGAACTAATTGTTGTGTATATGGGTGCTTAGGATCCTCTAAAATCTGATCTGTTAAACCACTTTCCACAACCTTCCCATTTAACATAACTATCGTTCTATCTGCTAGCATTCTAATTACTCCTAAATCATGAGAAACTATTACCATACTTATATTTAGCTCCCGTTGAAGTTTCTTTATTAAATCAAGAACATTAGCCTGTACTGATAAATCTAAGCCTGTAGTCACCTCATCTAAAAGTAATATAGGTGGATTATTAGATAATGCTTTTGCTATCTGTACCCTTTGCTGCATACCTCCTGAAAAATTTCTTGGAGCTTCCTTCATTCTAAATATAGGGATATTAACATGGTCTAAAAGTTCCTTTGCCCTCTGCGTCATAAATCCAACATTTCTATTTCCAGATGAAATTAACTTTTCAGCGATATTACCTATACAAGAAAAATCCATTTTAAGACCTAGCATTGGATTTTGATAAACTTTACCAAACAAATTATTCCTTATAAATGTCTTTTGCTGAGAGGATTCTTCAAAAATATTTTTAGTTCCTTCCTTATAATTTGTAATATATAGCTCTCCGCTTGTAACCTGATCATCAAAGTATAGACTTTGCATCATAGTAGATTTACCACTTCCACTTTCTCCTACAACTCCAAGAATTTCGCCTTCATAAACTTCGAAGGAAACATCTTGGCAAGCATATACAGTTCCACACTTAGGACAATAATTTTTTTCTAACTTCTCCTCACTAATTTCTCTGCAATACTCACAGCCTTCACCAAACTGTTTTCTAAGATTTTTGACTTCTAAAATAGGTTTTTCAAAGATCTTCATTATAAAACCTCTCTTCATTTAAAGTCTTAAGACAATTACTTGTATCATTACATTGGTAATAGGTTTGACCTGTATTTTTATCCACAAGTTCATCCATATACACGCCTGTTTTTCCACATAATCCACAGTGCTTATCCTCAAAGTTTTCTTTTTGGAAAGGATAGTCCTCAAAAGCTAAGGATTCAACCTTTGTATAGGGAGGAACTGCATAAACCTTTTTTTCTCTTCCTGCCCCTAGAAGAATTAATAACTCTGAATAATTCATTTTAGGATTATCAAACCTAGGTATTGGACTTGGTGCCATAACATATCTATCATTAACCATCACAGGGTGATCTGCCCCTGTAGCCATAGTTCCGTATTTTATAATTTGTTCGAATAACATAAGCCAAGCTCCACTATATTCCTTGTCTCTATGAAGTCTTTTTGTCCTATATTCGCTGGGTTCTACAAGCCTTAATGGCTCTGGTATTGGTACTTGAAGTACTAGAATTTGTCCCATCTTTAAAGGTACTTCTGGAATTCTATGCCTTGATTGGATTAAAGTAGCCTTATCTGTTTCATCAGTAGTCTCTACTCCTGTGGTTTTTTTCACTAACTTTTTTATATTTACTGCATTAACTGATTCGTCAGCACCTTGGTCTATAACCTTTAATATATCTTCTCTACCTATTAGGGATAAGGTTAACTGCAATCCACCAGTTCCCCAGCCTCTACCAATTGGCATTTCACGTGATGCAAACGGCACTTGATAACCAGGTATAGCCACAGCTTTTAAAGTAGCTCTTCGGATTTCTCTCTTAGATCCCTCATCAAAGAATGCAAAATTATACTTAACCTTCATGAACTTCCTCCTTTTTACGAGTTTTACGAACACTATCAAGAGTTGATTGGAATGTTACATAGTGAGGCAATTTCAAATGGGATAAAAAGCCTGTAGACTCTACTGAATCTATACTTAGTAGTACAAACTCCTCATCTCCTGTAGGATATCTTTTATCCTTTTTTTCTAAACATTCATCTAGAATGCTCATAGATATTGCCTTTGTTTCATTCTGTCCATAACAAATACCATAGCCAATATCAAATTCTTGTTCATGTTCCCCTCCATCGTTTTTAGATGAACTAGGGATAAACATTTCAACTTCTGTTACCTTTATATCACCAATATAGTAGTCTTCCTCTTCGCCTTCTCCACTAGACAGGGGTTCTTCTATATATAAAGGGAGTCTTCCAACTCTAATTTCACCGACAGTTGGGTGTGTAATTCCACTACTCCTTAAAGCTGAATATGCTAAAGAGTTAACCCCTCCAGTTTGTCCCCTTGTTAAACTTTGCAATCGCTCACTTCTTTTTGTTGGAAACTCAATACTTTTCTTGGTTATATCCATAGGAGGCTCATTATTATCCTGATGATCCTTAATTAGCCCCCCTTTTCTTAAATACTCTAATACCTTAGGTAACCGTCTTAAATCAATTTCAGATTTTTCAGCTTCTTCTAACTCTTTTTCAAAATTTTCAAGCCATATTTTTGTCTCTTCTTTAGATTCATCTATTAAATCAAAATCTATTAATCTATGAGTATAGTCATAGGTTGCTCCTAAAATCTGACCTCCAAGAATATCCTTAAAGGATGCTGATACTCTTCTCTCTACCCACATATCCCTTGATTCAACTGTTCTTGTATAATGTTTTCTAGGCAGAGTAGACTTATATGCCCTTAGTAAAAAAACTGCTTCTTCCATATTACCTTCTGATTGCTTAATTGCTATGGCTGCTAATTCCTGAGAATATAGACTTGCCTCTGACATAACCTGGTCAATAAGTCCTCTCATTGAAGCAATTATGTTATTAACATCACTAACTTCTCCCTTTTTTAATCTCTCGTATTTTAATCTATTTATAGATTCTTCTATAGCTTTGGTCCCACCTTTTACTGCCACATATCCCACTTTAGCTCTCCTCCTTAATCTGAGTAGTTCTAGGCAGACACATAACATTACCTTTTTTATCAATATATATTCCATCAATTCCTAAAGGATATTCTTGATTTTTTTCTTTTCTAGCTCTTATCCAAGCCCTACTTTCACTTATTGAAATCCTATTTGCTTCCTTTATTCCAGGTCCAACAAGCTCTAACTGTGTACCTTTTTTTATCTCTTCAAATTCAGCTATTATAGTGGCCGAGCTATTAGGATTGACTAAATCTCCAATTTTGCTTTTCCTATATGCTAATGCTAATCTTTTAGAATTAGCATCGCTTAAAACAAAAATATAGTCTGCTTCATCTAAAGGCCTTATCTTTGCATATGTCATCTGACTTACTAAACTAGTTATATTCATAGTATTTTCTGAAATAATATGGAAGGTAACTTCCCCATCCAAAAGCATTAGCATTAAAAGAAATGTTCCCTTAAAGCAGTCCAATTCAATATCTACTTTTTCCGCTTCTTGGTTTATATTTTCTATAACCCCAGGTCTTGCCATTGCATTTAAAACTTTTCTATAGACCCCCTGTAGGTCATGTATTGAATCTAGTTTCATATAAATCCCTCCTAAATATCCATAGTAGTAAAATCTACCTTTGTTTTTAAAACACCTTCTTCTATTTTCTTTTCTCTTTCTCTTATCTGCGCTTCTTCCTCCAATAAAAACTTTTCCCAGTGACCAGTCTCTTCTAAATTCTTTTTGCAGGCCCCATCTATAATTGCTAGATTTAAGGCCAATTCTTCTCTATCTCCCGCAACAATACCCAAACCTAGAACTCCTTCTATATATACCTTTGCTTCACTTACAAAAATTTCTCCTAGGTAAAAAAGTTCCTTCTTCGCAGTTTCTCTTATTTTTATCATTACAAGCCCATGATTTGGAGCCTCTATTTCTTTAATTTCATATTTATCCTTGATATCATCAGCTAATTTTTTAGCTAAATCATTTCTACTTTTTATTAATATCTCTGTCCGTTTCCTTCTATTCATTCCATCCACTCCTTACAATTTGAATTATATCTTGGCACCAAGTTAAGTAATGCTAAAAGAATGTTAATCCATGTTAACAATCTGTTTTTAAATAAATAAAAAGGCCTTTTGATTTTTTATTATCAAAAAGCCCTTACTTATTGAGATTTATTTCATACTTAAATTTATCTCCTCTATACAATATTTCTGTATACTCTAAAACTATATTTCTCTTTTCATCTATACAATTTGTTTCAAGCTTTAATAATGGTACAAGCTCACCACATTGTAGATATTCTCCTTCCTTAAAAATAGGGTACCCTAAACTTAAAAGATTTTTTCCACTAATATAATTACTAAAGCCCTTACTTTCGTAATACTCAAATACTGAAGTGATTTTTTTTCCTTCCTCATATATATTAGGGAAAACAGAGTCAGCTAAATATGAAATATGTATTGCTATGGGTTCTCCCCCTACAATCCTTAATCTTCCAATCCTATAAACAGCAATATTTCTTTCCACTTTTAACTCATTATAAATTTTCTTATTGAAAGGTATTCTTTCACAAAATATATTCTTAGTTACAAGATCATAACCCTTACTCTTAAGTTTTTTAGAAAAGCTCTCATTGCCTGATAAAACCAATTCGATATGTTCACTTTTCCCTTTGAAGAATCTGCCTCTACCCTGGAGTGAATAAATATATCCCATATCCTCAAGACGTTCATATATTTTCCTGATTTTTATTCTTGGCACACCGTACTTTAATGCTAGTTGATTATCAGACGGTAATTTTCCATCAGTTTTGTACTTGCCCTGGTTAATATTTTCAATAATATTATCTCTAATATTTTTATCAATAATATCCAATATATAACCCTCCTATTTTCCTACTATATTATAAGGATAAGCTATATATATATTATCTATATAATACTCTTGTTATATTTACGTAAAATTTCTTATAACTCGCTGTATGCAATAAATGTTGTTATTTATTCTAGCAATAGTAATCTTAACTAGACCTCATATAATAAATCAGAGATTTTTGAAAATATTAACAACATTTATTGAATACACAGCTATATGACAAAAAAAGAAGAATAGAACTTTTCTCAAATTCTATTCCTCATGTATTGCTCTTATTTATCTTTCAAATCTATAATTTAATCCAGCCATTTTATTGGCTAACTCATCTGTTAATCTGTCACTTTTAATTCTCCAGCTCCAGTTTGTTCCCATACTTGAAGGCAAATTCATTCTGGCTTCATTTCCAGCGCCTATGAAATCCTGCATCTGAGCAATGGATACGTCAGCTACAGATGCGCAGACTCCTCGAATTAAGCCCCAACTATATCCTTCGGTCTCATTCAATCCTAAATATTCCTTTGCATTTTTTATATCATTTCCACTTGCAGTTTTCTCACACCAACCTAATAAGGTATCATTATCATGGCTTCCAGTATAGGCAACACACTTTGGACTATATTTATGTGGTAAATAACAATTATCATTAGAGCCATCAAAGGCGAACTGAAGAATCTTCATTCCCGGAAAACCTGTTTGCTTTAAGAAGTCTCTAACTTCATCAGTTAGATTCCCTAAATCCTCAGCAATAACATTTACATCTCCAAGTTCAGCCTTAATTGCATTAAACAACTCTATACCCGGACCCTTTTCCCAGCTTCCATTAACTGCAGTTCCATTTCCATAAGGAATTGCCCAATATGATTCAAACCCTCTAAAATGATCAATTCTAACTACATCATAAAGTTTTAGGCTCTCCCTAATTCTAGAAATCCACCACTTATAGCCTGTTTTCTTCATTAAGTTCCAATCATAAATTAAGTTTCCCCAAAGCTGTCCTGTATCAGAAAAAGCATCAGGAGGACACCCTGCAACAACTGTTGGCTCTAATGTCCTTTTGTCTAATCTGAAGTTTTCAGGAGCACTCCAAGTATCTACACTATCCTCAGCAACATAGATTGGAATATCTCCAATTATCTCTATTCCCAAAACCTCAACATATTTTTTCAACTCGAACCACTGACTGAAGAATAAATATTGTATGAAAGACCAATATTCTATTTCATCCTTCAATTTAGTCTTATATTTTATTATAGCCTCTGGCTTTCTTGATTTAATATCATTATCCCAGTTATACCAATTACCAACATCAAAATGCAGCTTTAATGCCATATATAATGAATACTCCTCTAGCCAGAAGGAATTTTTCTTTTTGAATTGTAGAAATTGTAGCTCTATTTCATAGGGTTTATCCACTTTGTAATTTTCATATGCTATTTTAAGTACTTTATATTTTGAGTTATATATTTTCCCATAATCGACTTTTTCGCTATTCTGGCCATAATCTTCGTTTTTGTATTCTATATCCTTCAATAATCCTGATTCTTCTAAAATGTCGAAATCAATAAAATATGGATTTCCAGCAAATACATTAAAACATTGATAAGGTGAATCTCCAAAGCCTGTATGACCCAGCGGAAGTATCTGCCAATATTTCATTCCTGCCTTTTTAATAAAATCAGCAAATTTATATGCTTCTTTTCCAAATGTACCTATACCAAACTTCCCCGGTAGTGAAGATATGTGCATCAAAACTCCTGCACCACGTAACATAATAATGTCCTCCTAACAATTTTTAAGCTTTCATATGGCTGTATACAAACTATATAAATGACAGCCTACATATTAAGCACAATAATCTATAATTCATTAAATCTATTTATTTTATGTTAATATAAATTTTACTTACTTATAGATTATACACTAAGGGCATTAATAGATACAAAATTGTAATTATTTTCCACTATTTATTTCTTAATCTACTTTTAACTATATAAAGTTATCCTCTATTTTATTACTACATGAGGTATAATAAATGTTTTCACCTAAAACTTCTTCATTAAATTTGCCATTTCAATTGCTGTAACTGCTGCATCATATCCTTTATTTCCAGCTTTAGTTCCTGCCCTTTCAATAGCTTGCTCAATTGAATCAGTAGTTAGTATTCCAAATATCACAGGCTTTTCTTCTCCTAATGATACAGCTCCTATTCCTTTAGATGCCTCAGAGCAAACATAATCAAAATGTGGTGTTGACCCCTTTATTACTGCCCCCAAACAAATTATTGCATCATATTTATCATTTTTAGCCATTTTCTTTGCTATTAATGGTATTTCAAAGGCTCCAGGAACCCAAGCAACATCTATATCATCTTCATTAACTCCATGTCTTTTTAGGCTATCTAGCGCGCCCCCTAGTAATTTAGATACTATAAACTCATTAAACCTTGCTACAACAATACCAATTTTCAATCCTTCTGCTATTAATTTTCCTTCAATAATATTCATCTTAATATCTCCACCTTTTTTTAATAATTTAGTATATGATTTAGTTTTTCTTGTTTTGTTTTTAAATAATCTTTATTATACTTATTTGATTCAATTTGTATTGGAACCCTGTCTACGACCTCAATATCGTATCCAGCTAATCCATTTATCTTTTTCGGATTATTAGTTATAAGTCTTAGCTTTTTAGCTCCTAAGTCCTTTAATATTTGAGCTCCTATTCCATAATCTCTAAGGTCTGCTGCAAATCCTAATTTAAGATTTGCTTCAACTGTATCAAGGCCCCCATCTTGGAGTTCATAGGCTTTTAATTTATTTATTAACCCTATTCCTCTACCTTCCTGTCTTAAATAAAGCAGTATTCCATTTCCTTCTTTTGCTATCATCTTCATAGCTGCATCATACTGTTCTCCACAATCACACCTTTTCGACCCTAAGGCGTCTCCTGTTAAACATTCCGAATGAATTCTTGTTAAAATCGATTTATCACTATCTATTTCTCCCATAACTAAGGCAACATGATGTTCTCCATTCAATTTATTTATAAAACCATGAATAGTGAACTCTCCATACCTTGTTGGCATTTTAGCTTTTGCAACTCTTTCAACTAGCACTTCATTTTTCCGTCTATAGGCAACTAAATCTGCAATAGTAACAATTTTCAGATTATGCTCTTTAGAAAACTCCATAAGATCTGCTGTTCTTGCCATGGTTCCATCATCTTTCATAATTTCGCAAATAACTCCCGCGGGTTTAAGCCCAGCTAATCTTGCTAAGTCCACAACAGCTTCTGTATGTCCAGTTCTTTCTAGTACTCCATTTTTTTTAGCCGCTAATGGGAAAATATGTCCTGGCCTTGTAAAATCTTCTCCCTTTGCATTCTCATCTAATGTTTTAGATATTGTAAATGCTCTTTCAAAGGCTGAAATACCTGTTGTAGTCTCACAATGATCAATGGACACAGTGAAGGCAGTTCCATGATTATCAGTATTAGTCTCTACCATGGGGTGAATATTTAATCTCTTAAGCCTAGCCTCTTCCATAGGCATACATATCAAACCTCTAGCATATTTTGCCATGAAATTTATTGCCTCTGGGGTAACCTTGTCTGATGCCAAGATTAAATCCCCCTCATTTTCCCTATCTTCATCATCAATAACTATAACCATTTTTCCTAAGCCTATATCTTCTATAGCCTCTTCAATACTATTAAACTTAAACATATAATCTTTATCCTCCCTTTATTTACATGAATCCATTTTCTCTTAAAAATTTTTCACCTAGGGTCTCTTTTGTCTTTTCCTCTTTGTTTAGAGATAACCCTAAAAGTTTCTCAACATATTTTCCTATTACATCACATTCAAGATTAACTCTCTTTCCAATTTTTTTATTAAGTAGGGTAGTTTCTTCCCCCGTATGAGGAATAATTGATACCTTAAAGGTTTTATCATCAATATAGGCGACAGTTAGACTTATACCATCTATTGTTATAGATCCTTTTTTAACTATATATCTTAAAATTTCACTATTTGCTTCTATGGTAATCCATACGGCATTATCTTCTTTTAAATTAGCGACTATTTGTCCTACACCATCTATATGTCCACTAACTAAATGACCTCCCAATCTTTTATCAAGGGTTAAGGCCCGTTCAAGATTTACCTTACTACCAGATTTGAGCTCACCTAAATTACTTCTTCTTAATGTTTCTGCCATAATATCTGCCTCAAATAGGTTTCCTGCTATATTGATAACTGTAAGGCAGACCCCATTGGTACATATGCTATCTCCAATCTTAGTATCATTAATAACTTTTTTAGCTTTTATCGCTAACCTTGAAGATTTTATTCCATTTTTTATATTTTGGATTTCTCCTACCTCTTCAATTATTCCTGTAAACATTATTCTTCACCTTTCTTCACATAACCTTCTATAAGAATATCTTGCCCAATTAGACTTGTTTTTAAATCTCTTAATTTAAAGGCATCCGTTAATGCTTCTACTCCTGTACCTCCAACAATAGTTTTAGCCTTGTCCCCTCCTATTATCATAGGAGCAATATACACTTGGACCTTATCTACAATTCCTTGAGCAAGTGCAGAAAAATTCAATGTAGCTCCTCCCTCAAGAAGTACACTATCTATTTGCAAGGCTCCTAGCTTTTTCATTAAGTCTAATAAATCTACCTGATTGTTTATCTGTTCAGTAACTAAAATAATTACACCCTTTTCTTTAAGCAGTATTTCTTTATCTTTATCTCTTCTATCTGTTGTTGCAACTATTGTTTTTATATCCCGAGCACCTTCTACAAGTTTTGATTCAATTGGTATTCTAAGGGTACTATCCACAACTATCCTTATAGGATTCCTACCATTTTCTGTTCTGCAGGTAAGCTCTGGATTATCCTTTATTACAGTTTGTACTCCCACCATAATAGAGGATAGTTTATTTCTAAGTTTATGAACATTTTTCCTTGATTCTTCCCCTGAAATCCATTTTGATTCACCTGAATAGGTTGCAATCTTTCCATCTAATGACATGGCAGATTTCATCACAACAAAGGGCTTTTTTTCTAGTATGTATTTCATAAATACTTCATTTAGGTCTTTACATTCATCTTCTAAAACACCTACTATAACCCCTGCATCCTGAAGCTTTTTTACTCCATTTCCAGCAACTAACGGATTAGGATCTAAGCTACCTATTACCACTTTTGATATTTTTTTCTCGATTATCTTATCTGCACAGGGAGGAGTCTTCCCAAAATGAGAACAAGGTTCTAGAGTCACATACATAGTAGCTCCTTCAACATCCTCAGTGGCATTTTCAAAGGCATCAACCTCAGCATGGGCTTTGCCATATTCTCTATGATGACCGCCAGCTATTACACTACCGTTCTTTACAATAATTGCTCCCACCATTGGATTTGGACTTACTCGTCCTTCTCCATTTTTAGCTAACTCTAAAGCTATCTTCATATATTTTCTATCCATCATATCAATCCTCTCTTTTTTAATTGAAAGTGGAAAATTGAAAATTATAGATGAAATTCCTGCAGAATTTCTAAAATTATATATTTTCAAAAACTCCTAGGAGTTTTATCCTTCAACTCTCAATTATCAATTATCAATTCCACACAAAGTTCCTCTTTTGGGTACACATTATTATTTTAGTATTAACAAAAAAATAAATATTAACAAAGAAAAGCCTCGAATAAATTATTCGAGGCTCCAAAAATAAGTAAAATCATCCCATCATGTAAATTAAAAAAGCTCTGAAATATAAAATATTTCAGAGCAAAATACACAAATAGAGTTATCATAATAATAAACTATACTTATTCATTTTCTTCTTTTATCCAGACTTTACTGTTGGCTTCGGAGTTAAACCGAATCAGCACAATGGCTCGCGGGCTATACCGCCAGTAGGGAAATTAACCCTGCCCCGAAGAATATATTAAATTATATTTTTATATTATTCCTATTTTTTATTGTTGTCAATAAATATTATCCTATTTTAGAAAAAGCATTTTGTAAATCTTCTATAAGGTCATCAATATGTTCTGTACCTATAGAAAGTCTAATCATATCTTTAGTAATTCCAGCATTTGCTTGTTCTGTGTCTGAAAGCTGCTGATGTGTAGTTGATGCAGGGTGAATTACTAATGATTTAGAATCACCTACATTTGCAAGTTGAGAGAATACTTCTAAGCTATCTATAAACTTACGAGCTTCAGCTTCTCCGCCCTTAACTCCAAAGGTAAATATAGAACCTGCGCCTTTTGGTAAATACTTTTTAGCTAAGTCATAGTACTTATTACCCTCTAATGAAGGATAATTAACCCATGCTACCTGATCGTTTGAATTTAAGAAATCAACTATCTTTTTAGTATTTTCAACATGACGTTCTAATCTAAGTGATAAAGTTTCTAATCCTTGCAAAAATAAGAAAGAATTAAACGGGCTTAAAGTAGCTCCTGTATCACGAAGTAATTGTACACGTGCCTTTGTTATAAATGCTGCTGCCCCAATATCTCTAGCGTAAACAAGTCCATGATAGCTAGTATCTGGTTCTGTAAATCCTGGGAACTTATCATTTTGTGCCCAATCAAAGTTTCCTCCATCTACTATAACTCCTCCAATTGAAGTACCATGTCCACCAATAAATTTAGTTGCTGAATGAACTACTATATCTGCTCCAAATTCAATTGGTTTTACTAGATATGGTGTACCGAATGTATTATCTATAATTAATGGGATACCATGTTTATGTGCAACCTTTGCTACTTCTTCTATGTCAATTATATTAATTCCTGGATTTCCAATAGATTCAATAAATATTGCTTTAGTCTTTTCAGTAATTGCTGCTTCAAAGTTTTCTACTCGATCAGGATCTACAAAAGTTGTTGTAATTCCAAGTCTTGGCAAAGTAGTTGAAAATAAATTAAATGTTCCCCCATAAAGGGTTGCTGCTGCAACAATCTCATCTCCTGTTCCTGCAATATTTAATATTGAGTAAGTAATTGCTGCTGATCCACTTGCTGTAGCTAATGCTCCAACTCCACCTTCAAGTACTGCCATTCTTTTTTCAAAAACATCACTTGTTGGATTCATAATTCTTGAATAAATATTTCCATTTTCTTTTAATCCAAAAAGATTTTCCGCATGTTGTGTATTATCAAATACATATGATGATGTCTGATAAATTGGTACTGTCCTTGATTTTGTTGTAGGGTCTACGTCTTGACCTGCATGTAGTTGTTGTGTTTCAAATCTATAATTTTTACTCATTTAAAATTCCTCCATTCATTTTAGTTAATTGATATTCTTATAGCCACTCTTACTTCGTCCATATGTTTTGTATGATTATATCAACACTATGTTTTTATGTCAATACATATGGTTTTAATTTTATAATTATATTTTTTACTTAACTTTTTATTGAATTATACCATTTTAAAAGAAAAAACTTTCACATTATTGTAAAGAAATAAATATAATATTTAGAATTGACTAAAATTTCGAGGAATTATGTAAATGTAAATGTAATCATTGACTTTTACTAATAGACAATGGTACAATTGTCTATAAATAGTTATTTAAGGAGGAGAATTTATGGGAATTTATGCATTAATTGAAAAAAAGAAAAGAGATCAAAAAAGAAAAGAGAATATTAAGGTTGCTAAGGTTGCTTCTTTAACTGCTGTTACAGGTGCTGCATTAGGATCTATCATGGGTTTATTGTTCGCTCCAAAGTCTGGTAAAAAAACTAGATCTGATATTGCTGAAAAAGCGAGTGAAACTAAGGATAGATTATCAGAAAAAAGCGCTGCTCTTAAAGAAACTTTAGACTCTAGAGTTTGTGAAGGTAAAAAGGATATACAAGGCGCTAAAGTTAAAATTTCTGACTACTTAGCTAGTAAGAAATCAAAATCTCAAGAGAAGTGTGCAGATGTAGAATCTGCAATTGAAGAAAAAGTTGAAGAGGAAACTATAGAATAGTTATAGGTGGGACCAATGTATATAAGTTTATTTGATTTGTTTTGGGTAGTTATAGGTCTTATTGGGGCAATTGCTTTGATATTTTCTATAATTACTTTAAGCAGAGTTGGAAAGTTGGCTAATAATATTAATATTTTATTAAATGCTAACAAGCAAAATATTGATAAGATTTGCAAAGACTTACCTATAGTAACTGAAAATGCTATTGAGATTTCAGATAACTTAAAGGATGTAAGTGCTGTAGTAACTGAAGCTACGGCTGATGCAATTGTAGCTAAGGATAGTCTTATGAATAATGTTGATACAATCAAGGATATCCTTAACATCATTTTATCTGTTTTTTCTAAGAAATAACAAAAAGATCCAAATGTAGTCTTTTCTGCATTTGGATCTTTTTATTTTTGAAAAATAAAAAGCACTTAAGAAATTTAATTATTTCTTAAGTGCTTTTTATTAATATCTTTACCTAATTCTATATTAAATTATCTAAATATTTTAACGCGTTCTTCTATAGGTTGGAACTGTTTTTTATCCGGTGGTGCTGTTGGTGTTCCAAATGGCATTTGTGCAATTAGACTCCAATTTTGTGGAATCCTCCAGTTGTCTTTCACATCATTATCAATAATAGGATTATAATGTTGAAGCGATGCTCCTAATCCTTGAGTTTCTAATGAAGTCCATACTACATATTGTAGCATACCACTGGATTGCTGTGACCAAACTGGAAAGTTGTCCTTATATAATTCAAATTGTTTTTGAAGTGATTTAATTACACTATTATCCTCAAAAAACAACACTGTTCCATATCCATTTTTGAATGAGTTTATTTTCTCTTCAGTAGATGTAAATTGATCTTCTGGAACAATCTTTTTTAAAGTTTCCTTAGTTATATCCCATAATTTATTGTGACTTTCTCCAAATAATACTATAACTCTTGAGCTTTGAGCATTAAAAGATGAAGGGGTATACTTTACCGCCTCTTTAATTAATTTCTCAATTTTAGCATCAGAAATAGTAGTTTCTTTACTAATGGCATATCTAGTACGTCTTTCTTTTAAAGCTGTATTGAAATCTTTTGACATAAAATATCCTCCTCTGTAAAACAATTTATTATAAACAGTATTTTTTAACTACATAATTTATTGTTTATTAACTAAATTATACACCATTCAAATCATATATTCACCATTTTCAATTCTATCTTGTACTTTTATTTTCCATTTATCTCTTGTCAATAAACCTGATAAATCTTCGCCAACCATTTTTTCAATATCTGATCGTAAAAATTTATAGGTTGAATTGGTAAAATTATAATTAATTTTTTCAAGATTATCAATTAAAGCAAATGATGCAATGGTATTATAAATTAGAGAATTTTCTAATTCATCTTTATCAATATTCTCTACGCTCTCCTTATAATTTACTTCTACTGTTAATTTATCTGGAAATAATTCAAAAGTATTCGAAATATTATTTAGAGGTAAATTATAAAATAAATTTGTTATATTACTATTGTCTCCCATATACTTGCTTTTATATTTCATAATACTATCTAAATCATGAGTTATCGGATTCTTTTGATTTTCTATGTATTCAGCCTTCTTATGGTTATCTTCTGGAATAACCACACCCTGAACTATGGCATATAATACAATCCCAATTATGGCTAAACAAAGTATTATTTTATTCCTTATCTTCATTATCTTCACCTACCTCATATTTTATAATTAACTTTGGTGCTAAACTAAAATATAATGGAATTATTACTGATATAAGTGGTATTAGATAGCTTATTAACAGTATTGCAAATTGATACGGTCCATCTATTATAACTGGCCTTGAGAACCAAACATTACTTCCAAATTGAATTGCTGTGATGAAAACTAAATATATTATAATAAAGAGAATCCAAATACTCCATGCAATTTTTCTAATTTTAAGTGAAAATTGTAAATTAATAAAGTCTTTGCAATGAATAAAGTCTCCATTTTTCTTTCTTAAAGATAAATATCTTATTCCCGTAACAATACTTGAAATCAATAAAATAAAATTAATTAATATTCCTTGTCTAAGAATTGATAAAGGGATAGTTATTATCCAACCTACTAAAAGATAGATTAAAATCATTTGTAAGTATTCAAGTTTGTACTTAGTAATATATACTTCTTTATTTCCATTAATAAGATAATCAATGTTATCTATACTATTTATAGCTGTTTTAATAGCTTCATTGTAGTCCATTCCATTCGATGTTAAATCTTCTACCTTTGCTTCAAGATTACTTAAAACTTCATATTTCAATTCTCTAATCTGTTTATCTTCTTTATATCTACTAAATATGCTATCAACATGTTTTTTTAACCTTTCCATAAATATTTCCCTACCTTTCAATTAGTTTGTCTATTACTTCTCTTGCTATTTTCCAAGCTGAAATGGATTTTTCATATGCTTCTTTCCCAAGTGCTGTAATTTTATAATACTTACGTCTTCCACCCTGGCTTTCATTTCCCCAATATGACTCAATAAGATTTTGAGATTCAAGTCTTTTTAAACTTGTATATAAAGACGGTTCTTTCAATTCATATCTTCCATCACTTTTTTTGGAAATACTTTTAATGATTTCATACCCATAATTATCTTCATCAAATAATCCACAAAGAATAATAACATCTATATTTCCACGAATTAAATCGCTACTTATGCTACGCTCATTCATATTGTTCACCTCATATTTATACTATAAGCAATATTACTATTTGTGTCAATGTAATATTTGTTAAATAGTAATATTCTAGTAGCTGATAATTTAAATAAATAGTTTCTAAGTTTATAATTTAATTTCAAAAAAGAACAAGTATATTTGTATTAAACAAACATACTTGCTCTTTTTTGATTAAAATATAATTCTGATTTACTCTATAATACACGTATCATTATTACAAACTTTATCTCTTCCTGAGTTCTTTGCTTTATAAAGGGCATTATCTGCTTGTCTCCTAATCTCTTCTAAACTTTCTACATTATCAGGATATGTTGCAGCTCCTATAGAAATAGTTATATTAATGATTCTTCCCTCACCTATATCAAATTTATGATTTTTTACAGCATTTCTTATTTTAGTTCCTATTTCTAAAGAACGGTTTGGTGGACAATCAAGCAATAGCGCACAAAATTCTTCGCCCCCTACCCTTCCTACAATATCAAATGTCCTAGAGTTTTTAATAAGGATCTCTCCAAGTTCTTTTAAAATAATATCTCCTACTGAATGTCCATATGTATCATTAACCATTTTGAAGTGATCTATATCTAGCATAAGACAAGATAATTTCTCATTATTTTCAATTGCAGTTTTAAAACTATTATTTATCAACAAATCAAAATTCCTTGTATTGTTAAGGCCGGTAAGATAATCTTTCGTTGAGTCTTCTTTATACATTTTTAGTAATCTGTTAGAATCTCTAACATACTCTAGTAAAAAGTACTCCATAACCCCAGCAAGTATAATAACTCCAGTAAAAGTTGCTATTATGATATACGGATTTTCCATCTCTCTTAATAAATAAATAAAAGTAGATATTAATATTATCGCTACAGATATAAGTTTACAACTCCATTTCTTCCATGGTATTTTAATTTTTTTATTAATATAATTAAATGATACTAAGTATAAAATTATATTAATTATTGCACTAACAGAGGATTCATTTATACCATAATGTGCAATACGAAATATTCCAATTATAATCCCTACTATAATTGTAGGGATTATTCCCCCTACATAATTAATCATCATAAAAACTAATGCTCTAAGATCCATTATGGCAGTAGTACCTGGAACATTTATGTTATAAAAAATCATTAAAACCCCTAACAACCCACCGCATATGCCTAATATTATTTTAAAATCTAATTTATCCATTCTTTTTATAGGGATTTCTTTTATAATATCCCCCCCTAGGAAAGTAAATGATATAAGTATCAGCACATTTACAAACAAATCATTTAACATAGACTTTCTCCTTTTCCTAACAAATTATCAGAATTTCTAATTTAATTACACAAAAAACACCTATTTGATATTGCATTATTATAGCTTAATTGCCTTTAAATCTCAATGAATTTTAATTGTTTAATTATAGTTGAATTTTTAAAGAATAAATACATGGAAATATCTATATAATTATATGGTTGCACGTTGCTAAATATTAGTTTTGTAGTACACTTATAGTATAAATAGATATACTATACTTTTATCTGTAGAAAAGGAGATGATATTATGAAAATAGCTAACATTATTAAAGTACCTCCCCATACCATCAATGTAAATGATACCATAGATAAAGCTTTATCCTTAATAAATTCTTTAAATATAAATGGTTTGCCTGTAATAGATGATACTAAGAAATTAGTAGGAATGATTGTTAAAGCTGATATATATAGATTTATGATTGCTCCAGGGCATTACGACAGTTGCCCTGTTGAATGGGTTATGTCTAAATCAGTAATAGTTGCACAATCAGATGAAGATATACTTACAGTAGCAAAGAGATTAAGGGAAAATAATATACTAGCTATGCCTGTAATTAATAAGGATGATGTCATTGGAATCATAAGTACTGAAGATCTACTAGATTATTTCATTACTCAATAATGAAGATAGTGTCTAGTAACTAAATTTAGATTTTTACAAGTATAAAAAGCCCCTAAGTCTCATCAACTTAGGGGCTTTTAAAATGTATTTTTATAATATCACTTATTTTATAATTCTTCACCATTTGTCTCTATTACATTTTGATACCAATAGTAGCTATCTTTTTTATAACGATCCATAGATGATCCTTCTGACTCTTCACGATCTACATAAATAAACCCATAACGCTTTTGATATCCATTTAACCAACTTAATAAATCTGTTATTGACCATGTGCAGTATGAAAGCACTTCACAGCCTTCATTAACAGCTTCTTTTAATTCTTCTATATGAGCCTTTAAGTATGCTATACGATAATCATCATGAATCTTATTATCTTCAGTTTTCTTATCAAATGCTCCAAGACCATTTTCAGATATGATTATTGGTAAATCGTATCTACTAGTAATTGTTCTACAGCACATTCTTATTCCCATAGGATCTATAGTCCAATCCCAATCTGTAGTTTTTAGATGTGGATTTGCTGGATTCTTGTATAATCCAGGTATTCCACTAACTTGTGATATACCCTTCTTACCTGTAGTATTCATTTCGGACATTCCAACACCATCTATTGGATTATATTCAACAACTGATGTTTGATAGTAGTTTACTCCCATAAAGTCAACTTGTGCAGCCGCCTTCATAAGCTGAGCATCCCCCTCTTCAAACTTAGGCGCTATCCCTTGTTTCTCTAAATACTTGAAAGCTGCCTTTGGATAATGTCCATATGCATAAACATCCATCCACCAGAATGATTGTAAGTCATCAAAATCTGCCTTAGCCATGGCATTAATAGGATTACAATCAATAGCATAGCTTGGTGAAAATGCAAAGCTTGCACCTATTTTACCTTCTGGAACTAATTTTCTAAATGCAAGTACTGCTTTAGCATGGGCTATGTTTGCATGATGATTTACTTGATAGAACATCTTCATATCGTTCTTCTTACCAGGGGGGTGTGTTGCAAGTACCCATCCATGGGTTGTAAATACATTTTGTTCATTTAATGTTATCCAATACTTAACCTTATTCCCATAACGTTTAAATAAAGTTATTGCATAATTCTCATAATCTTCAATTATATTTCTGCTTTCCCATCCACAATATTTTTCTTGAAGAGCTTGTGGCATATCCCAATGATAAATTGTAACCATTGGTTCTATTCCATACTTTATACATTCATCTATTATGTCCTCATAAAATTGTAGACCTTTCTCGTTAACTTGCCCTTTGCCCTTTGGATAAATTCTTGACCAAGAAATTGAAAATCTATAAGTCTTTAATCCCATTTCTGCCATTAAAGCAATATCTTCTTTAAATCTATGATAATGATCAACTGCCACATCACCTGTTGTAGCTTTAAATGTCTTACCAGGAATTCTTACAAATTCATCCCAGTTACTTCTTCCTTTTCCATCTTCTTCAGCTGCACCTTCTACTTGGTAAGCTGCAGATGCACTTCCCCAAAGAAAATCTTCTTTAAATCCATGTTTTTCTTTAAAATACATTGGTCATCCTCCTAATGTTTAATTATTTTCTAATAAAACAATTGTTTATAAAACCCTTTACAAACAAGTCTACCATATTCTTGTGAAAACTGTCTATTAATATTTATACCTACCAATGTAATAGAACGGTATTATTAATTTTTAGGAAGGTGGTAAATCAACGTCTACTAAGGAAAAGCAACACTTTAATAATAATGCAGCATAAATTTTGGTACCCTACAATTATATGTATTCATATTATCCTTGTATTTTTATAAGCATGATTTAGAATAGTCAACTCTCATATCTTTTCTGAACTTCTTCCCAATTCACTACATTCCACCAGTTATCTATATACTCTGCTCTCTTATTTTGATATTTCAAGTAATAAGCATGTTCCCAAACATCAAGTCCCATTATAGGTGTTATTCCACTCATTATTGGGCTATCTTGATTGGCTGTAGATATTATTTGTAATTTGCCATCTTTATCTTTTATTAACCATGCCCATCCACTACCAAATCTATCGAGAGCAGAAGTTTTAAATTCTTTTTTAAAATTTTCAAAAGAACCAAATGTCTTTTCTATATCCACTTTTAATTCACCCTTTGGTTCTCTACCTTTATCTTTACCCATTATTGTCCAAAAGAGACTATGATTATAATGTCCTCCTCCATTATTTCTAACTGTTTCTTTTATATCATCTGGAAGACTGTCTAGACTTGTTAAGAGTTCTTCTATAGTTTTACCTTTTAGTTCTGGATATTTATTTACTGCAGCATTAAGCTTTTCTACATATGCTCCATGATGTTTTAGATAATGTATCTCCATAGTTTTAGCGTCAATATAAGGTTCAAGGGCATTATAGCTATATGGAAGATCTGGCAATTTAAATGGACCTTGTGTCTTATCTTCTGCCTTTACATATCTCATTGGTAGAGATACTGAAATTAATATTGCACAAATTAAAGGAAATAGTTTGTTAATTTTGATTTTTTTCATTTAGATACCTTCTTTCATTAAAATTTGTAGTGTCTTATATCAGATACCCTCTGTAATATCAGCAGGGTTTGATAACTTATCATCCAAATAATCTATATATATTTTTTTATCTTTGTCTAAAGTTGCATAATAAATATCATTGATATTCTTTACGCCCATGGTTCTTAGTTGACCACTTAGCCAATTAACAGAAACATTTCTTTTATTTAAATTTTCATAAATTATCTTTCCTGTAACAACAATATCTGTAATTAATTCTTCTTGGCTTACTTGCAAATTCATATCTTCAACTTTTATATTTTCCTTTCCAGCTCTCTTTACAACACTTATCTCCCCAGTAGTTTCTAAAATAGCATATTTAACATCTTGAATATTAAATATATCTTTTTTTCTTAACAGATGAGTTAAGTCATCAACAGTATATTGAAATTTGGCCAAATTCTTCTCAAGTATATGGGCGTCCTGTATTACTAACACAGGTTCACCATCAATTATTTTAGCTATAGTTCTATTTTTCTTTGATAAATATGACAAAATCGAAGTTAAACCTCCAAATAGAAACAACCCTATGATATGCCCCCAGCTTGATTGGCCTAAATCTGTTGCCACAGTTGCAGCAATTGACCCAAAAGTTATACCATTTATGTACTCATATACAGTAAGTTGAGCTACCTGTTGTCGTCCTAAAATTCTTGTAATAAGTAATATTGCAAAAAAAGCTACTAATGTCTGCAATACTATATCAATTATTTCCGCCATTTTTATCACTCTTTTCGTATATAATTTTTTTTCTATTAGATACTAATAGGGTTGAACAAATAACAAAAAATTATACAGGAGGAATTATTATGTCTCTAGAGATAAAAGCTTTATTTACTTTTTTATTTGTAATCTTTGTATGTGTAGTTTTATATTTTTTACACAAGAGAAAAAAAATATAATTAGATACTAGTATATTATTATGAATATTCGATGATAATAACTTTGAGAATTTATTCAGTACAAAGTAGTAATAAAGAAGATATATTAATCTACAAGCAAGCTCTCCAAACTGCTGAAGAAGTTATTCTTGATATTGAAAACAGGGTAAAAATTCTAGAGTTTGAAGAGCCACAATACAAAGGAATTTAGCACAATCAAAAAATAACAAACTAGTATGTTTAGTCTGTTATTTTCTTTTATGTGCCTTAAGAAAGGAAGACATTATGCAAAATTGGATTATAGTACTACTACGAACTTTTCTTCTATCTATTTTAACTTTAGTCGTAATTAGAATTATTGGAAAAGGGAGTTTATCTAAAACAACCCCCTTTAAATTTGTAAGTTACATTGTAATTGCTATTATCGCTTCATTAATTTCATTAGGGTTAATAGAAAATCTTGTCTTCGGATTTATATCACTAGCGGTTTGGGTAGTCTTCTCTTTAGCACTTGATTATTTATCCATAAAAAGTAAGTGGTTTCATAATTTTGTTAATGGACGAGAAACTATTTTAATAAAAGATGGCAAGGTTATGGAAGAGAACTTAATGGATGTTAGATTCACAGGTGAAGAATTATTAAGGGATTTGAGATCAAAAAACATTTTTAATTTAACGGATGTGGAGTTTGCAGTTATGGAATCTACTGGGGAAATCAATGCTTTACTTAAATCAGAAAAGAAATCTATTACCCCCCATGATTTGCAAAAAAAGGTAGCACCTTTATCTGAATCTCAAACAGTAATATTAGATGGTAATATTCTAGATGAGCCTCTATCAAATAAGGGGTTAAATCAAGGATGGTTGAAAATTCAACTTTCAAATTTAGGTGTATCTTTAGATAATGTTTTCATTGGTCAGGTAGATTCATCAGGAGATTTATTTATAGATCTTTTTGATGATTCAATTCTACTTCCCCAGCCTAAGGTTAAAGAGATGCTTTATGCAAATATCTCAAAGGTTCAAGCTGATTGCCTTGCCTTTTTATTAGAAACAAATGATTTAAAAGCCAAAGAGATGTACTCAGATAATGCTATAAAATTAAAGAAAATGATGGATGACCTTGAACCTTATTTATTACGTTAGAAAGGGATGAACTTATGTCTAATAAGAAAAAGAAAAAATTTACTCCTGTTCAGCAAGAATATCAGGACTTTGCTAAAGATATAGAGCCCAAACGTCCGGTTGTAAAAAATTGTATTCATGCCTTTTTAGTAGGAGGATTTATATGTGTCATAGGTCAAGCTTTACAGTTAGCCTTCATTACTTACCTTGACTTTACCGAAGAGACTGCAGCAGCACCTACATCTGCTGTATTAATAATAGCTGCTATTTTACTAACTGGCTTTGGAATCTTTGATCATATTGCACAATGGGCAGGAGCTGGCACAGCCGTCCCCATTACTGGATTTGCGAATACTATGGCATCTGCTGCTATAGAGCATAGAACAGAAGGTTATGTCCTAGGAGTTGGCGGAAACATGTTTAAGCTTTCCGGATCAGTAATTGTTTTTGGAGCTTTTTCAGCTTTCGTTGTTACACTAATAAAAATAACTATTAATTGGTTAGGTGGGATGTAAATGTTAACAGGTCATCAAACTTGGGTTTTTAATTCTAAACCCGTAATAATATCCTCAGCTGCGGTAGGAGGTCCCTTTGAAGCTAAAGGCGCATTAGCAGAAGATTTTGATTATCTTCATCAAGATGTCTGGTTAGGACAGGACAGTTTTGAAAAGGCAGAAAAGAAATTATTAGAGCAAGCATGTGAAACAGCCATTAGTAAAGCTAATATGAAAAAAGAAGATGTCCAGTTTTTTATAAGTGGAGATTTAATGAATCAAATTATTTCTAGTACATTTACTGCTCGTACTTTAGGTATGCCTTTTATAGGAATTTTCGGTGCGTGTTCTAGTTCCATGGAAAGCCTTGCAATGGCTTCTTTATTAATTGATAGTAAAGCCGCCAAATATGTACTTGCCGCTGCATCTAGTCACAACATAGCAGTAGAAAAACAATTTAGATATCCTACAGAATATGGAGCACAAAAACCTCCTACTGCTCAATGGACAGTAACTGGGGCGGGTGCAGGCTTAGTCGCAGAAACCGGTGATGGTCCTAGAGTAACTAGTGCTACTATCGGCCGCGTAATAGATATGGGGCTTACAGATCCATATAATATGGGATCTGCTATGGCTCCAGCAGCAGTAGATACCATTGAAGCTCATTTTCGAGATTTAAATATTGATCCCTCTTATTATGATTTAATTGCTACAGGCGATTTAGGAAGAGTTGGTCATATCATTGCTAGTAAATTATTAGCTAAACATGGTCATGAAATTCCTCCAGAGATATTCACCGACTGTGGCATGTTAATTTATAAAAAAGACCAGCCCGTAATGGCTGGGGGTAGTGGATGTGGCTGTACCGCAACTGTTACATATGGTCATTTGCTTAACCGGATGAAAAAAGGTGAATTAAAAAAGATATTAGTTATTGCAACAGGTGCATTGCTTTCTCCATTATCATATCAACAAAAGGAAAGTATACCTTGTATTGCTCATGCGGTGTCTATAGAAATATAAAGAGAGGTGTTGATTTAAAGTGATAACTTTTTTTTGGGCATTTGTTATTGGTGGATTTATATGCGTAATTGGACAGATAATGATGGATGTTTTTAAACTTACACCTGCGCACACTATGAGCACATTAGTTGTAATAGGAGCTATTTTAGGTGGTTTAGGATTATATGATCCATTAGTAAAATTTGCAGGTGCAGGAGCTTTTGTACCAATAAGTAGCTTTGGAAATTCATTAGTTAAGGGAGCTTTAATGGAGGCTGAACAAACGGGATTTATTGGAGTACTTACTGGTCTTTTTGAAATTACTAGCGCGGGTATTTCTACTGCAATAATATTTGCATTTATAGCCTCCTTAATATTTAAGCCTAAAGGTTGATTCTATTCACATGAAGGGAGGTGAAATATATGACAGTAGGAACTCAAATGCAACAAGCAGTTGCAGGTATTCAAAGTGCATCAGCAACTATGAAAACTTTTTCTCTAGAAACTCAAGATAAGCAAGCAGTACAACAATTTCAACAAATTGCTCAACAGCTTGATAGCTCTCTTGAAATATTAAAGGGAAGACAACAGTACATAGAACAACAAGAACCTCAATATAAACAACAATAAAATAAAGGGTGTCTATTTTATAGACACCCTTTTTTTATTTTTTCTTATAAATCTTTAATTTCTCATCATACTTACAAAAATATTTTTCTCCATTATTTCTTTGAATTCCTTCACTCTTTCCTAGAACTAAAAAACCATTATTATCCAAAGAATTATTGAAGCTTTCTAGCATTTTCTCCTGTAGACTATCGTTAAAATAAATAAATACATTTCTACAAAGTATTAGATTAAATTCGTTTAAAGTTCCATTACTAATCATGCTATGCTGGAAAAACAATATATTTTTCATAAGTTCTTCTTTTACTTTCATGTAGCTTCTATTAATGCTAAAATATTCAACAAAGTTTTTTTCTCCTTGTGCATTTCTGTAATTACTTATATCTTTATCTAAGCTGTCCGTAGAATATATTCCATTCTTTGCTTCTTCTATAACATAAGGATTAATATCTGTAGCATAAATTTGTGTTTTATTAAGTATTCCTGCTTCTTTTAGCATTATAGCCAAGGAATAAACTTCTTTTCCATTAGAACACCCTGCACACCAAATTTTAATGTGATTATAGGAATTTAAATAGGGCAATATTTTGGTTTTGATTAGGGCAAACACATTAGGATCTCTAAAAAACTCCGTAGTATTTATTGAAAAATCTAGAAACAGGTTATAGAAAAAATTTTCGTTACTTAAAACTTGCTCTCTAAATGAGTTGAAATTACAGATACCCTCTTTTATCATAGCTATGTTTATTCGTCTCATTATGCTATCTATTTGATACTCTGTATAATCGTAGCCGTAGATGATATTTAGCTCCTTTAAAAAACTATAAACTTCCTCTTTATCTAGACTTTCTTTTTTATCAGATAATTTTCTATTTTCTTTTTTTAAAGTACAATTTTTTTCAATGCATTTACATTTTATACCGATATTTTGTAAGTATGAGTATAAGTATCTCTTTAAAACAAAAACTACACACTTTTCACGCTCTTGCAAAATAAAAAGTCTTTCTAAAACAATTTTCGGAATTACATTAGCTCCTAAAAAAGTTATATTAATTTTTTTATTTTTTGGTAAATCTAAAATTTCTATTAGCTCTATTACTTGCTTAGAATCTTCAAATTCTCCCATCACAACTATATCTGTATCTACTTGGTTATAACTTATTTTAAACTCCAAAATTTTCCTCCATTTTTTATTAATCTTTATTGGTCCAAGCCTTTACTAAAGTTATAAGCACATCATAATCAATTGGCTTGGAAATATAATCATTAGCCCCAGCTTCCATGCACTTTTCTCTATCACCTTTTAGGGATTTTGCTGTGGTAACTATAATTGGTATGTGTTTTAATTTATCAGTATCTCTTATACTTCTAATTGCTTCATATCCATCCATAACAGGCATCATTATATCCATTAAAATTAAATCAAAGTCTTGATTCTCAAGCTTTTCTAGTGCAACTTTTCCATTTTCAGCTTCAATAATTTCTGCACCATAGTCTTCTAATGCAGCTGCAAGCACAAATATATTTCTTGGATCGTCATCTACGATTAATATTTTTTTATTATCAAGATTTAGTGCTCTATCCTTGTTAATTTTGGACGTAATAATATTTTTGTATACTTCTTTGCTTTTAACATGATGAAGTATTAAAGTTAATTCATCTAACAGTCTTTCATATGAGTTCGTTGTCTTAATAATTATGCTGTCCGCATATAATTTTATCTCTTTTTCCTGCTCTTTACTTATTTCCATACCGGTATAAATAATAACAGGTATACTTAAGTTTCTTAGTTTTAAATCATCATTAATTTCTTTTAACAAATCAATTCCATTTTTATCTGGCAATGCTAAATCCAATAAAATTCCATCAATTTCTTTTTCTTTTATAATCTTAAGTCCTTCAGCTCCACTCTTAGATGTTAATGTTACAAATCCTATCCCCTCAGAGATAGCTTTAATAGACCTAATCAAATTTATATCACCTTCAATGATAAGTAAATTTTTAGGTTTTTCATTTTTTATATCTCTATTTGATTCCTTTACTGTATTTTTACCCTTATTGCTAATAGTAACTGCTACCTCTTCTCTACAAATAGATTCTTCTAAAACTGTAAGAGGTAAAGAGAAGAAGAAAGTGCTTCCACTATCAATATCACTGGTTACTCTTATTTCTCCCTTCATAGCGTTACAAAGCTTATTGCTTATGGATAGACCTAATCCTGTACCACCATACTTTCTTGAAATAGAGCCATCTCCTTGATGAAATTCTTCGAAAATCATCTCTAAATTATTTTTAGGTATACCAATTCCTGTATCCATTACAGAAAATACTATGTTATTTTTACACTTGGTATCCCTTTCAATTTTTAGCTTTACGGAACCTTTTTCTGTAAACTTAAATGCATTAGCTAAAAAATTTCTTAATACTTGTGAAATTTTTTCTTTATCCCCAAAAATATTATTTTTAAATTGATCTTCCAATATAAATTGAATATCTTTTTCCATTGCAGTTCCATTAAACATATCACTAAGTTCCTCAGTAAGTTCACTAGAATTGAAATTCTTATAGTTTACTTCTATTTTTCCTGCCTCAATTTTTGATAGATCTAAAATATCATTTATTAAACGAAGCAGATGCTGTCCAGAGTCAAATATAACTTTTATTTTTTCCTGTGCATCTTGAGCAGTAGTATCTTTACAGCTCCTTATTAAAAGATTAGATAATAATATAATAGAATTAAGTGGTGTTCTAAGCTCATGAGAAATATTTGCTAAGAATTGTGTTTTATATATATTCGCCATTTTATAATCTTTTGAGCGTGCCAAAATCTCTTCTCCGGATTTTTCCAATTCTTCATTTTTAACACTTAGAAGTTTTGACTGCTCTTCTATTTGCAAATGATGCTCCTCAAGTTGAGCATTAGTTTGTTGCATTTCTTCACTTTGCTGTTGAAGTATTTGCTGCTGTTCTTCAAGCTGAGCATTAGTCTGCTGAACTTCCTCAGTTTGAACCTGAAGCTGTCTTTGCTGTTCTTCCAACACTTCATTTGCATCTATTAACTGAAGTGATATGTCTTGAGCATTTTTTGTTGCTTTTTCACTTACTTCCAATAATTCTTTAATTCTTTGATTTTGAATTGTAGAGTACAGGTTTATAGCAATGATGTTGCTTGCCGTCTCTATAAATTGCTGTTTTAATTTATTAAAAGTTTCAAAGGAGGATAACTCAATAACTCCATATAATTCATCCTCATAAACTAATGGAAAAGCATAAACATTGAGAGGAGCTTCATATATAGTTCCAGTACAAATTGCCGCTTCCGATCTTCTTACATTTGTAAGAAGTATAGGTTTTCTCTCTAAAGCTACTTGTCCAACTATTCCCTGACCAATTTCGTATGTATTAGATAATCTCTCTCTTTCTGTAAAGGCGAAGGAGGAATTTAGAATAAGTTTATTTTCTTTATTATTATGTATATAAAATGTTCCATTTCCAGCATCTAATGATCTCGATAAGAAATTTATTGCCCTTTGTGTCAATTCTCTTACAGATATGTCACCAGCCATTTCATTATTTAAAGAATTTCGAGTATCATTTATGTAAAATTCATTCTTTAATTTATTTATCAATATATTGTAGTTTTTAGCCATTTCAGAAATTTCACTTTTATGAGTAATTTCATATTCTTCTAGATTTCCTGAATTAGATATTTTAATCATATGTTCTTTTAAACTATTAATAGGGCTTAAAATGCTTCTTATAACTCTTGTAAACGCTAATGTTAGTATAGTTATTAAAATTACTAAAGTTAGAATTAAGGTTATTCTTTGTGAAGATTGTAGTCTATCCGATTCTTCTATTAAACCGATTTCGTTGTCCGAAGAAGTTAAATATATATTAGTAAGATTAAGTTCAAGCTGATCAACAAAGTCTAAACTTATTCCTTCAGCTATAAGTATTGCATCATCTTTTTTACCTGCTAGCACATCCTTAATAATTTTCTCTCTTTGTGGAGCCCACCATTTCGAAAGAAGATTATTAGCATCTTCTAAATTCCTTTTAGTATTAGCATCAGAAGAATTTTCACCTATAGTATCTAGATTCTTTTTTAAATCGCTTTCATATTTGTTAACCTTGTCTATTGATCTTTGAACTCCATCACTGCTTGATAATAAAATTACATCCTTCATAGAGCTATTAATTTTAATTAAATTTAATTTCCCATTCACGGCAGCATCTGAAACCTTTGATGATTGATTATATAAATTCTGAGTTACTTGCGCCAAGTTATTAATTCCAACTAAAGCAAAGGTACCAAATCCAATAAATGTTGTACTACATATAAAAAATAATATAAAAAATCTTTGCTTTATGCTAAAATTTTTAAAAAGATTCATAAGTTCCTCCTTTAAAGTAGATATTATAAAATTTAATTTATTTTTTCCATTTAGCTATATATTCATCTGCATTTTCTGGAGTAACTAATTCATTTTGGATATTTATTATTTTCTCTACATTTTCACCCTTAGCTACTTTAACTGCAGTTTCTATACTACATTGACCTAGTTTTGTTGCATCCTGGAATACTGTAACAGCTAATTTACCACTTTTTAAATAATCAAGAGCTTCAGGAGTAGCATCCATACCGCCTATAGTTATCTCGCCAAGCTTTCCCGCCGCTTCTATAGCTTTTAATGCTCCTATTGCCATTTCATCGTTGTTGGAAGCTACTACATCAATCTCTTTACCAGATTGAAGCCAGTTTTCCATTAGAGCCATACCTCTGGCTCTATCCCATTGAGCTGTTTGCTCCGCAACAAGTTTCATGTCAGGATATTTTGCTATTACTTCATGGTAAGCTTTAGTTCTCAATCTCTGTGCGTTATCCCCCATTGGTCCCATCATAATTGCAACGTTACCCTTAAAATTCATTTTCTTTGCAAGATATTCCATTTGCAATAAACCAGTCTGTTCTGAGTCTGGCGCTATAAAACAGGCTGCATCATTTTGATTTTTAAATGGAATCATAATGCTGATGATTGGAATCTTAGCTGCCTTAGCTTTGTCGGTTATTGACTTTGATGCATCTGTATAAACAGGGTTAACAACTATAACATCTACTCCTTGAGATATTAAGTTTTCAACCTGTGACAACTGTATATTAGAATCATTTTTCGAGTCAACATATACTACTTCAGCATTATTTAAAGATTCGGAGTAATTCTTCATTTCATCAAGCAAATAAGACGTATATTTGTTATTAAAATTAGAAAGGCAAACACCAATCTTTATCTTTTTAGTAGCTTTTAATGTGTCATTTGTTCTCTGTTCACATCCAGTAAACGAAGATATCATCATAATAGTAATAAGTGCCATCAATAAAAATTTTTTCATTAGATTTACCCCCTTAAAAGTAGATATCAGAAAATTCTACATCAATTTTTGCAGTTACATTACTACTATTATTTAAAAAACCTTTTTCAGCATTATTTTTCTCATTTATTTCACAAATAGGAATTTTAACAATAAATTCACTGCCTTTTAAATATTCACTAATAACCTGGATAGTTCCATCGTGCATTTCAATTAAAGACTTAACAAGGTTAAGTCCAATACCACTCCCCTCACAGCTCCTTGTAAGTAGATTGTCTGCTTGCTTAAATCTTTCAAATATCATCATATGTTTATCTTGAGGAATTCCTATCCCTGAATCTTTCACTTTAATTTGAATTGAATTATTAGAAGTGGTAATATTCACAAATATATTTCCCTCTTTAGGAGTGAACTTTATGGCATTGGATAAAAGATTTAACATTATTCTTTCCATAGCATCTAAATCACAAGCAAATATTACCTCTTCAACATCCGTATCAAATATTATTTCAATGTTTTTTAATTCTGCATATTCAACTACAGATATTACAATGGCTTCTACTATTTCGATAATATTACAGTTTGATATATTAAGAGCAAAGTTACCTGAATCTATTTTTGTAACATCTATTAGGTTATTCACTAGTCTTATAAGCCTATAACAATTCTGAATCTGTGTTTTTGTTTTGGCACTTATTTTTTCTCTATCTAAAACTTCATCATTTTCAAGATGATATTTTGTTGTTTGTGTTGCTCCAAAAAGAATATTTAAAGGAGTTCTAAGTTCATGAGATATATTTGCAAGAAACATGTCTTTAGCCTCATTCGCTGCTTCAGCTGTATCTCTTGCCATCTTTAATTCTTTAGTTTGCTCTTGTAAAATTATATTCATTTTTCTTTCTTTTTCAATAAGTTTTAGATATACATTTATTCTGTTTATGAGTAAAAAATCATCTATAGGTTTAGTAAGATAATCTACAGCTCCTATTTCAAAACCTTTTCTCTTAAATTCCTCGCCTGTATAAGCTGCAGTTAGAAATACAATAGGGATATGTTCTGTCTTTTTTCTACTCTTTATAATTTGTGCCAGCTCAAAACCTTCCATCTCTTTTTTCATATGGACATCCAAAATAATCAAATCCACCGGATAGTTCATAATCGCTTTTAATGCTTTTGTAGACGTATCTGCAACAACCACTCTTGCATCTATATACTCTTCAATAAGAGCCTTTGCAGTAAATAAATTATTTTGGTAGTCGTCAACTACTAAAATTGTATACAAATTACTTGTTACCATATTTGAAACCCTCACTTAAACACTTAATAATATTTTTACTTTTCCCATTTAACTATATATTCGTATGCATCTTGGGGCGCGACAATATTCATGTCAGGATATTTTGCTATTACATCATGAAAAGCTTGAGTTCTCAATATTTGTGCCTCTTCACCCATCTTGCCCATAATAATTGCAACATTACCCTTAAAATTCATTTTATTTGCAAATGGCTTATTAAAAATAAGTTCTAAGCTAATAAATACTTCCTAAATTTATTCATATTCTTATATTATTAGCCAATTATATCATAATTTACTTTAATTCTACAATAAATATACAAAAATTTTATATTTTTATAAAAAAATAACACCAGAGTTCGCTACTGGCGCTAAATTAATATATGTCTAAAGAAATATATATTATATGACAATCTTTTTTCTTTTACTCTATAAATTAAGATCTATTTTATTTTTCCCTTCATTATAATGATTTAATTTATGAGTCGCTGGGCCCTCTAGTATTTCACCATCATATGTAAACCTTGAACCATGGCATCCACAATCCCAAGATCTTTCTGCATCATTCCATTTTAATTCGCATCCAACATGAGTACATGTAATATCAACTATATGTAATTTTCCATCTTCATCTTTATATGCTCCATATTTATCTCCATCTATTTTAACTATTTTTCCTTCACCAGGGTTAATATTAACTTCATCTTCTCCAGACTTGATTTTGCTTATTATAAGCTCCTTTGCTACATCGAAATTTTCAGTAAATAGTTTTTTATAGGCAGTTGCAGTAAATGGTCTTGAGGGATTAAATACTCTTTCCCAAGGATTATCTCTACCTAGAATTTTATCAGTAAGTATTCTGGCTGCTGCAGTTCCATTAGTCATTCCCCACTCTCCAAAGCCTGTTGCAACATAAATATTTTCCTCTGAAGAAGTTATCTTGCCTACATAAGGTACTTTATCTAATGTTATATAATCTTGAGTTGACCATTTATATAAAACATCTTTAACATTAAATATTGACTGCGCAAACCCTTGTAGATTATCATAATGACCTTTAAAACTAGCCTCATGAGCAGTTTTATGTCCTTCTCCACCCACTAGTACTAATTGATTTTCTCCATCATTTTGAAATCTCAAAGAACGACCTGGCTCTTCTGTATTAATAAACATTGCCTTTGGGAATATTTCTTGGATACTTGTGGCAATTACATAGGATCTTTGAGGCCTAAGCCTTGTTAAATATAGTCCCATACCATCGTAACATGGAAAATGAGATGCAATAATAACCTGTGAAGCTTTTACTTTTTTACCTTTATTAGTAGTAATAGTGACTGTGTTCCCCTTTTCTATTTCAACCGCTTCTGTATTTTCAAATATGTAACTTCCATCGCCAGGTATCTTCTTCGCTATTGGCAACAAATATTTTCTCGGATGAAATTGAGCCTGATTTTCAAAGACTAAAGCTGCTTCAATTTTTAAATCAATTGGCAATTTATCTATATACCTTGCTTTTATCCCTAGACTTAAAGCTGCCTGGGTTTCTTTTTCAATATCCTTAATGCATTTCTGTCTCCCCGTATACATATATGCTGGAAGTCTCTCAAAGTCACAATTTATATTTAGTTCCCCTGCTATATTCTCCATAAATTCTATTGAGGATTCATTAGCATTAGCATATTGTTTTGCTAAATCAAGCCCCATTGAATTTATAATTTTATCATATATCAAATGATGCTGAGAAGTTATTTTGGCAGTAGTAAACCCAGTAGCCCCTTGAACAATTCTACTTGCTTCAATTATAGCGACTTTTGTTCCTTGTTTTTTTAATAGATATCCTGCAGTTATTCCTACAATTCCGCCTCCTATAATTACCACATCTATATTTATATCTCTATCTAATGGAGGATAATCAGTCTCTTGAGTTGACTTTATCCAATACGAGTTTAAATACTCGTCAATATTTGGGCTCTTATTATTTGTCTTATTCATAAAAATTCTCCTTTTACAATTAAATATTATTCTCTTAATAGTGGAAATGTCATGCAGTGAGGGCCTCCTCCCCCCTTTAATATCTCAACCAAATCTATTTCTATTACCTTAAATCCTAAGGCACTCATCTTCTCATTTACTATTTTATTATTCTTAAATGATATTACTTTATCATTACCTAATGCTTGAAGATTACAATAATGCTTAAATACTCCTTCTTGAGGAACATCTATAAGCTGAAATTTTCTCTTTTCCAGGATTTTTAAAAAGTTATCCGGAAGGGCTTCTTTACATACAACCGCTGCATTTTCTCCTATTATATTGAAACACATGTCTAAATGAAGATTTTCCTTTTTGCACTCCACGCCTATCATTTCATACCCTAATTCATTAACTTGGCTTCTAACATTATCAAAACCAGCTCTATCTGTTCTTGCTATGATTCCTTGAACCATTGTATAATCATCTAAAAAGAAAAAGTCCCCGCCTTCAAATCCTCCAGTTGTGCATCTAGCTACATTTGGGATTCCTAGTTCCTTCATTTTAGCCTCATATGCTGCAGTTTCTCCAGTCCTACTTGGCTCTCTAAATTTCCCCATTATAAATCCTTCATCAACACATACTCCAAAGTCTCTTGCAAATACTTGATGATATAATCCAGGAGTAGGGTCCATCATTACTACCTCTACTCCATTTTCCCTATATGTTTGTGTAAATTCTGCATGTTCTCTCACGCAAGCTTCTTTATTAATTTTTTCCCCTTTTCTTACCCACTCTTCTGTTATTACATTTATAGGATCAAACTCAAAATAAGTCGTTGGACAAAGTAGTACCTTCTTTAAAACACTAGTTGAATTTTTTACAAACGCCATAATAATCCCCTCCAAAATATTTATGCATATTTTTCTTCTATAATATATGTATTATTCCTAATTTTATTAAAAATATTCCCTGTATATATAATAATTACATTTATAGAAAAGATCTTGTTTGTCGAATAACATTAATAGCACTCCTCCCTCCATACCTGTATATTACAAAATAGGTGTAAGAGCCCTTTCAAGAGTTCCATTGAATCTTTTTCAAATAATAGTATTCCCTGGCTACACCTAACCTCCTACGCGATAATAAGTCTATTTTGCGACATATCCTTGATCGCAAATTTTGACAAGTAATTGTGAAAATGTTATACTAATATTAAGGAAAGTTAAATCAATGTGGATTAAATACTTTTAGCAGCATTATTAGTGAATTTATCTATGTATCTCCCATAGGGTTATAGGATAATTGCGCTAATATTTTATTGCAAAAATGTATTGAAAAGCATTTAATATATTATGTTAGAATTTGGGCTTGTATAAGATCATATGATCCTATACTATACTATGATTTTTATCCTAGTATAAGGCGAGCTAATAATTAGCAACGCTTAGACACTCTAACTCTGGAAATTACAGAGTTAGAGTGCCTTTTTTTATCAATAATTACAAATAAATCAGGTGAGGTGTAAATATGCAAGAAAATATAAGCATTACAAAAGATCAAATTAATAATGAAGAAATGTCAAAAAAACTTTTAGAGAAATGGACCGATTGGAAATGGCAAGTTAAAAATACAATTAGGAAAGTTGATACAGTAGAAAAAATATTAGGCATTAAATTTTCTGATGAGAAAAAGAAAGAAATAGAAACTACAATAGAAAAGTTCCCAATGGCAATATCGCCATATTATTTATCACTTGTTGATTCAGATAATTTTGAAAATGATCCTATATTTAAACAATGTTTTCCAAACACAAAGGAAATGATTTTATCAAGTTGTGATATGAAAGATCCTTTACATGAAGATACTGATAGTCCAGTACCTGGTATTACTCATCGTTATCCAGATAGAGTTTTATTTCTAGTTAGTAGTGTTTGTGCAATGTATTGTAGACATTGTACAAGGAAAAGAAGAGTTGGAGATATAGATTCAATTCCCTCAAAAGAGGTATTATTAAAAGGTATTGAATATATTAAAAACACTCCTGTAATAAGAGATGTATTGCTTTCAGGAGGGGATCCCTTTTTACTACCCGATGAAACTATAGATTGGTTATTATCAGAACTATCAAAAATTCCCCATGTTGAAGTTATTAGAATAGGAACAAGAACTCCTGTAGTTCTACCATTTAGAATAACAGATAATCTTATAAATATTTTGAAGAAATATGATAATATTTGGTTAAATACACATTTCAATCATCCTAAAGAGATGACAAAAGAATCAAGTGCTGCATTGAAAAAATTAGCTATGGCAGGTATTCCTCTTGGAAATCAGTCTGTGCTTTTAAGAGATGTTAATGATTGTCCTAGAATAATGAAAAAGTTAGTTCACAAATTAGTTGCTAATAGAGTTAGACCTTATTATTTATATCAATGTGATTTGTCAGAAGGCTTAGAACATTTTAGAACAAATGTAGGTAAAGGAATAGAAATCATGGAAAGTTTAAGAGGTCATACAAGTGGTTTTGCAATTCCAACATATGTAATAGATGCTCCAGGTGGCGGAGGTAAGATCCCTGTTATGCCAAACTATTTAATTTCATGGTCAGCAAATAAAGTAGTCCTTAGAAATTATGAAGGAGTTATTACTACTTATAAAATGCCTACCAATTATGAATCTAACGATTGTGATTTAGAATGTGATAAATGTAATTTAGAATTAGACTTAGAAGGGGCACACAAAGATTATATACCTATAGGAATCTCAAAATTGTTATGCGATTATGAAGATGATATAACTCTAGTACCACAGGATTTAGATAGAACTATAAGAAATACTGAAGCTGTTGATGATAATGAGTGATAAAATTGAGACTATAGGTCAGTCAATAATACACCATGGCAAAGAAAACAATAGATTATATTTGATGAAGCTTAGTGACTTAGACGAATCTACTATTATCGAACAAATACAAAAAATAGCTACAGAAAATAATTATTCTAAGATAGTAGCAAAAGTGCCTGAAAAGTTTAAAAGTTTATTTTCAGATAATGGCTATAGAAAAGAAGCCTATATTCCAAACTATTATAAAGGAATAGAAGATTGCTTTTTTATGTGTAAGTATCTAGATCAGAAACGTGAGTTTCTAGAAAACGAATCTGAATTAGAAAAAGTATTACTAGGTGCTAAAAGTAAATCAGGTAGTTTAAAAACTACAACTCTACCTATTAATATAAAGATTAAAGCACTTACACAAGATGACGTTTATAATATGGTAAGTTTATATAAAAAAGTTTTTACAACATATCCATTCCCCATCTTTGATGAAAAATATATTTTACAAACAATGAATGAAAATTTGATGTACTTTGGAATATATAAAAAAGATGAATTGATTGCTATATCTTCAAGTGAAACAGCTAAAGAATATTCAAACTGTGAAATGACAGATTTTGCAGTTTTACCAGAGTATAGAGGTAAGAATTATTCTATTATATTGTTACAAGAAATGGAGAAAGAACTGAAGCGATTAGATTATAAAGTTTTATATACTATAGCAAGAGCAAAATCCTATGGAATGAATATAACTTTTTCAAAATTAGGTTATAAACATGGAGGTTTGTTAAAAAATAATACTAATATTTCTGAGGGCATTGAGAGTATGAATATTTGGTATAAAGAAATATAATAAATTTGTACAGCAAAGAAACTAGGTAGGGTGATGTCCCTACCTAGTTTTTTTGTTTTATATGATCCAAGTTATTAAGCTTTCCATGCAGGAAGTTTTGAAAGCATTCCCTTTGCTGAACTTTGTGCTGCTTTTTCATCAATCCCTTGAGTATTTACAATAAACTTTATCATAGACTCTAGTTTTTCCTCATAAGACTGCATTGTTCCATCAGGTCTTGCACAATAAACACAATAATCCTTGCTCTCGTCACCTAGGGCAAACTCCTCTTTAGTTTTCATTGGCATTCCACAAGCTATACAACTCTTCATATTATTATTCTCCTTTCTTTATTGTAATTAGATTTATATAATGTTCTATCAGTTGCTTACTATACCTTTTTAAAATACACTCTCCTGGAGCAAATAAATCTCCGTTAACTAAATAATAATGAATTAAACCAACCCAAGTATTAAATAACATATTCACAGCCATATCACGTATATTACCAGCTTTAATTTCTCTTTCTGCCACTTGAATGATATGAAATGAAATAGCTGACTGGATCATAACCCAAGAGTTACGTGCACTTTCATTTAGCAAATGTCCTTCTGAAACCAATCTGGTATAAAAGATTTCATTTTCACTAATTCCCTTTAAGTGAGCTTCAAGAACTTCTTCCATTCCACTATTAATGTTAACTAATTCATGAAGCCGCTTAGTAATTCCAGTACCAAATTCTTCAATTACTTCATTTAAAAGAATTTCTCGCGTTGGAAAGTGTGCAAATACTGTTCCATGAGATACCTTAGCTGCAGCTGCAATATCAGAGGTACGAGTGGCCATTAAACCATCTTTTGCAAATTTATCTAAGGCTGTATCAAGGATTAGCTTCCTTGTTTCAAGCTTTTTCTTTTGTCTTTGTGATGTTATCATTTCATTAACTCCTAACTCATTGAGTGTAAACTCATCATATGTGTTTCTTTGATTAATGTCAATCATTGCCTTATATATTTTCTAAAATTTTAGAATCAGATTATATGACACCCGATTCTAAAATAGTAAATCTCTTTAATTCACAATCAATTTCAGCCTTTGCACCATAAGGAATTGTAATCATTGGTGCGGTATGACCAAAGTTCAAATTAAATAATATCGGTAAGTCATAAAGCTTTAATTCTTCCCTTACCACCTTTAATATTGCTCTTTTGTATTCTTCATAATAATGATTATCATAGGGTTTCCCAAATATTATTCCCCTTGCTTTTTGTAAAATCCCCATAGAACCATAACTGCGCAACCAATACTCCACATAAGTAGGATTCGGCTTTTCTTCTGATGTTTCAAAAAATAATATACTATTTTCCCAAATTTTTAATTTTGGCCAAACTTTAGTCCCTTTTATCATTTCTAAAACTTCTAAGCAACCACCTATCAAATTCCCTTGTACTTTTCCTTTTCCCTGTAGTAACTCATATCCAGTATTACTATTTAATCTTCTCTTAATCAACTTATTTTTTTCTTCCCAAGGTAAAAATTCGCTGGTCCACATTGGCGATGGTTCTATCATATCTATAGGACTTTTATCAAAAAGCACCTTATTAATCCAATGCTTTGTATAGTCAAGCATCTCAACATTCTCAGCAAATTCACTTAGAATAGAAGGTCCATAAAAACTTGATATCCCTGCTTTTAAACAAATAAAATGAATTACTGTAGTGTCCGAATATCCTATGAAAATCTTAGGATTATTTTTTATTACTTCATAATCTATATAAGGCAATATTCTTACACTTTCATCTCCACCAATACACGAGAAAATACCTTTTATTGATGGGTCTTTAAATGCCATCATTAAATCCTCTGCTCTCTTCTGAGGATTGTTATACAAATATTCTGTGCCACTTAGAGTGTTTGGCATTTCTACAACTTTTAACCCAAACTCCTCTTCCAATCTCTTCTTCCCAACTTCATATCTCCAAAGCATATTCGAATCCCCTGCTCCACCCCATGACAAACTTACAGCTGCTACTTTATCCCCTAGTCTTAATTTTTTTGGTTTTAATAAATTCATATTACCATCCTCCCTCATCCTCTTGAGTTCAAAATAAATTTCTACATTCCTATTAGTAATCCCATATAAAAAATTTGATTCGTTTATTTTATGTTACCAAATTTGCACTTTATATTCAATTCATTGGCAAAACAAACTTTATTTACTATAATAGAGATGTAAAGATAAAAACACAGTTCCGGTTGGTAGTCCGGACGTAGCTATAGCTATCAGTAACCTGCCTCCTTGGTTGTCCATTCTTTGCTTAGTTATTTATTAGGAGGATATCACTATGTACACAGTAACAGGCAAATTAACAGTTTATTTTGAAGAACCCTTTTGGGTTGGTTTATATGAGTTTATAACAGATGGAAAATTACAAGTAAGTAGAGTAGTTTTCGGTCCAGAACCTAAGAATTATGAAGTTTATAATCATTTTCTAATTAACTGGAACAAATTGTGTTTTAGCCCACCTATTGAAGAAAGGTTTGAACTAAAACGCAAAATTAATCCTAAACGTATGCAAAGAGCTATCAGTAACCAGTTAACTAATATTGGCATTGGTACAAAAGCACAACAAGCATTAAAACTGCAACAGGAGCAAAGCAAATCGGAACGTAAAACCTACAATCGACAAAAGAGTGAGCGAGAAAAACAGTTCCAATTTGAATTGAGGCAACAAAAGAAAAAAGAAAAGCATAAGGGCAGATAAATTCTACCCTTATGCTTTTTCAGAAGAGAATTTATCAGTATCCATCAAAACAAAAACAGCAAGGAATTGATAGTTCTATAAAGATCATATCAATTACCTTGCTGTTTTTATTATTTCAGTTTCTTAATAACTATTAGGAAGTGTTCTTTCATTCTCAATAGTAAATTCTATTCAGCCTTTTGTTCTGCGGCTATTTTAATTTTTTGTAACCCACCTTCTGGCATAGGTATGTTATTGATATCCAATTTTTTAAGTTTACAAAAATGTACTAGAAATTCCTTTGAAAACTCCTCTTCTGGAGTATCTTTCTTTATTTCACAAATTTTCTGAAGGACTTGAGCTGATTGAGTATCTGTTAGATACCTATGCAATCCGCTTCCAAGAATAATTCTTTCTGGTTTTTTCGGATTGAAATAATAGTTCCAGAATTTTAATTCTTTAGCTTCATTAAGTGATAGTTGAAGTCTATATTTAGGGTTTGATCCTAAATTTCCTAAACCTTCAGTATCGCCCTCATAGTTTTCGTCAATTAAAAATACAGCAAAAATAAATCTATCCTGATCCTTAGCTCGAGGAAGTTTTGTTGTAAGTAATGCTAAACTATTTGCCCTTGCATTTTTTAGTGACATTGGTTTTGATTTCCCTTCTCCACTTTGAGTAACTGATGCTCCTGCTCTCCATAACTCAAGCATTTGGCTCTCACAGCAAACAGACTTACCAAAGTCAGATTTAGTCTCATCATAAAATTTACCAATCTCTTCTCTTGTTATTTCACCTTGCAAATATTTGTAACACATATTTTCTGGTTGTCTACACCAAACATGTTTTGCTGTTTTGATATTATATTTAATTGTATCATCACTGCAAATACCTTTATATCCAGCATTTTCTTCACTTTTTCCACCATCGCAATAATTACATTTAAAAGCTATATTATTAGAATCCGTAGTTTTTTCAGCTGTTTTTTTCATACGTTTTACTACATCGCTCTTAGATTTCATAACTATTTCTAGTTTTGCAAGTTCTTGCTTAATTCTTCTATTATCTGCTTCCTTTTCAGCTATTGCATTTTTATCGTCTTGTATCTCCTCAAAAAAAGATTGGTTTTCCAACTCTAAAAATGCCCCAAAAGCAGATGGATAACCAAATTTCTTTTCTTCTTTACTCTCATCAAATAGTACTGTTGCGTAATTATTTTCAAACTCTACTATTTTTCCTTTTCCAAAAGACTTATGTTTTACTATTTCACCACAAAGTTCCAAATCTACACCTCCAAAAATAATTTTATCAAATCAACCGCCCCATAAAACTTGCTACAATATGTAATTGGATTAAGGACCCTAACTGAGTCCCCCCATCTAGAATCTATCTATCTCATTTTGTATTTGGGTAGTCTACTTCTATTATACTACAATCTTGTCATTATTTCTTTATCTTCTCTAGAATGACGAAAGTTTTCTATGAAGATCATTTATTCGAGGTACTTTCAAGTATCTTATTCCCTATTGTATTATCTTAATATCAAATAAAAAAGAAGCTTTCGCCTCTTCTAATTCCAAACAATATTAATAGCATTAAGTACAATATCTCGATCCTGCTTATTAACATTTCTTACTACATTCAACACATCAGTCTCCATATCTTTATAATTGTTAAATAGATTAAAAGCCAAAAGTATTAATGCTTTATTACTCCCTCCCTTAATCCAATCAAATACATCTTATCTAATATCTTGATTCTTAAAATTAAATATCGCTTTTCTATTCTTCCAAAGATATTCTTTTGTGCTTATTATATATAGTGCGGCCATCTCACTTTTATCCAACTCTTCCTCACTAGGAATTCTCATTTCTTTAAGCATTGTATCATATCTTTCTTTAATTTCCTTTGATATTATCTTTAACATTTAATCATCCTCTCTAAAAAAATCTCCTATTTTCAAACCAAATGACATAGCGATTCTATTCATTGTGCTAATACTTGGATTATTCATTTCTCCTCTAAGCATTCGATAACAATAAGTTAAGCTTACACCACTTGTTCTAGATAGCTTATAGGCTGTTATATTATTATTCTTGCAATATCTCTGTAAAAATTCTATACCTTTAATACACGATTCCTTCTTTCCTTATAAAGTATTGTTTTATATTTTTATTATTAGCTTATTTACCATTTCTTATACCTATACTTTTAATTTTAGTAATAATAGATTTTATAGATCCCTTTTTTGTACAATAAAATACCGCTAGAAACTTCTCTTTTGAGTTTCTAGCGATATCGCATTATAATATTTTATCTATTTGTGGAAAGTATAATTTATATTTTCTGCTTTTATTATTCTCTATGGCTATTATTAATTCTTAATAAATGTATCATCATCAAGTTCCTTAAAAGCAAGATCCAACTGTTCTTTACTATTCATAACTATTGGACCTCCCCATGCAATAGGTTCATTAAGAGGTTTCCCTGACATTAGTAAAAATCTTATGCTTTTGCTTAATGCTTTTACCTTGAATTTATCGCCTTTATTAAATAGTACTGCATGCTTTTCCTTTATGAGATTATCCTCTTCAGGCCCAAAATAAGCTTCACCTTGCAGAATATAAACAAATAATGTATTTTCTTTTTCGGTATCCAAGATCCACTCAGCTCCAGGATTCAGTTCCACATCCAAACAAAGAGGTTTAACATAATCCCCTTCCACAGCGCCTTCGTTCCCATTATAAGCTCCAGCAATAATATGTATTTTTTTATCGCCCTCATCAATTATAGGAATATCGCCCTTAGTTAATCCCTTATATTTAGGTTCAACCATTTTATCTTTCGCAGGGAGATTAAGCCACATTTGAAGCCCAAGCATTCTTTCACTTGCCTTAGGCATTTCCTGATGAATTATTCCAGATCCTGAAGTCATCCATTGACATTCCCCATCTAGAATACTCCCTTTATTTCCAAGGCTATCTCCATGTTCTATATCTCCTTTCACAAGATATGTAATAGTTTCTATACCTCTATGAGGATGCCAAGGAAACCCTTTCACATAATCTTTTGGATCCACAGAATCAAAAGCATCTAACATTAAAAATGGATCAAAGTTCTTTGTGTCATTATACCCAAATACCCTTACCAAATTTACACCAGCACCATCCACAGTTCGCTGCCCTGTTATGATTTTCTTAATTGTCCTTATATTATTCATAATTAACAAAACCTCCTCATTTCCATGTAATTTAATATTGTTATCTATATTATAGCTTATTGCAACCCATAAGTTATTAATTTTCAACTATTGAAAAAGACGAGACCAATGCTACAACCCTTCGAGTTAGCATAACCTTGAAATGTATTGAATACTTTAAAGAAAGAGAAAAAAAAGAAGAACAATATATGAAGAGACTGTTCAATGGTTTTGATGAAACGCTCACATTAGGATTTTTTACAGGAATGTGCCAATTAGAAAAAAACATACTTGAAATGGAGCGAAAAAATGAGACGAAGGAGTAAAAGAAAAATGTCAATTATATTAGCTGTTATCGGGATTATTATATGTGTAATTATTATTTTCTTCAATATCCCCTACTCAAAAACAAAGACTGAGTTTAATAAAATTATCTCTGAAGTAATATCAAAAACATCCTTATCTAATGAGGTTATACTAGAAGAGGATATTAAGGACTTGCCACCATCTCTACAAAACTACTTTAGCTATGCAGGTTTCTTAGGAAAACAAAAACCAGCTTATATGAGTATTATTTTCGAAGATGCGGATTTTATTATGACTGATAGGCATTTGAGAATAGATTATACACAATATGATTTTGTAGATAAGCCTTTAAGATATGCTTTAATAGAGAGCTCCATATATGGCGTACCATTCCAAGGGATGGATTATTTATCCTTAGAAAATGGAGGAATGAAAGGTGTTATAGCAAAAACTTTTCAAATATTTAATGTGAAAGATGAGTTTATGTATAAATCAGGGCTAGTTACTTGGCTTGCTGAGTGTGTATTTTGTCCCACATCTATACTACAGGATTTTATTAAATGGGAACAAATTGATGAAACTCATGTTAAAGGAACAATTGACTATAATGGAGTCTCTGCAAGTGGTGTTCTTACCTTTAATGATAATGGTGCAATGATTCTATTTGAGTCTTATGACAGAGGAGAAGCTCAAACAGACGGAACAATTCGCCCAGTAAAATGGTCTACTGTATGTGATGATTACAAAGAAAACAATGGATTTATGCAGCCTACTGTACTTAAAACCATAAATACATCTCCAGACAAGGAAGTTGTATATTTTGATAGCAATAATTTTGAGATCAAGTATAATTATCAAAAGTAAAATACCGCTAGAAACTCTTGTGTGAGATGAACGATTAATCCTATATGCACAAAAAAATAGGCCTTGTTAAAGGCCTATTCTTATTTAAAAAATCTATTTAACTAAATCTTCTATTGAATCAATATCCATATATGAAGGAACAACTAAACCTATTTTAGCGCCCTCTAAATTTGGACCTAAATCTTCAACTTGGCCTTCGTAATCAGCCATATATTTCTCATGAGTTCCTGGTAGCCAAGCTGCAACTATAGCATCTGCATCTCCGCTAGCTATTGATGCCCACATTGGACCTGATTCTACTTGTGTAAGTGTAACATCGTATCCCATGTCTTCTAGTACTAATCCAATTAAATTAGTAGAAGCAATTTCGGTATCCCAAGCTACATACGCAAGCTTAACTGATTCACCGTCAACTTTTGTTGCGCCCTCTGTCCATTTACTTACTTTATCTTCATTATCAGTAATCCATTGTCTTGCAACTTCCTTTACATCTTCGCCATCGTTAATCTTAAGCATAACAGCTTCCATATCCTCAGAAGTCCATTCAAATTGATCTAAAATCTTATACGCGTCTGGCTTATCTTCTTTTAGTCCTAAACGTGCAACTGTATTTATATGTTCAGCACCACCAAAAGCTTCTTTTGGATCTTCTAAGTATTTTAAGTCATATTTACTAAACATCCAATGAGGTGACCATCCAGTAATTACAATTGGCTCTTCATTTTCAATTGCATCTGAAAGAGCTTGTGTCATAGCAGCACCTGAACTAGTTTGTACAGTATAATCTAAATTATATTCTGTAACAGCGTTCTCAGCAGCTTGAACTACACCTGCTCCAGCGTCTATACCTGTAATCTTATAATCCATTTGCTCACCATAACTTGAATCAGCAGTACTTTTGTCTTCATCACTTGCACTACTACATCCTACAATAGTAAGAGCTAGTAAACTAACTACTACTACACCGAATTTTTTCCAACTGTTTTTAATCATAAATTAATTTCCTCCTCGTGTTTTATATATTAATTTTCTGAAACTTAATCTCAACAAATTATTAGTAATCATATACTTCCAATTATTAAAAATCTTTTTTCTTGTTTAGAGCTTGTGTAATACGGTCTAATATCATAGCTAATATAACAATAGCTAAACCTGATGCAAAACCTTGTCCGGCTTCATTTCTTGTAACAGCTCTAAATACTTCAACACCCAATCCGTCTGCGCCAATCATAGAAGCTATAACAACCATAGAAAGTGCTAACATAATTGTTTGGTTAATTCCTGCCATAATAGTATTCTTAGCCAATGGAATTTGAACCTTAAACAATTTTTGTGAAGGAGTGGATCCGAAAGCATTCGCTGCCTCAATCAATTCTTCAGGAACTTGGCGAATACCAAGATTGGTTAGCCTTACAACTGGAGGCATTGAAAATATAACAGATGCAATAATTCCAGGTACCATTCCTATTCCGAAGAAAGAAACAGCTGGTATTAAATATACAAATGCAGGCATTGTCTGCATAAAATCTAATATAGGTGTTACTATACTTTGAGTCACTTTACTCTTTGACATCCAAATCCCAAGAGGAACTCCAATCAAAATTGATATTATACTAGATGTTAAAATCAATGAAAGAGTAAGCATAGTTTGTTCCCAAAATCCAAGATTTTGTATTAACAATAATCCTAATAAAGCAAATAAAGATAATCCCCATTTTTTCCTAGTTATAAATATAGTTAATCCTACGACAACTACAATAAAAAGTAATGGCGGTATAGCTATTAATGCATCACTTAAACCAGATACAATTCCTTTTAGAACATCTTTAATTGGTTCGAAAAACCACTGAGCGTTTGCTCTTAGCCATGCTACAACTGCATCAGCCCATTTAATTATTGGTATCTGTGGTATTTGTGTCATTAATATTCACCTCGTTTCCTGCAAGAGCCGCGAGTACTGCGCCTCTAACTATAATTCCTTTTAATATTTTATTTTCAACAACAGCTACTGGTACAGGAGAATTATGTATTACCTCAAACAAATCATTTAATGATACGTCTGGAAGAACTACTGGGACATCTGTCATCATAACAGAATCAATATCTTTATTCCCTGTCTTTACAGCTTCTGATGCAGCCTCTGCGGTTACGACCCCTAGAAACTCTTGATTTTTATTAATAACATAAATGCATGAAATTCCAGCTTGTTTCATACGCTGTAGAGCAACTCTTGGTCCATATTTTTCTACCTCGATAGTCTCTGGACGCTTCATAACATGCTGTGCAGAAAATACCTTTGATCTATCTACATCTTCAACAAATTTTTCAACATACTCATCAGCTGGATTTGTCATAATATCTTCTGGAGTACCAACTTGTACAATTACTCCATCTTTCATTATTGCAATTTTGTCTCCAATTTTAAGTGCTTCATCTAAATCATGGGTTATAAATAGAATTGTTTTATGCATAGATGCTTGTAAATCTATAAGCTGATCTTGCATTTCTTTACGAATTAGTGGATCTAATGCCGAAAAGGCTTCATCCATTAATAGAATATCTGGGTCATTAGCTAGAGCTCTTGCAAGTCCTACTCTCTGTTTCATTCCACCTGATAGTTGACTTGGATATTGATCTTCATATCCTACTAATCCTACCAATTTTAGTGATTCAAGAGCTTTTTCCTGTATTTCTTTTTTATCCATTCCTTGTACTTCGAGTCCATATCCTGCATTCTCTAAAATAGTCCGATGAGGAAATAATCCAAAGCCTTGGAAAACCATGCTTAGTTTCTTTCTTCTGGTTTCTCTTAATTTATTTTTATCCATTTGTGCTAAATCTTCACCATCTACTAATACACTACCTGCATTTGGTTCAATTAAGCGATTAATCAGCCTGATTAGAGTGGACTTTCCACTTCCTGACAATCCCATAATGACAAAAATTTCTCCAGCATTTACTTCAAACGATACCCTATTTACACCAACAGTCATTCCTGTTTCTTTTAAGATATCCGGCTTTGTTTTTCCTTCTTGTAAAAGTTTTATACCCTGTTTAGGATTTTTACCAAAGATTTTGGTCAATCCTTTAACTTCAATTTTTAACATTAATTCACCTCTTTTATTAATTTAATTATATTATTAATTGTTTTTGCACATTTTATGCATCGTATCCTTTCCAGTATTATACCATATTCGACTAATATATTCAAGTTTCAACCAGTTATCATCTAAATATAACAAATTATAGAATTGTTTTCCTTGATTTATTACACATATCACCCCATTTCTTATTATTACATTTGCATCCATCACTGGTAAGCCTTCTTACATTTTCATTGATATTTTTTTCACTTATAATTACAGCTAAAAGAGTCCATCCCGGAATATATGTAGCCCATATGATATTGGTAAGCCAGAGCACATGTATTCCTGAATAAATAGGCTTAAATTTAGAAAATGCTACGCCTATATCACAGATAAACATAAGACTTCCTGAAACGGCAATTATCCAGGCTGATTTCAGTGTAAAATACCCTCTAAAAATTGTGCATATTGATGTCCAAGTCATATAACATAATACCATCATAAATATCAGTGCTCCTAGAAGCATGAACCCCGTAATATATGGTCGTAAAGATATAATCACATATATAAATATGCTTAGGATAGGTAATGCCGCTAATATCTCCTGTTTACCTATCTTGAAATTTTTCTGATAAGCTACGATCAAACAAATGTATGAAATAAGAAAACCAGCCGCTCCAAATGTTGAAAAATCTTTATTCCAAAAATCTATAGTATTTACAAATACCAAAAAGAAATCTGCAAATACCAAAAAGAGAAATGATAATGACATTATTTTTTGTTCTTGGATTTCTTTCTTCATTGTAATAGCCCATAAAAAAAGTGAAATCATAATTACATATTTAAAGTACAAAACCATTTTTTGCTCAGGGCAAAAGTTATGTAGAATTATTATTAAAAGCGTGATTGGAATATAAATAACCAATAAAGTCCTTTGTGTTTTATTCATTTAAATTTCCTCTTTCATCCTAAAGTTCTATTTCCATGTTATTTTGATATTTAGCATAAAGATATTCTTTATTATTTTAGCTTATTTTTCATTTATTATACGGTATCTTTTTTATTCTAAAAAACAAAAAAGGACTAAGCTTATATCTCTTAGTCCTTTTATCTATATCAATATTTAAATTTAATATTTATTTCTTTAATTTCACCTTTTAAATTTTTTCTAATTTTAATATCCTTAATATCCTTTAATTCATTTCCTATTTGAAATGTTAATTCAGTTACTACAGCTTTTGCCTTTTTTTCTCTTTCTGCATCTTCAACAACAACAAATCTTTGTTTTTTAGTTACTATTTCCTCCCCAACATTATTTGTTATTACATAATACTTCGCACCTTCATCTAGTACATTGTAGTCTTTTCCAATGCTTAAAGTATTGCAATTTTCAACATCTATACATTTAACTTTCATTATAAATTCCTCCAATCATGTCCTAGAATATAGTGAGTTCTGTTTCCTTATCAAACATGTGTATCTTTTCTATTTTGAAGGCTATTTTTATATCGTCGCCAACCACACTTGAAGAAATTCCATTTATTTTAGCTCTAATACTCGATTCACCCTTTGAAAGATATAAATACGTCTCCGATCCCATGTTTTCTACAACTTCAACATGAGCCATTAATGATTGTTCTATATTATTAATTATAAATTCTTCTTTATCTATAATATTTTCTGGTCTAATCCCAATAATAACTTCTTTACCAATGTATCCTTTTGATTTAAGCAATTCTCCTTGCTTTTCATTAAGTACTATTTTATCCTCTCCAAATATGAATTTAACCTTGCCAGCTTCCTCTTTAACCATTCCATTAATGGAGTTCATTTGAGGACTTCCTATGAATCCTGCTACAAATAAATTTACTGGATTCTCATATATTACTTTAGGCGTTGCAACCTGCTGAACTATTCCGTCTTTCATAACTACTATTCTTGTTCCAAGTGTCATAGCCTCAGTTTGATCATGTGTTACATATACAAAGGTTGTAGCAAGTTTTTTGTGAAGTTTTGCAATTTCAGTTCTCATTTACACTCTTAATTTAGCGTCTAAGTTTGATAATGGTTCATCCATTAAAAATACTTTAGGTTCTCTAACAATAGCTCTTCCCATAGCAACTCTTTGTCTTTGACCTCCTGAAAGTGCTTTAGGCTTTCTATCTAAAAGATGTGTTATATCAAGAACTTCTGCAGCTTCCCTAACTTTAGCATCAATTTCTGCTTTTGGTTTTTTTCTAATTTTTAGCGCAAAGGCCATATTAGCATAAACAGTCATATGTGGATAAAGTGCATAGTTTTGAAAAACCATTGCAATATCTCTGTCCTTTGGCGAAACATCATTTACTAACTTTCCATCTATATATAATTCTCCCTTTGATATTTCTTCAAGTCCAGCTATCATTCTAAGTGTTGTTGATTTCCCGCATCCTGATGGGCCAACAAAAACTATAAATTCCTTATCTTCAATTACTAAATTGAAATCCTGAACAGCAGTTACGTTGCCTTCATAAATCTTATATATGTTCTTAAGCTCTAAACCTTTCATAGCAATCCCTCTACTTTCTTTTATTTAATAATTCTATTCTACTAAATTAATACATTTTCTATAATATTGATTTATCATGTTTTTTTAATGTCCAAACATAACTTGTGAAATCGCCCTTAAGTTCTGGTATAACTATACCAGCATACATTAACTCATCTCCACCATATATTTTATCTGTCTCAATTACTCTATAATCCATCTGTGGATCTAACCCTTTAAGCTTTAACATTTTCAATTTTATATTAGGTTCTGCTAATTTCTTAAAATAACTTACAACTACCTCTTCCTTATTTTTTGAAATAAACATCCAAGCAGCATCATTGTTTTCAAAGGGACTTATCAATCTATAAAAATCTCCAAATTGAACTATATGTCTAATTTTTTTATAATCTTGAATTTGTCTTTTTACAATCTCTTTTTCTTCATCACTCATCTTAATAACATCTAATTCATATCCAAAATTTCCACCCATTGCAACATCACCTCTTGTTGTTAAAGGTGTAATTCTGTGAACTTGATGGTTAGGTACAGCAGACACATGAGCCCCCATGGTAATGCTTGGATAAACCATACTAGTCCCATATTGAATATTTAATCTTTCTATTGCATCACTATCATCACTTGTCCAAGTTTGAGGCATATAATAAAGCATTCCTGGATCAAATCTTCCACCACCACTAGCACAGCTTTCAAATAGAACTTCTGGAAATTTTGTTGTTAATTCTTCCATTACCCTATATAGTCCTAGCATATATCTGTGTGCAGTTTCTCTTTGTCTATTAGCATCTAATGTAGCCGATCCAACTTCTGACATAAACCTATTCATATCCCATTTAACATAGGATATATGATTAGACGAAAGATTTTCTGATAACATTTCAATTATAGCATCACATACTTCTGACCTAGAATAATCTAAAACCATTTGATTTCTTCCAAGGGATCGTTCTCTTCCTTTTACATGTAAACACCAATCTGGATGTGCTCTATATAAATCACTATCCTCTGAAATCATTTCTGGTTCAAACCATAATCCAAACTTAAGTCCAATTTCATTTATATCCTTCGAAAGCTTTTCCAATCCATTTGGTAGCTTCCCTTTATTTACATACCAATCTCCAAGGGAGGTAGTGTCATCATTCCTATTTCCAAACCAACCATCATCTAGTACAAATAATTCTACCCCAAGTTTCTTAGCTTCTCTAGCAATATTCTTTATGCTCTCTTCAGTAAAATCAAAATAAGTTGCTTCCCAATTATTTATAAGAATTGGCCTTTCTTTATCTCTATAGCTTCCTCTGCAAAGACGTTTTCTATATAAATCGTGAAAAGTACGGGACATTTTTCCAAGACCACAATCAGAATATACCATTACCACCTCAGGTGTTTGAAAATCTTCACCTGGCTTTAAAAGCCAACTAAAATCAAATGGATTAATTCCGATCTGAACTCTAGAAGTACCATATTGACATACCTCTACATTAGCTAAAAAATTACCACTATATACTAAATTAATTCCATAAACCTCTCCATTATCTTCGTCTGCATTTTTTCTCATTAAAGCTATAAATGGGTTTTGCTGTGGACTACTAGCACCTCTTCTACTTTCAATAGATTGATTTCCACTAACTAAAGCTCTTTTAACAAGAGTTCTTTCTCTTGACCAGGCTCCTGATAATTGTAGTAAATCAAAATCATCATCACTAAAATCCATACTAGCACTTAAAGCTCTTAATACCTTTAAATCTTTTGATCCTAAATTTATCAAATTAGAGGATCTTGTAATAACATCGTAATCTTCATATACCGTATAGCTTAATACTACCACTAAGCCACTTAATTCATCCTTTAAAGTTATTTCTAAAGTCTCCGCTTCTTCAGATCTTTCTACATAGGTGCTGGGTAATCCTTTTAGTTTTTTCTTTCCTGAAAAAATTTTATGACTTAAGTATTTCAAATCTGAAACTGTAGAACCATCTTCTAGCTGAATTTGGTAGGCCGGTGAACGCAAATCCGTATTCCCAAACGATGGATATTCCTGTGGTAGAATATCTAAAGAAAAACCTTCTACTTTATCCTTTGTAAACATAAAACCATTAAACTGATCACCTTTGAAGGGTTGTAAATAATCTAATTTAAAATCCCTTATTTTTTTACCCCAATAAATATGTTGTAAATATCCTGATTCAACTATTTGTATTATATAACTTGTATCTTTTGCTTTAAGGTGAAAAATTTTGTTTTCTTCATAGTAAGATATTGGCATTATGTCTTCCTCCTAATAGATATAATCTAAAAATTCATTATTGCTAACCCTTTGATCCAGTACCAGCAATACCTTGTATAAAATGTTTTTGGAATATAATAAATATTAATAACATTGGCCATATAGCGATCATTGACCCTGCCATAATTTGTTCGTAATGTGTTGAATATTGTCCTTGAAGAGATGCAAGTCCTGCTGCTAGTGGCATCTTATCAGTTGTCATATTTACAATTAAAGGCCACATAAGATCCTTAAATGCAAATAAACTTGTGAAAATTCCAAGGGCTATTAATCCTGATTTAGCTAAAGGCAACATAATTTTAGTGTATATTTGCCATTTATTGCATCCATCTAATATAGCAGCTTCTTCCAGTTCCATAGGTACACCAATAAAAAACTGCCTTAACAGAAATGTACCAAAAGCACTTACCACTCCAGGTAAAATTAAAGCTTTTATAGAATTAAGCCATCCAAGTTTCAAAACTATAAGATACTGTGGAATAATAAATATCTGTGATGGTACCATCATTTGAATAAGTATTAACATGAAGAAAAAGTTTTTACCTGGAAATTTCAATCTAGCAAAGGCATAAGCTGCCATTGAACTAAATACAACAGCAAAAGCAACTCTAGCAATTATCATTATTATGGTATTAAAATAAAATTTCCCAAAAGGCAATAACCTCATAACCTCATAACCTCTGTATAATTACTCCATTGTAATATTTTAGGGAATATTACAGGAGGTATTTTTGTAGCCTCTGTAAGGGTTTTTAAAGAAGTTAGTAACATCCATATAAATGGTGTTAACATTGATATTGCTCCTATAATCAAAACAATATGAATAATAGGTTTACTTGACTTTGATTTTACGCTCATAGATTTTACCTCCTAAAATTATTGATAATGAACCCATTTCTTTTGAAGTTTAAGTTGAATTACAGTAATAATTAAAATCATTGCAAGCAATAACATTATTATAGCTGAAGCATAACCTTTATCATTCATAATAAATGAATGCTTATAAAACAAATATACTAAAGATTGAGTGGATTCCATTGCTGCATTTGTTCTATCCATCATCATCAATATCAAATCAAATACCTGAAGTGAACCTATCATTGTAGTAATTACAACAAAGAACATGGTTGGTGATATTAATGGTAATGTAATAGTAAAAAACTTACGGATAGGCCCTGCCCCATCTATTTCTGCAGCTTCATATAATGTTGTAGGTATTTCTTGAAGTCCAGCAAGTAAAATTATCATATTATATCCTAATGTACTCCATATACCTACTACTATTATACAAAAGATAGCAATTTTAGGATCAGTCAACCAGTTCACTGCATTAAGTCCAATCTTAGAAAGAATTGCATTAAAAAACCCATAATCGCCATTATAAAGTATTCTCCAAACCATCGCTATGGCTGCCGGTGCCGAAACCATTGGCAAGAAGTAAATTGTACGATATATTGTTTTTCCTCTAATATTAGCATTAAGTAATACTGCAACAAGTAAGGAAAGAATTATTCCTATAGGAACAGATACTATCGTATATTTTAATGTATTTATAGTCGCCTGTATTACAGCTGAATCTGTTAACATAGTTTTGTAATTTTCTAAACCTATCCATTTATTAGCGCCAAATCCACCAGTTGTATTAAAACTTAAATACAATGTTTGAATCATTGGCCATAGATTTAATATTATTAATCCTATAATAGTAGGTGCAATCATAAGATACCCAAAGGCATAATCTTCTTTAAACTTTTTCATTAAACTAGGCTTTTTATATAACACTATCTCTTCATTATTATTAACTAACTTTTTCAAATACCTTTCCTCCTTTTGAGAACTTTCTCACAATAGATTCATTATAAAACACCTGATAATATACTATAGCAATTAGTAATAACATCACTAATTGCTATATATTAATAAACTATTTTTCAGTAGCTAAAGACTCATTCATTTGTTTAGCAAGTTGATTACAACCATCTTCTACGGTCATTTGCCCTGCCCATACTTTTTTTAATATATCATTTTCATATTCTTTCCATTGAGTCGTTGTCTTTGAAGTTGGAACTGGCACAGCGTATTCTAACATTTCAGGATAAACCTGCAAATTAAATTCTTTAGAGTAATCTACCCAAGGTTGTGCAGTACCAGTAAATGCTGGGATTGCTGCACCATTTTCAGCTTGAAGAAGATTAGCTTCTTCTGTACCCATGAATTCTAGGAACTTCCAGCTTTGTTCTGGATATTCACTTTCAGCAGCAACTGCATTTTGTAGTCCATTATACATTGTTGCTTTTTCCTTACCTTGAGGGATAGTTGCTACATCACAATTAGCTTTTACATAGTCATTTGCTTTAAATTCACTAACCATCCATGATCCAAATAGACCCATAGCAACTTTTCCTGATTGAAACATAGCTCCAAAACTTGTATCTGCGAATTGTTCTCCAGTTGGTGAAGATTTATCTTTAAGACTAAAATCCAAATCAAATTGTATAGCCTCTTTTGTTGCTACAGAATCAAACCCTGATTTTGTCTTATCATCTGATATAACAGTTCCTCCATTTTGATAGATGAAATTGTAATAACCTTGTTGAGCATCTGCTGGTGCTGCAAAGCCATATACTCCTGTTGAAATATTTGTTAATTGCTTAGATACTTCTTGTAACTTACTCCAATCCCATGTTGCATCTGGATAAGCTATTTTTGCTTCATCGAACAAAGCCTTGTTATACCATAAACCTATTGTGTCATAATCCTTTGGACGTCCATAAGTTTTGCCATCTTGTACTGTAGCATCTACAAGTCCTTCAGGAAAATTTTTCAAATCTACAATTTCACTTTCCTCTATTCTATCAGTAATATCCATTAGCATTCCATTGGAAGCGTACTTTACAAAATTATTTGAATGCATCCAGAATACATCTGGAAGAGCCCCGCCAGTTGCCGCAGCTTCTAATTTCGTCCAATATTGATCCCAATTTGTAACTTCAATATTAACCTTTATATCCGAATTTTCAGCTTCAAAAGCATCGGCTATAGCTCTCATCCCAGGTTCTTGATTCTTATCCCAAATGGCATAAGTAATAGTTGCAACTTCGTCACTGTCTGTTTTAGAGCTACCACACCCTGCTAAAGTAGTTACCATAGCAGCAGAAGTAAGTAGAACTGCAATGATTTTTTTAAGTTTTTTTTCATTTTTATATCCCCCTCATCTTATATCTATTTTGAAACCAAAAGGCTTCCTTTATAAAAAGATTACTGTAATAACCTTTTTTTAAATTCAACTAAATTAACTTATATATATTTTGGTAACCAATCCCCATGTGCCTCAATAAGTTCATCACACATAGCTACAATATCATCAATAGACAGTTCTGATGATGTGTGGGGATCCAGCATAGCTGCTTGATATATATATTCTTTCTTTAGAGTAAGTGCTGCTTCCACAGTAAGCAGGTGAACATTAATATTAGTCATATTTAGCGCTGCACACTGTACTGGCAATTCCCCTACGTAACATGGATGAATTCCTGTTTTATCAACAAGACAAGGTACCTCAACGCAAGCATCCTTAGGTAAATTTGTAATTAATCCATTATTTAAAACATTTGCTCCAATCTTACACATCTTATCGGTTTCCATAGCTTCCAAAATGTATGAAGCATATTCATGAGTTCTCTCATGTGAAAGTTCCTTATTATTTACAATTTCTTCTTTAAGACCTTCCCACTTTGCAATTTGTTCAACACAACGCCTTGGATATTCATCAAGTGGTATATTATATCTATCTATTAGTTCAGGATAATTTGCTTTAATAAAATATGGTGTGTATTCTGCATTATGCTCACTGGACTCTGTTACATAATAACCAAATCTCTTCATCATTTCATATCTAACCATATCTTTATGTTTTTCTTTTTTCTCTGTCGCTCTTTTTTTAATTTCAGGGTATAAATCTCTCCCATCCTTTTTAATTTCAAGAAGCCATGCCATATGATTTATGCCAGCAATTTGCCAAGCTACATTTTCTGTATCCATTTCAAGGCCCTTAAGCAAATTATCTGTGCACACCTGAACTGAATGACAAAGTCCGATAGTTTTAACCTTTGTAGCCCTTTGCATAGCATTAGTTATAATTGACATTGGGTTTGTATAATTCAAAAGCCATGCATCTGGACAAACATCTTCCATATCTCTGGCTATTTCCAACATTACTGGAATGGTTCTAAGACCTCTAAAGATACCTCCTATTCCTAGAGTATCCCCAATAGTCTGTTTTAAACCATATTTTTTAGGAATTTCAAAATCTGTAACAGTACAGGGTTTATACCCCCCCACTTGTATAGCATTTATAACATAATTTGCATCTCTAAGTGCTTCTTTTCTATCACTATAGGCTTTTATTATTCCAAATCCACCTGAATTTTTATTTATATTTAATAGCATTTGTTCTGATTCCTTAAGCCTTATAGGATCTATATCGTAAAGTGCTACCTCACATTCTCGTAGCGCTGGTGTAAGTAGACAATCTCCTATTACATTTTTTGCAAATACAGAACTTCCGGCTCCTATAAATGTTATTTTAAGCATACTTAATTCTCCTTTTTTTAAATTTAAATATTAGCTATTTATTATGAATTATTAATGCCCTGCTTTCAAGCCCCTTCGTTATTGAGGGTGTCATACTTATCTGTATTAACCGTCCTTGAGCTTGTACCTTTATTATGGACTCTAAACATTTAATAGTAAATGTTTACATGTCTACAAAATATGTTATAATATCCACAAGTGAATTAAGAGGATGTGATAAAATGGAAGTATGGTGTGTTGAAACTGATAATTTTACTAATACCGATTTAAATTTTTATGATTGCGGAGAAGAAATATGTACCGGAGGATATTCCTTTGGACCTGTAGCTAGAGATCATTTTATTATACATTTTATACTCAGCGGAAAAGGTACTTTTAAATCAGGAAAAAAACTATATAATTTAGAAGCTGGGGATGCATTTCTTATCTGCCCTGATCATGTTGCTTATTACGAGGCAGATATGGAGGATCCTTGGCATTATCTTTGGGTTGGTTTTAACGGAGTAAAAGTACCAAAAATTATACATAATGCAGGCCTTAGCTATGATAACCCCATATTTTATTATGATACTGATGATTTTTTTAAAGATACTATAGAAAAAATGGCCAGCTTTACTAATTTCTCTTTAGAAACTGATTTATCTAGATTATCTTATTTATATTTATTTCTGTCTAAATTAATTGAAATAGCACCTAAATCCACTACAGTGAGTCTTTATGATTCAAATATTCAACGATATGTAAAAAGTGCCGTTGACTACATTGAAGTGAATTTCTGCTATAACATAAGTGTAAATAGCTTAGCTGACTACATTGGTATAAATCGCAAATATTTATGTACCATATTTAAAAATATTTTAGGACAAACGCCTATTGAATACATTATAAAAACACGAATGGAAAAAGCATGCCGATTTTTAACAAACCATGATTTATCCATAGCAGAAGTATCTACGTCTGTTGGTTACACTGATCAATTTGTTTTTTCAAAACAATTTAAAAAAACTATAGGTCTATCCCCTTCATATTATAGAAGTAAACATAAATAAATAGGTTATTCCATGTAGTACAAATGGTAACTGCTAGAACAAATTGCCTACGCCACACGCCCTTCGGGATAGTTGAAAGTTAGCACCTGGAAGGCACCCCTTGCGGGGAGTTATAGGATTAAGCTTGTAATGCTTAATCCCTTCCTCAGTATCTCCTTTACCTTATGACCTATTCCCGGTGAAATATTCTTCTATACTCTGAAAGCAGGTATTTACCATAAACTTTATTTCCTCTTCATTAATAATGTATGGAGGAATAAAATATAATACATTTCCAATAGGTCTTAATAATAATCCCTTGCTAAGAGCTATCTTATAAATTTCATACCCTACTCTCATTTGCCAAGGATAGCCTTCTTTTGTGGCCCTATCTTTTACTATTTCAATAGCTGTTATCATACCTATACTTCGTACTTCACCTACATGTTTTAAAGATTCTGCCTTTTCCATGGTAAGTTTTCTTATTAGCTCACCCTTTTCTCGATTATTCTCTATAATATTATCTTCTTCAAATATTTTTAGATTTTCTAAAGCAATGGCGCACCCCATAGCATTCCCTGAATAAGTATGGCTATGAAGAAATGATTTTCGCTCATTATAATCACCATAAAAACAATCATATACTTCATCTGTTGTCATAACTACTGACATAGGCATATATCCAGCAGAAATTCCTTTTGAAAGGCACATAAAGTCTGGGCTTATTTGGGCATGATTACAAGCAAACATCTCCCCAGTTCTACCAAACCCCATTGCAATCTCATCTGCAATAAGGTGTATATCATATTTATCACAAATCTGACGAAGCTTCTTTAGATAAACTGGTGAATACATTCTCATGCCAGCAGCCCCTTGAACCATAGGTTCAACTATTACAGCACTTATCTCATCATGGTTTTCAATTATACACTTTTCCATAACTTCAAAGCACTCTGCATTACAAGCATCTCTAGCGCAATCATATTTACACCTATAACAATCTGGTCCTTCTACTCTTATGGTATCTAAAAGTAGAGGTTTGTATACCATATTAAACTCATCAATATCACAGACAGATAAAGCTCCTAGGGTTTCCCCATGGTATGCATCACTTAGAGCTACAAACCTTCTCTTTTCATCCCTACCCTTTTGCATATTATAATGAAAACTCATTTTTAAAGCTATCTCAACTGCCGAGGAGCCATTATCAGAGAAAAAAACTTTGGTAAGTTTACTTGGTGTTATATTTACCAATTTTTCTGCTAACTCTATAGCTGGTTTATTTGAAAAATTCGCAAATATAACATGTTCAATGCTATCTATCTGCTTTTTTATAGCTTCATTAATTCTCTTATTGCTATGTCCCAGGGTATTTGTCCACCAAGATGATATACAGTCTAAATATTTATTTCCATCAATATCATAGAGCCAAACTCCTTCTCCTTTTTCTATAACTATTGGTTTAAGGTCCTCATAGTCCTTCATTTGTGCACAAGGGTGCCATATATATTTCAAATCCTTTTTTACATAATCATTCATATCTACACCTCAATCTTTATTATAATTCCTCAGTACATTCTATTATCATCTGAGCTCTAAAAGCCTTTTCGGCATTTGTTCTTATATCTTCTATCATGGTATCCTCTAAGTTTTCCATACTTTTAAACTTTCCTATAATAGGCACTTTAGTAAGTTTTTCTATCATATTAATATTATCATCGCAAATTAGATTCTCTTTATAGTTGTTTATTATAATACCTTTGATTTTAATTCCTAATGATTCTATATATTTTACTGTTAGCACCGAATGATTTATTGTTCCAACCCCGGCCCTTGCAACAATAATAACACTCATATTTAAATCCTTAATAAGATTCTCAAGGAGATATACTCCTCTTTCATCGTCTATCAACGGACATACTATTCCACCACTACCTTCAGCAATTATAAAATCATACTTTTCCTTTAAATAAGCATACTTTTTTTTTACTATATCTAAATCCATAGGGGTATTCTCTAATTTTGCTGCAATATGAGGGGATACTGCGGCCCTATAAACATATGGTGTAATATTTTCATAGTCCTCTTCTAAATTGCTAACTTCACAAGCAAGCTTAGTATCACCTGGAATAATATCCTTGCCTATTTGCAAAGCACCACTTAATGAGGCTTTAAAATAATCCATTACTCCTGAGAACATGTATAAGTCCCGCAGTTACAATAGTTTTACCCACATCAGTATCCGTTCCAACTATAAATACTCCCTTAGTCACTTTTTCTAACCTCCATCTTTAATTCACTTACCATTTTATTAATCAATATATCCACATTTCCTTAATACAGATAATAGTTTTATTGAGATATAGGCTGCAAATACTGTTAGTAGCAAATCGCCAGCTATACAAACTACAAAACCATAAAAAAACGCGAAATAAAAAGAAATATCTTTTCCCATATATAAATTATAACTAATATATAAATATACAACTCCAAATAAGTATATAAAAAACAAACCTGAAAGCAGCATAAATATTGCCTTAATAAAAGTTAGCTTCTTAATATTTTCTCTTATTTTGCCTATAACATAAGCCGCTATGATAAAGCCAATAAGATACCCAAAGGTAGGTTTAAATATATAATTGAAACCTCCGCCTTCAGTAAAAACAGGTACTCCCAGAAGTCCAATAGCCACATAGACTATTTGTGACAAAGCTCCTAGTCTTGAGCCTAAAGTTACGCCAGCTAAGGCACAAAATAGATATTGAAGGGTAAAAGGCACATATGGTATCGGCACCTTAATAAATGCACCAATCGCTGCTAAAGCCGCAAACATAGCTACTAAAATTAAATTTCTTGTCTTTTTCATAAAATATATCCCTCTTCCAATATTTTCTTTCCTATATACATAATAATCCATAACCTTTATATTGTAAACCCTAACTTATGTCACGGTTTACAATCCATTTGCAAACACATCTATCCACTATCTCTTTTTATACCGAAAAAAATCCTGGATCACCATATAAAATGATGATACAAGATTTAAATTACTATTCCATAAATATTCTTTAAGATTTTTTTCTACCGAAAATAAAATCAATAAGAAATACTATGGCAGCTACGACGATCAACAGATGTATCATGCCTCCACCGATTTTAAGTAAAAATCCTAATAACCAGAAAAATATTACTATTCCTCCTAACCAACGTAAAAAACCCATATATATCACCCTCTTTCATATATTATTATTTCCAGCACAGTTCAACTTTATTCGATAATTTATTTTTTGTAAGCTTTGTTGACTTAGCCCTCTTAAGCTCGTTTGCCTTTTATTAATATATCGATGAAATCTACTATACCACATTTATATTGAGTATATATCAGAAAACTCTATTTCTATCCTCTCTACATTAGTCTCGAAAAAAACGTTATCTACATAATCTTCATTTTCAACTAATTTCGAAGGTAATACTATTGAAAATTCAGTGCCTTCCCCTTCATTACTTATAACACTTATTTTACCATCATGCATCTCTATAAAAGATTTCACTAGATATAGCCCTATTCCGGTTCCTTCACACTGTCTAGAAAGGGTGGAATTCGCCTGTCCAAAACGTTCAAATATAACATCAAGTTTACTTTTTGGAATACCAGCTCCTTGATCTTTTACTTTAATGACAACACTTGATTCTTCATCTATTACATTAACATATATTTGCCCTCTCAAATTACTATATTTAAATGCATTAGATACTAAATTCAACATTATACGTTCTATCATATCGTGATCAAAACCCATAATCTTTTCTTCAATATCTGTATCAAATATAATTTCTATTTCTTTACTTTTCCCATAACATACCACTGATTGAATGATATCTTCTACAACACTTACAATATTACCATTTGTTTTATTAATTTTGATGTATCCAGAATCCAATTTAGCTATATCTAGAAGATTATTTATCAACCTAATCATTCTAAGACAATTTTGTTTCATTATCTTTAAATAGGATTTGCATTTGTCTATATTACTATCTAGATTATAATTATCTAAATGCATATCTATAGTTTGTATAGCACCATAGATAACATTAACAGGTGTTTTAAGTTCATGAGACATATTAGTAAAAAAGTCTATTATAATACTATTAAATTCTCTTGTTTCATTAAGTAATTTTAAATTCTTTTCACTATCCTGCTCTAAGATTTCTACTTTTCTTTCTGAAGTTATATCAATTAAAAAAGTTAATACTGAAGCTTTCTCTTTGTACGTAAAAAATGATGATGTGTTACGTACTGGAATAAAGTTTCCATTACAGTTTAATATATTCTCATCTTCAATAATCTTTGAAAGCTCATTACCACTAATATTTAAATACTTATTTTCAATATTTAATTTTATATCTTCGGAGTAATGATTATAAAAGCTTTTCCCATTTAACTCTATCGGATTTTTATATCCCAGCAATTGGGCTGCGCTTTTATTCGCGTATATTATTATTCCTTCATTATGTAAAATAATAGAATTCAAAGAATTTTCAAACAGCATATCATAACAAATTTTATTTTTTAATAATATGGATTCCATACTTTGTCTCTGTTTATTTTTTTCTTCTAGTTCAGTGCTTAGTATGCTAAGTGTTTCATCTCTTTTTTTATTATTTTCATACTCCATGTCAACATAATATCCAAGAATCCATGCAACAATAATAAATACTCCCGTCATTATTAAATCCTTTTGTAAATATAAATTAATGCCCTCTGTTAGTGGCGCATATAATAAATCTGCTCCAAGTATACAACATGAAGAAAGAAGTGAGGTTATAATTCCATAATGCGAACCATATTGAATAACTGAAGATATTATTAATAATAGAAATACATATTTATATTCACTTTCATGAATTGTAGATAAATATATTGCTAAAGAAATACTAGTCATAAAAAAAATGTTTTCTAATAGCCAAGATATTCTAAATAAATTTGATGATTGTGATACCTTATAATTAATTATCAACCAAATTAAGTAGGATATCCCAATAATACATAAAAACAATCCTGTAGTATACAAATTGAATTGACCATTCCTATTTATATTTAAATCAACCCAATATTTAGGCAAATTAATATATATGATTATACTAATAAATACTATTATTGCACTTTTCACAATAGATAGCATAATAGATAAATTATTTTCGTTTTTATTTTTAATAGTTTTCACAAGGTGACCTCCTAGTATTATAGAAAAAATACATAAAATCAAAAGTAAAAATTGTTGACTAAATATATCAACAATTTTTACCTTCAATATTGGTTGAACTAAATTTTTTATTCCCTATTTTCTTAAGCACTTAGGTTCTTCTGGTTGAAAAAAACCCCAAGAACAAGCTGATGCTGAAACTGAAAATGCTATTTTTGTACAAACATTTGATGTAAGTTTAACAAATAAGTTATTAATTTTATTTTTCATATTATTCACCGCCTTCCATTATATATTTCAAAACAAAATCGACTTTGTTTAGAATGCTTATCCCAATTTTAGTAAGTGTAATAGACTGCCATAGTATTCCAAAACTAATACTTTCTATAACTTTTATATAAAATAATTCTGAGTGCGTTTTACTAAATGCACATAAAATTACGATTATAAGTGAAAAAATAAATATTACAATAATAGATTTCTTTTTAAATTGTTTTTTAATTTCCCTATTGGTAATAGGTTTCTTAATACTGTCTACAGGTGCATTTTTTGTAACTATTATGAAGGCAAATGCCATGAAAGCTATGTTACTTACTATTACAGTGGGCATATTAAATTTATAAAATAACTTATCAATGGATATTCCTGCTACCACTGCTAAAATTGTACCTATTATAATGCAACGACTTGATGAAGAAGAATGTACACCACCTGAATATTTTCTTAAAATGCTAACAACAATAGAAAATATTAAAGCCTCATAAAGTACTCCAAAAAACAAACTGGCAATTATTACCCATAAAACAGCAAATATAGTTTGAATTAAATTTATTGCACCATATACAATAACTTGTTCTTTATCTTCATCAGCATTCAAGAACAACTTAGCATTGTTGCCTATTTTAACTGCAATTTTTTCAGTTAGAGACATATTTTATTCCTTCTTTCCTTTTTAGAAACCAATTAATTGCTATTATAAATAGCGACATCATAATTAATGATGGTACACCAAATAAACATTTTATAAAAGGACTTAAAGATTCAATATTTATATTTAGTAAATTCAACACTATCATATTTAAAAATTCACTTAAAGCTAGTAGGAACGTTATTAACAAAGTACTATATATAGCTCTCATTATTCCAATGTTAATAATTACCATTGCACATATGGTCAATATTACATTAATCATCATATGTACCCCAAAATATATAGGAAGCCACCTTATAAAGAAGCTTAATATAGCCATTACTATACTTGAAAATATATATTTAGGCATATCAAAAGATTTTCTAGAGATTATATGTATACCCCCTATTAAAATAAATGTTTCTGGAATAAGTCTTAAAAAAAATTCTATCCAAGTAAGTTTCAACATTTTTCCATATCCTCTCTTTAATATTTATTATATAAATTTAAGCTACATTCAAACAATTTTATACATATATTGTACTTCTTAACTTTATTTTTATCATACAATGTATTATTCTATAATATATTATAAATTCCTTCTTTCTTTAACTTTTTTTACTAAAAAAATAAGAGTTTACATTAAATAAACTCTCATCAAAATATATTTTTCAATTACTTCATTCTCTAACTAAAAATTATGAATGTCTTCTTTTAATTATACTATTCACATTGAATATATGTCAGAAAACTCTATTTCTATCCTCTCTACATTAGTCTCGAAAAAAACGTTATCTACATAATCTTCATTTTCAACTAATTTCGAAGGCAATACTATTGAAAACTCAGTGCTTTTCCCTTCATTGCTTATAACACTTATTTTACCATCATGCATCTCTATAAAAGATTTCACTAGATATAGCCCTATCCCAGTTCCTTCACACTGTCTAGAAAGTGACGAATTTGCCTGTCCAAAACGTTCAAATATAACATCAAGTTTACTTTTTGGAATACCAGCTCCTTGATCTTTTACTTTAATGACAACACTTGATTCTTCATCTATTACATCAACATATATTCGCCCTCTCAAATTACTATATTTAAATGCATTAGATACTAAATTCAACATTATACGTTCTATCATATCATGATCAAAACCCATAATCTTTTCTTCAATATCTGTATCAAATATAATTTCTATTTCTTTACTTTTCCCATAACATACCACTGATTGAATGATATCTTCTACAACACTTACAATATTACCATTTGTTTTATTAATTTTGATGTATCCAGAATCCAATTTAGCTATATCTAGAAGATTATTTATCAACCTAATCATTCTCAGGCAATTTTGTTTCATTATCTTTAAGTAGGATATGCATTTTTCTATATCCTCTAGCTTATATTTATTTAAATACATATCTATAGTTTGAATTGCAACATAAATAACATTTACAGGGGTTTTTAGTTCATGGGACATATTAGTGAAAAAATCCATTATAATAATATTAAATTCCCTTGTCTCATTAAGTATCTTTAAATTTTTTGCTCTATCCCGTTCTAATGTCTCTACTTTTCTTTCTGCTGTAATATCAAGTAGAAATGTTAATACTGAAGGTATTCCTTTGTAAATAAAAACTGATGATGTATTGCGTACTGGAATACATTCTCCCTTACAGTTTAATAGGTCTTCTTCTTCTATGATCTTTGAAAGACTATTCTTTGTAATGTTTGAATATCTTTTTTCCATATTTAATTTAGCATCTTCACAACAGTGACTATAAAAATCTTCTCCATTTAACTCTATAGGATTTTCATATCCTAGCAACTGTGTCGCGCTTTCGTTCGCATATAGGATTATTCCGTCTTTATGTAAAATAATAGAATTCAAAGAATTTTCAAATAACATATCATAACAAATTTTATTTTTTAGTAATATTGATTCCATGTCTCTTCTACTTTTATTTTTTTCTTCTAATTTAGTATTTAGTATATTTAGTGTTTCATCCTTCCTCCTATTGTTTTCATACTCCATGTCAACATAGTATCCAACGATCCATGCAATAAAAATGAATATTCCAGTCACTATTAAATCCTTTTGAAAATATACATTAATACCATCTTTTAGTGGGAAATATAATAGATCCGCACCCAGTATAGAAAGTGAAGAAAAAAGCGAGGTTATAAACCCATATCGAGATCCATATTGAATAACTGAATATATTATCAATAATATAAACAGATATTTATATTCTCTCTCATAAACTGCAGATAAGCATATTGGTACAGAAATAATAAGCATAAAAAAAATGTTTTCTGCTAACCAAGAAATTCTGAATATATTTGATGATTGTAATATTTTACGATTAATTATTAACCAACTAATATAACATAATCCAGTATTACACAAAAGAAATCCTGCCTGATATAAATTAACTTGTCCACTGCTTTGTATATTAAAATAAGTCCAATATTTAGGTATATTAATATATATAATTATACTAGTAAATACTATAATTGAAATTTTCACAATGGCTAACATTAATGATAATTTATCTTCTGATTTATTTCCAACAACTTTCATAAAGAAACGCTCCTTGTATTATAGGTAAAACTTCCTAGCTTTAAAGTAATATAATGCTATTTTTTTAGTTATAGTTATCTTTTTTTCCTTCTTTAATTATTAATAGATAGTTCATTATTATTATGAATAGAGATAAAAATATTAACGAAGGTACTCCATATACGCATTTTAGAACTGGGCTTATATTATCCATACTTATATTTAATAAGTTTAATATCACCATATTTAAAACTTCACTTAAAGAAAGCATAAAAAACATTAATAAAGTGCTATATATAGCTTTTACTAAGGAAAACTTAATCATAACCATAATACCTATAATCAAAATCATATTAATTATCATATGTACTCCAAAATATATAGGTAACGACCTTATAAAAAAGGCTAATAAAGCCAATACTATGCATGAAAATATGTATTTTGGTATATCAAAAGTTTTCCTAGCTACTATGTGTATCCCCCATATTACAATAAACATCTCCGGAATAACTCTTAAAAAAAATTCTATCCAAGTAATTTGCAACATTTTTTAATATTCCCCCTTCACTAAACAGTTCTTATAAAAAATTTACTATTTCTTTTTTAACAATTCAAATATTTTCATTTCCTTTGTTTCCTGTAAGGGTTCCATCTATATCAAAAAACACAATTTTCTTTTTCATTACCATTCACTTCCTTTAATAACTAAACAATGCTTCGATAATAAATTGTTAGGTTAATACTTTGAAATTTTTTCTTTTAATTCTTCCATCAATTCTTTATAATAATTAGATTTCATTCTAGGGAATGCTTGTACTAATCTCTTAACTCCAAAGATCCCCTTATTAAGTAGTTCCTTTCGTTTGATTTCCAATTCATATACCTGTTCTTTAGCCTTTTCTAATCTTTGATCCATAATTTCTACTTTTTCTTCTACAACTCTACTAGTGTATGACCTACCTTCATTCAGCACATTTTTTAATTCTTCACCCTTTTCCAAAAACGAAATACTTCCTGAGGATATTTTTTCTCCAAATTCCTCCGAAAATCTTCTCATTTTAAGAGCAATTTCATTTAGCTGTTTAAGAACCTTGTTAAGGTTAATTACAGACTGAATTGTCACAATTACATCTATTATTATCAAAATAAAGAACATTCCAAGAAATATATTCCCTATGGTAACAGGTATTAAAGTAATCATTTTATATATAATTGGATCTATAATATTTAAAATCAACAAACACGCAAGTCCCCACATTAAAGAAAATTTCAGACAAGCATACCCATTAATATTGAATTTCATATCAGAATAATCCCACCACTTCTGATGAAAACTTTTTTCTAATAGCCACCCCGTTATCAATTCCAAGGATGAAATTAAAAGAACTGAACCTATATATGCAAAAATTATATTATCCTTCAAAGGTGTTAAACAGGCAATTATAATAACGACTCCGAATCCATAAATAGGACAAACAGCACCATTTAAGAATCCGCGATTTACAAATTTTCTACTGTTGACAGTGGCATAAATAACTTCTACGCACCATCCTAAAAATGAATAAATGAAAAAGGACCATATATAAAAATACACCGTTTGCTACCTCACTTTCTTATTAATTGATCATATATAATCAATTGCTTCTCCATATGTTATTTGGTTTCTCTTGTTTTTTATTTTTAAACTATTATAACACATCACAAGTTTATTTTTCATTTTTCGTAGGATACGTTATTCTACCTCTTCCTTTCTCAGTGCTCTTATAATTGGTAGCATTGTAGCTGCTACTATTCCTCCAGAAAACCCAGCGTTATATAAATTTAACCCTCCATGTAAAATACCTACATTTAGAAGAACTGAAGAATTTATAAAACCTGCTATTATTCCATATTTCCATCCAAACTCTCCTGATATAGGCGCAAGAGAAGTTCCATATAAGGCTGCTAATAATATTATAGGATCATTTATATTCCATATTTTAGTTAAGCTTCCTAAGAAAACACCTATAAAAATAGGAATAATATTTTTAACATGTTTACCAAAGGCACTAAATCCTACAATTCCAAGGATGCCTCCCACAGTAGGACCATTTAGTTCACCTTTAACTAAAAGAACATATATCATTCCTACAAAACCATTTAACCCCATATTAATAAAACTAACTCCAAATCCTTCTAATATAATAAAGTCAGTTGATAATTTTCCTGAATATTTATAAATATTTTTTAAATTACGAAATGTTTTTCCATTTAAATAAAACCCGACAATAATCATAGATAGAAATATAATAGTTAAATATGTTCCTAACATCGTATTATTGCCTGTACTCCATACTAATTTGCTTTTAGATTCAAATCCATAAGATTTAAATAATGAAAATAAAATAGTACCTATTATACCTGAAGTAAATCCAACATTGTATAAGTTAAAACCCTGATGGACCTTTAACATGTATGTAGACAAAGCAGGTAAAACAAATCCTATACCTAATCCAATTATAATGCTTAATGAAATTCTAATTATTAATGGCTGATCTATACTAAACATAAGTTCAGTAATGGTTGGTGACATACTTGTCCCAAAAAGAGCTACATATATATATTTAGAAAAATCTTCTTTTCTAATTTTTGAATATAGCCATACCCCTATAATAATTAACCATACATTAAAAATATTTTTCCCAAATAAAGAAAATCCCGCTATAAAAAATATAGCTGCCATAGCTCTACCATTAAGATCCATTCTTAATCCATAAAGAATTAAAATAACTATTAGAGTTAATAATCCTGAATTAACAAAGGTAGCTCCTATTCCTCCAATTGCAATATAATCTGTGATAAGGACTCCTGGCTCCTTTATAATATTATAAAGGCCCTTAATTATTTCTGAAGGTCTATCTATTAGCAGACCAAATATTATAAATGATGAAGCATAAACTATTAAGATAAAATATTTAATATTATTAGAAATATTAATCTTCTTTTCTATTATTTCCTTGTTTAATAATTCTTTAATAATCAATGCTCCTTTCCTATATGTTTTTACCACTATGTATATGTTTACCATCCCATTGTACCTGCAAAATTACTAACTGTCTAAAATAAAAATATTAAGATAATTTCTTCAAAAATAATTTCAATAAAACAAATATCCAAAAAGCAGATTCAAATAAGGTAATAGCCATATAAATAATACTACCGGTCATTGCAAATTTAGCCATCCAAAAAGTTGGTAGTATAGAAAGGATATATTGATTATTTCCTATTAAAAAAAAAGGCCCAAATGCACCCATAATCAAAAAACCAGAAAGTTTGCTTACAGCCATACCTTCCACCTTATTTGTGGCAAGAGCAACTATCATAAATGCAATAAGCATTCCAATAATTGAGGCAAGGACCGCAATTTCAATAATCATGAAAAACGACATCTCTGTAAGGGAAAATATTGAAAGAATAATCATTGTAATAATCATTGACATAAGTGTTGGAATTCCAAACCTAGATATTAAATATCCTCTCTTTCCAAGAGGAGTCAAAAACATATATCCTGAAATATTGTCATCTATTTCGCCCAACACTATCATGGCTGATACGAAACAGAACAGCATAGAGGCCAAAACTGCCATCATTAAATCAAAAATCAAATAATAAGGTGTAATAATTTCTGCTTTTCCAAAATATCCTGTTACTATTTCCTCAATAACTGGGATTCCAAAATATATTACTGCTCCACAAAGAAAAGGTGCAAAACATATAATAACCAGCATAGCATCTGATGCCATTTGTTGTAATAGTTGCTTGAAAGATATCCATACTGCTTTCATAATTTAACCCCTCCCACACTACGGAACATTTTTTTAACTACTTTTACCGTAAAAATCATCAATAGAACAAGCCATCCTGCTAAAACTACTATATTTATGAGTATATAAGAAAAGTCTCCATTTATCATACATATTAATGAAGTCCCTGGGTGTAGTAACAGCCAATCATTCCCGTATCCAAAAATATATGCAATAGGGGGAATGAAGCATATTATTTCAAATGGTAATGTAGCAATTATAAATTGATTCAAACTATTGATCTTAGTAGAAATAATAAGTCCTATCATAGTAAATAATGCAGAGCCAAAAAATGTGGCTAAGGTCAATATAAAATAGTTACCCATTCCTCCTGCCAGTGCAATAGCTAAAGCTACTATGGAGGAAATACTACCAATGGATATTACTTTGCTAAGTATATACTCAGATACCTTTACGGGTGATACTGCAATAGAATTTAATACTCTCTGACTCTTTTCAAGTAGCACAATCGCTCCCATAAAAAACATTCCCATAGCTGCAGGGTCTGAAAATATCATTACTGTAGCAGCCTTTTCTCTCCAGGTCTCTTTAAATATGGATAGAAGGCAAATATAAAAAACTACTAGCACTGAATATATAAAATAAAATCCATATTTCATTTGGAATTTTATATCTCCAATGATTAAATTCTTAAGTCTCATTGCAACACTCTCCCAGTCACATCCATGAAAATATCATTTAAATTAGGTTCACTGCTATGAATAGACGTAATTCTATTTTCTAGCAGTAGTTTTTTAAGCATAATGTCATTACAAGTATCTTCTAACAGGCACTCCCCTTGCTTCTCTCCATTTTCCATATAGGTATAATATATTTTAGATGCACCCTTTCTCATAATCAAATTGTGAGGTGTATCTAACGCCTTCACTTTTCCATCCACAATAAAAGCCACTCTATCACACAGTTCTGTGGCATCCTCCATATTATGAGTTGTTAAAATAATTGTTGTTCCCTTTTTCTTCTCTTCCAAAATAATATCTTTTAACTTTCGGTTATTTGTAGGATCCAATCCACTGGTAGGTTCATCTAAAAACAAAATATTTGGTTCATGGAGCAATGACTTTATAAAATTTAGTCTAGATTTCATTCCCTTAGAATATGCAGATACCTTTTTATCTGAATCATTTTGTAGTCCAACTCTTTCAAGTAATTCATCAATAGATCTATCTCTCTTTTTATACAAAGATCCAAAGAACTCCAAATTCTGCTTGGCTGTAAGTTTTTCATACAAGCTTGGAAACTCAAAATCCACGCCAATTTTCTCATAAAAACTATTATCATGCTTTTTGCTTTCCATACCATTCACAACTGCACTTCCACTGTAGGAAGTTAATAATCCTGTTAGTACCTTCTGAAGTGTACTTTTCCCTGCTCCAGAAGGCCCAAGGAATCCAAATATTTCTCCCTTTTCTACTTGGAAATTAATATTTTCAAGAAACGGTTTATCCGTATAGCTAAATGCCAAATCTTCAACTTTAATCACCATTTTCCCTCCACTATTTTTGAATCCTATTTCGTCCTTTTCTTTTTGCTTCATATAATTTATCATCTGCCAACTTAACCATTTCAATAGCAGTTTGAGAACAATATTCAACAATTCCACCGCTAATTGTTACAGATAATCCTTTTTCTTTAAACTTCATATCAATAATTTTTTTTCTGATTCCTTCCACAATATTATATCCTGTTTCCATGTCTGCATTAGTAATAATCGCAATAAACTCTTCCCCTCCATATCGACCAACAATATCAACTTCTCTAATCTGTTCTTTTAATATACTTGCAATCCTAGTGAGAACCTGGTCACCGCATTGATGTCCATAATTATCATTTATATTCTTGAAATAATCAATGTCAAACATGATAATGCATATTTTTTCATTATCCTCGATTGCTTTGATAATCTCATTTTCCAATCTTTCAAACATGTATTTATGATTATACATCTGAGTAAGTCCATCCATGTTTAGTAGATTCCTTAATTCCAAAGTTTTTTCATCCAATTTTTTATCAATATTTGAATTTAACTCTTCTAACTCCTTCGACCCTTCCTGAACACGAACATTAAGTTCATTATTCATCCTCCTTATCGCTTTCTCTATCCTGTCTCTCTCATTAATCATTAAGTTTATTGCAATTCCCAAATCTTTAAATTCAGAATATCCCACTTTTTGCTCATCTATTTTTATGTAATTCCACGAAGCATTATTTAGAAAATCAAAAAATATATCAAGACTTTTCTGTATTCTTTTTACAAAAGTCTTAGCTATAATAAAGGCCATTAACATTACTAATACCACTATTCCAACAATATTTTTAATCCTATTCATTACTTCTTCTTTCATTTTACTTTCATTCTCTTGTATAGTATTTACAAGTTCATCAAACTGTACGCCTGAACCTATTACCCAATTCCATTCTGGTACCGCTCTTACAAAAGTCATTTTTTGAAAAACATCTGTTGTATCTGGTGTTTTCCAATAATGTGTCATAAATCCCCCATCCTGTGAATTTTTTGCGATAGTAATTTGTTCCTGTATTATTTTCGTTCCGTTTTTATCCTCTAAATCCCAAATGTTTTTATCCACGTACTCTTTATACACACCATTGCAAAGCTCAACCCCATCAAAATTATCAATAAATATGTAATTATCATTTTCACTACCAAATCTAATTACATCAACCCTATCTAAAATTTCTTGCTGTATATCCTTTTCCACATCATCTACGTACTCTCCAGTTCCTATATACCAGTTATATTTCTCAAATTTTTTCACAAAGGTAATCTTTTTATATCCTTCATTATCATTATAATTAGGATTTATCCAGTATCCTGTTGTGTACCCTTCACCTTGCTCATTCACTAAATTTATCTCATCTTGTAAGGCATAATTTCCTTTAGCATCTTTAAGCTCCAAGATATTACTTCCTTCACTTTCAGGCATAACTGGATATAATATTACATCACCTTCTAAGGTATCCATGAAATAATATCCTCTTCCATTATTGAAGCGTATATCTCTTAGAGTATCTGTAATTAATTTTTGAATTTCTTGCTTGTTTTTCGTATCTTTATTTTGATTCTAAATATTCATGGCAATATCATAAGCCTCATAAGTCCTGTTTTTTACGTTTTCCTTTAATCTATCTTCTGCCTGTACTCTCATATATTGAATATAATCAATCTGACTATTTACTTCATTTTTAATAATAGTTTGTTGATTACTAATAAATTCTTTTTCTTCTTTCTTGGATTCCTGACTAAAATTAGTATACTCACTATGAATCCACAAATATCCTAATATTCCTGCAGTTATTACTATCATAAATATAAGCTGAAAATAAACTGCTTTCCTAAAACTTCGCACTCGTTTTATATGCATTCTATGAAACCCCCAGATTTTTATCTTAACTACTCTCTTTTTCTTACATAATTATACCATTCATTTCCTTAAATCCAAACTTTAACATAATTTTTTATGAAATATTCTACTATTCTAGGGTCTTTTCAATAGTATTTCTGTTGAATCTGCAATAGCATGCTACCTTCTTTTGTATTTGTTAAATCTTACATCAAAAAGGACTAAGCAAATCTTGCTTAATCCTTTTATCTATTCCTAAGTATTAGTTTTCCATGAACATCTTGATGTCATCATCTGCATTAGTTATTCCTGCAATACCGAAGTTATCAACCAATACTTTCACTATGTTTGGTGATAAAAATGCTGGTAGTGTTGGCCCTAAATGAATTTTCTTAACACCTAAATGTAATAATGCAAGTAATACTATAACTGCCTTTTGCTCGTACCATGCAATATTATAAGAAATCGGAAGGTCATTTATATTATCTAATTCAAACACTTCTTTTAGCTTAAGTGCTATTACTACTAATGAATATGAATCATTACATTGACCAGCATCTAGTACTCTTGGAATTCCACCAATATTGCCTAAATCTAATTTGTTATATTTATATTTTGCACAGCCTGCTGTAAGTATAACTGCATCCTTTGGTAATTTCTCAGCAAATTCTGTGTAGTAATCTCTGCTCTTCATTCTTCCATCACAGCCTGCCATTACAAAAAATCTCTTTATTGCTCCAGTTTTAACTGCATCTACAATCTTATCTGCAAGAGCTATTACTTGATTATGAGCAAAACCTCCTACTATTTCACCTTTTTCAATTTCCTTAGGTGCTGCACATTGTTTAGCCTGGTTAATTATTATAGAAAAATCTTTTGATTCTCCATTTCTTCCATTTACTATATGCTTAACGCCTTCAAACCCGGTTACTCCTGTAGTGTATAATCTATCTTTATAAGAATCTCTTGGAGTTACAATACAGTTTGTAGTCATAAGTATCGGTCCGTTAAAACTTTGGAATTCTTCATTTTGCTTCCACCATGCATTTCCGTAATTACCTACTAAATGCTTGTACTTTTTAAATGCAGGATAGTAGTTAGCTGGAAGCATTTCGCTATGAGTATACACGTCTACCCCAGTCCCTTCTGTCTGCTTTAATAACTCTTCTATATCCTTTAAATCATGTCCACTAATTAATATAGCAGGATTGTTTTTAACTCCTATATTAACTTTTGTTATTTCAGGATTTCCGTAACTAGAAGTATTAGCCTTGTCTAGTAATGCCATGGCATCAACACCAAACTTACCACATTCAAGTACTAACGCTACAAGTTCATCTGCGCCTAAACTATCATCTAAAGTAGCTGCTAATCCTTTTTGAGTAAATGCATGAATTCCTTCTTCATCATATCCAAGATTATTAGCATGCTTAACATATGCTGCCATACCCTTAAGTCCATAAGTTAATAATTCTCTTAATGATCTTATGTCCTCATTCTCTGTTGCAAGTACTCCAACTTTCCCTGCTTTTTCATTAAAAGCTTTTATATCGTTAGAAAACCAAATTGCTGCATCAGGTAAGTTTAATTCCTCTTCCTTCTTTAATCCAAATGTATTAAATATTTTTTTAAGCCAATTAGAATTCTCATCTTTATTGCTTAACTTAACATTAGCTTTGAGAAGTGCTTGTTTTACTTCTTCCCTTAAGCTTAAGCCTTTTCTTATTCTTTCAATAAACACATTTTTATCAAAATTTGCATTAGTTATAGTTGCAAATAAACTTTCCATTATAAAATTATCTACTTCCTTATTAACTATCCCATTCTCTCTAGCCTTTACACTGAATATAGATATTCCTTTAGTTATATAAATTAGTAAATCCTGAGCCTTTGCAAGATCTTCAGTCTTACCACACATTCCCTTTACAGTACAGCCTTTACAGTTTGCTGCTTCTTGACATTGATAACAAAACATAGACATATAATTAATCCTCCCTTTTTTACTTTTGTAAGCACTATATGTGCTTCTCTATGAGATTATTATACTAATCTATAATTATATTTTCAGTAACATATGTTACTGAATCAAAAAAAACAGAAACATTTTTAAATGTTTCTGTTTTTATTAACTAATATGATTGATTAGTTGATTTTTTGACCCAATGCTTATTTATATCATTTGTTTTAACTTCACAACACATTCTATATGGGAAGTTTGCCCAAACATGTCAATAGGTTGGGCTTCAATAGTCTTATACCCGTAACCTTGAAGAATCTTCAAGTCTCTAGCCAAAGTGCTAGGATCACATGAAACATAAACAATTGTCTTAGGTTTTGTTTGTCCTATAGCGTCAAGTAATTTAATATCACAGCCTTTACGAGGTGGATCAACAACAATAACATCAGCTTTAATTCCCTTCTTAATTAGGGCAGGAATAACTTCTTCAGCTTTACCCACAGCAAATTTAACATTATCCACATTATTAATTTTAGCATTTTCCTTTGCGTTGTAAATTGCTTCGTCTATTACTTCAACTCCATAAACTATTTTTGCTTTCTTTGATAAAAACAAGGTAATTGACCCCGTTCCACAATAAACATCAAAAACAGTCTCTTCTCCAGTTAAATCTGCAAATTCTAATACTTTATTATAAAGAACCTTAGTTTGCATAGGATTTATCTGAAAAAATGATCCTGGTGAAATATAAAATCTAAATCCACCTATGTAATCTTGAATAGTATCTCCACCATAAAGAGTTATATTTTTATCTCCTAAAATAACATTTGTTTCCTTAGGATTAACATTAAGCATTATACTCTTAATTCCCTCTATAGAACTAACAATAAGCTCTTTAAACTCCTCTATGAAGGGTACATCCTTAGTAGTCGCAACTAAGACTACCATTACTTCCCCTGTTTTAAAACCTTTTCTAATCATTATATGCCTAAGTATCCCTTTAGGATTAAATACTCCATCAATAGTCGAAGGTTCAATATGATTTTTATTTATCCATTTTCTAGTTAATGAAGAAACCTTATCTGCCACTTCATCCTGTATTAGACAATTCTTTATATTAATTATGTTATGGCTTCTTGCAGCATAAAATCCTACTACTACCTCTCCATTGACTTTTCCTATTGGTAATTGCACTTTATTCCTGTATCTATACGGATTCTCCATTCCTAATGGATCCTTAACTATATCCTCAGACAATCCCCCTATCTTAGATAAGCAATCCTTAACTCTTCCCAATTTAAAAGAAAGCTGCTTTTTGTAACTCATATGTTGGATTGAACATCCACCACATTGTTTAAAGTTCACACATTTTGGCTCAACTCTATCCTCTACTGTTTCAATAATCTCAACGATTTTACCATATCCATAGGTTTTCTTTGTTTTTACTATTTTAACCTTAACTTTTTCTCCAGTTAAAGCGCCCTCTATAAAAATTGGATAGCCTTCTACTTTCGCTATTCCTTCTCCTTCATATCCTTCATTGATTACATTTAAAACATATTCTTTATTCTTTTCAACCAATTTAAACACACCCTCTATTATTATACTTCAATAAATTATATCATAATATCAATGCCATTTGTGGGCAAAAAAAATGCACCCTTTCGGATGCAAATATCGAATCAGTTGCCAATTAATTCCATGTACTAATTATACCTTATTTTAGAATATTTTATACAATAATATCAAAAAAATTAATTGTAATTTTTTTATTTTAAAGATTTTCTCCTCTATTTTCAATAACACCTTTGTACCAATTAAAAGAGTATTTTTTCTTTCTAGCAAGATTATTATCGTGGTCTACATAGATAAACCCATATTGCTTTTTATATCCATTTAGCCAGCTTAACAAGTCTATTACAGACCAAGCATAATAACCCTTAATGTTTATCCCTTGTCTAATTGCTTCCTTGCACGCCTTTAAATGTTCCTCTATAAATTCAGTTCGTGCAGTATCCATTATTTCTTCTCCAACAATTGGATCTATATCTCCTAATCCATTTTCAGTAACATAAAGCTTGATGTCTCCATATCTTTCCTTAAGCATCTTAGTTCCCTCTACAAAAGCTTCAGCTGAAATCTCCCATCCCCATTTTGTATACTTCTTATCAAGCAAAACAACCGTTTTGAAATATCCATCAAAGTATGCCCCACCTGCCGCTCCTGTTGCACTTGCTTTTTCCTTTGAATCCACATCAAAATTTCTAGCTACTCTCATTGGTTGATAGTAGTTCAATCCTATAAAATCATTCTTTTCACAGTTTCTTTTAAGAATATCCATCTCTTCCTCAGTAGTCTCTGGGAATACTCCTCTTTCCTTAAGTTGATTTGAAACATATTCAGGGTATTCTCCCTTTAATACTGGATCATAGAACAAATATAGTTCATAGTTATTTGCATGGTTTGCTGCATCAATATTATCTAGATTGTCATCTATGCTGAATGCCGGAGTAAATACATTAGTTATTCCTATTTCTCCATACTGCTTTAATTCTTTGTATATTTCTACTGATTTAGCATGTGCAACTAATACATTGTGTATTGCTTGGAAATATTTCTTTTGATCATTTTCGATTGCTGGTGGATGTGCCCCCTGAATATATCCTAATTTAGTGAAAACAACTGTTTCATTGAATGTAATCCAATGTTTTACCCTATCTCCGAAAGCTTTAAAACAGATTTCTGCATAAGCTGTAAATGCATCTATTGTATTCTTGTTTATCCATCCTCCATACAATTCTAAAGCTTCTGGAAGATCCCAATGATATAGGGTCACAAAAGGGACTATTCCATATTTTAAACATTCATCAATTATATTATTATAAAATTTAATTCCAGCCTGATTAACTTCGCCTTGTCCATTTGGAAAAATCCTACACCAAGAGATAGAAAATCTATACGATTCTAATCCCATTTCAGCCATTAATTTTATGTCTTCTTTATATCTATGATAATGATCTATAGCAACGTCTCCATTGGTTGCTTCAAAAGTTTTTCCAGGCATTTTTGAAAACACGTCCCAATTTGATATACCTTTCCCATCCTTATTATATGCTCCTTCAATTTGATATGCAGCAGACGCCGCTCCGAATAAAAAATCATTTGGAAACTTCATTTATCTTCCCCCTTAAATATATTTCGGTATTTTTTATATTGGTATCTATACTTTTAATTCATCCGCACTATTATATGTTATCCTATCTTATTCCTTTTGTAAACTAACAATTAAAGTTATTTTTAACTCTTTTAGACATTATTCTTATAATTTTCGCATATTTAAAAAATAGTTATCTATAAAATAAAAAAAGTACGAGATTGCTATATAAAAGCATCTCGTACTCTGTTAAAAGTGTTATCAGTATAACATCTTTAATAATTTTTTTCTCACTTATAGTTAGATAAACTTAATAATTTTGCAAATTTATAATTATATATAACCTTAGACGTATCGAAAACTAGTCCATTTGTTAAGAAAACTGTATCTTCTATTACAAGAGATCCGTCTCCCTCTTTTAATCCTAACAGCTTACTATGTTCAAGCGTTAACGGTTCACAATATATTATTTTATCTGCAAACCCTATATTTAACTTCAAGCTTTCAGAAATATATGAGTATATTGATTCTTCAACTATTTCTGTGTTTAAATATGGTATTATTTCTTTATTATAATATGAATATTCCACAGTATAGGCATCATTATCTAGATACCTTAATCGCTTTATAAAATATAAGTCTGTTCCTTCATTGCACTTCATTTTTTCAGATATTTCTCTGTCAGACTTAATAACTTTTAATTCGAGTACCTTTGTTTTGATTTTATTCTTTATAAAATCTCCACTTAACCCTCTCATATACTGTATATTTATGAATCCGTCTTTTTTAGTTTCTCTAATGAAAATCCCACTACCTTGGACTTGATAAACTTCTCCTTTATCCACTAATGTATTAATAGCCTGTCGTATTGTACTTCGGCTTACCTTATATATCTCCATTAATTCCTCAACGGTTGGGAGTTTTTTAGTATTATCATACTTTCCTTCAATTATATTTTCTTCAATTTTTTTTGCAATAATTTTATACTTTACTTCCATCTATGTTGTACTCCTTCTAATTAACTTGTAAATATATTTAGACTCTCTACATAATTGCTATTATAACATATAATATCAATTAAACAGAGAATCCAAATATTCTTGATAACATTAGGTCCATGTATACCACTCTTGAACTTGAATTTCTTAATATTTTTTAGAATTAAAAAAAGTCCTCCTGATTTCTCAGAAGGACTTAAATTATGTTATGTTATATTATTCAACTATACTAAACTTCATTAAGTTAGTTGATCCGATTTTATCAACTGGAACTCCAGCAGCTATAACTACTACATCTCCATTTTGAACAAATCCGTTTTCTTTTGCTATTTTAACTGATTTTTCCATCATTTCATCAGTAGATTCCATTCTCTTAGCAACTAATGGATATACTCCCCATGAGAAACATAACTTCTTAGCTACATTTTCAGATGGAGTTATAGCTATAATTGGACAATCTGGTCTACATTGAGATAATCTCTTAGCAGTTGCACCACTTTGAGTTGATGAAATTATTGCTGTTGCTTGTAATTCAGCAGCTGAATTACATGTAGCTCTTGCAATAACTCCTGATTTAGCTGGTGTATGACTTTTAGCTGATGAAACTGCTAATTTATAATGTAATCTTTTTTCAGTTTCTGTAGCAATTTTAGCCATTGTTTGAACAGCTTCTACAGGATATGTACCGTTAGCACTTTCTCCAGATAACATTATTGCATCTGTACCATCTAATATAGCATTTGCAACGTCTGAAACTTCAGCTCTTGTTGGTCTTGGATTTCTTATCATTGAGTCAAGCATTTGTGTTGCAGTAACAACTGGCTTTCCTGCAGCATTACATTTTTCTATGATCATTTTTTGTACTGCTGGTACATTTTCTATTGGAATTTCAACTCCAAGATCTCCTCTTGCAACCATTATTGAATCTGATGCTTCTAATATAGAATCTAAATTATCTACACCTTCTTGATTTTCTATCTTTGAACAAATAAGTATCTCTTCTCCACCATTTGCTTTTAATAACTTTCTTATTGAGAAAACATCCTCAGCTTTTCTTATGAAAGAAGCCGCTATCATATTAACACCCATTTCACAACCAAATACAAGATCTGATTCATCCTTAGGAGTTAAAGCTGGAAGATTTATTGACACTCCTGGAACATTAACGCCCTTATGGCTTCCTACAAATCCTGTATTGTTAACTACACAGTGAACTTTATTTCCTTCTACTGATTTAACTGATAAACCAACTAGACCATCATCTATTAATATAGTATCTCCAGTCTTAACATCCTTTGCAAGGTCTGCATAAGTTACTGAACATTTAGTTTTATCTCCCATAACTTCTTCACCAGCATAGATTGTAAAATCTGCTCCAATTTGTAATTCAAGCTTGCTTGGTTCAAAATCTCCTGTTCTTATTTCTGGTCCCTTAGTATCAAGAATTATAGCTACTTGTTTATTTAATTTCTTAGATAATCTCTTAACTGATTCTATTCTTCCTCTATGTTCTTCATGGTCACCATGTGAAAAATTATGTCTTGAAGCATTCATTCCTGCCTCAATAATCTTTGATAAAATCTCATCAGTTTCACTAGCTGGTCCAACTGTACAAATCATTTTAGTTTTTCTCATTAAAAAATACACTCCTCTTATTTGTTTTATTAACTTAAATTTATAATAAATTAAAATTATAACTAATTATTTTGATAATACTACTGCGATGTCATATAGTTTTTGATCAAATTTTCTTTCAACTGCTAATGCTTCATCTATGTCATCATCAACCATCTTATTTTCTCTAATTCCTATAACTCTTGACGTCTTTCCTTCAAGTAAAACTTCAACAGCCTTTGCTCCTAATTTAGATGCTAATACTCTATCCGAACCACTTGGGCTACCACCTCTTTGAATATGACCTAATATTGTTGCTCTCGTTTCTATCCCTGTAACTTCTTCTATTTCCTTTGCAAGTTCAATAGCTCCACCAATACCCTCAGCTAAAACAACTAAGTTATGCATTCTACCTTGTGATTTTCCATCAAGTATAGTCCTGTATAATGCATTTTTATCAAATTCTAATTCTGGTAATAATATAGCTTCAGCTGCACCTGAAATACCTGCATATAGTGCTATATCTCCACAATTTCTTCCCATAACTTCTACTACAGAAACTCTTTCATGAGAAGTTGACGTATCTTTAATTTTATTAATTGCCTCAACTGCAGTGTTTAAAGCTGTATCAAATCCTATTGTATAATCTGTGTAGGCTAAATCATTATCAATTGTTCCTGGAATACCTACAGTCATAACTCCTAGGTCAGATAATAGTTTTGCTCCCATAAATGATCCGTCTCCGCCTATAACTATTAAAGCATCTATTCCATAAGCCTTAAGGATTTTAACGGCTCTTTTTCTAACTTCTTCTTGTTTGAATTCAAGGCATCTAGCTGTCATTAAAACAGTTCCACCTTTTTGAATTATATCAGCTACATATTCTTTATCCATTGGAAATATCTCACCGTTGATTAATCCACTATATCCTCTTTTTATTCCCATGACTTCTAATCCACTATTTATTGCTGTTCTTGTTATTGCTCTAATTGCAGCATTCATCCCTGGAGCGTCTCCTCCACTTGTTAAAATAGCTATTTTTTTCATTATTATTCCTCCTTATGCACCTCCGGGACTCTTAACGTCCCACGCATGTTAAACCTGTACTACTATTCATTGCCTTCTACCATTGTACAAAAATTACAAAGAATTATCAATGAAATTTACATATCCTTAACAACTTTTTTGTACTGCAATGTATTAATTTGTAGATTTTTCTCTACCTTTATTATACCCTAGCATTAATAATTATATAGATAATTATTAAATCTTTCACAATTTGATTATTGTAATAATTTTCATTTGCCTATTTATCATTTTTACCACATATAAAATATTGAATTATTTTTAAATACCCCTCTTAACTGAAAAATTATCAATTAATCTTATATTTAATTATATATTTTTTAAAATTAGATTTTCAGTGAGAGCTAATATTCATTATTCCCTCTCACTATAAATTTTCATCCTTCAACTAATTTTATATTATCTTTTCCATATTTATTCTTAAAAATATCCACAATTTCTTCATCTACAGTAATCCATCTATCTTTTTGCAATCTATAGTTTTGTTTCTTATCACCTGCAAATAGATAGATTGGGGTATTCCCTTCATGACCTATTATGAGATTTTTAAGTTCTAAATTTGCTTTTTTAGCTTCTATTTCATTTTCAACTCTAATATAAATCTTATCTCCATTTATCTTTTCAAGACCTTCTATACTCTCACAAATAAGTTTTGGAAGTTCATCCTCCTTAATGCTAACCCGGCCTCTTATTTTCACTAAAGAATCTGGCTCAATTAAATTTCTTAATTTATCTAAAGTCCTTGGAAAAACAATAACCTCAATGGATCCTGTTAAGTCTTCTAATACTAAAAATGCCATCATTGTATTGTTTCTAGTGACCTTTTGCTTTACATCTGTAAGGATTCCTCCCAGAATTACAGTATCATTATCATTTAAAGGTGCCCCTTCTGCTAAAATATCCTCTTCCATCTCTGAGGAAATACTTTCTAGTAGCATATTGTAAGATTTATAAATAATCTGGACAGTAGTTGATGTTTGAAGTTCTAGACTTCTTTTATATTCATCTAAAGGATGGCCAGATAAATATAATCCAGTCATTTCTTTTTCCATTGCTAATAGATTCTTTTTTGAAAATTCTTTAATGTTAGGAAACCCAATTTTAGGTAAATCTGCAGAATCTTCAGCTAATCCAAAAAGACTTATCTGACCATCTATGTTCCTCTTTCTATCATTGGATATTCCATCTATTAATTTTTCAAAGACCGCTAACAATTTCGACCTAAATATATTAAACTTGTCTAAAGCCCCAGCTTTAATTAGACTTTCAACTGCTCTCTTATTTACAGCTGAAACATCTATTTTATCAATAAAATCTTCTAATGAATTAAAGTCTTCTTTTTTTTCTCTAGCAGTAACTATGCTTTCTACAGCATTTGCTCCAACATTTTTTATAGCTGCTAATCCAAACCTTATGCTATTTCCTTTTACAGTAAATCTAGAATAGCTCTCATTTATATCAGGTGGTAACACTTGAATTCCTTCAGATTCTGCAAACTTTATGTAATTAGATACTTTTTCATTAATTCCCATAACTGAATTAAGCATTGCTGCTATGGTCTCCACAGGATAATATTTCATTAAATATGCAGTCTGATAGCCTACTACTGCATATGCTGCAGCATGACTCTTATTAAAGGCATAGGATGCAAAATCCATCATGGAATCAAATATCTTATTTGCTGCCTCTTCACTAATTCCATTCCTAATACATCCTGGAACCTCAACCTTTCCATTTTCATCTACTATTCCATGTATGAAATTTTTTCTTTCCTCTTCCATAACCTTATGTTTTTTCTTGGACATGGCTCTTCTAACTAAATCACTTCGGCCTAGTGAGTATCCACCAAGCTTCATAACTATTTCCATAACCTGCTCTTGATATACCATAACTCCATATGTTACATCTAATATGCTCTCAAGCTGTGGCGCAATATATTGAACTTTGCTAGGATTTCTTTTACACTCCACATACTTAGGAATTTCAGCCATAGGGCCCGGTCTATATAATGATATTCCTGCAATGATATCCTCAATATTATCAGGCTTTAGTTCCTTCATAAAGGAGGTCATTCCAGCTGATTCTAATTGGAATACCCCTGCTGTTTTACCTTCTCCGATCATTTTATAAACCTTTTTGTCATCAATATCTATTTTATCTAAATCTATATCTATGCCCCTATTCACCTTAACCATCTTGACTGCATCATTCATGACAGTAAGGGTTCTAAGTCCAAGGAAATCCATTTTTAAAAGTCCAAGTTCCTCTAGAGTTGTCATTCCAAATTGAGTTACTATCATTTCATCATTCTTTTGAAGCGGTACGTACTCAACTAAGGGTGTTGATGCTATAACAACACCAGCTGCGTGAGTTGATGCATGTCTTGGTAGTCCCTCTAAACTTTTACAAATTTCTATAAGGGCTTTAACTCTTACATCACTATCATAGGCAAGCTTCAACTCAGGATTAAGTTCTAATGCCTTATCTATAGTTATTCCAAGGACAGTAGGTATCATCTTAGAAATTCTATCCACCTCTGCATAACTATAGTTCATAGCTCTACCTACATCTCTAATACACATCCTTGGTGCCATTGTACCAAAGGTTATAATCTGTGAAACATTATCTGCACCATATTTTTCTACAACATAATCAATAACTTCTTGTCTTCTTTCATAACAAAAGTCAGAATCTATATCTGGCATACTGACCCTTTCAGGATTTAAAAACCTCTCAAAAATCAAACTATACTTTATTGGATCTATTTTAGTTATCCCTAAAGTAAATGCAACTATTGACCCCGCTGCTGAGCCTCTCCCCGGTCCTGTTGGAATGCCATTTTCATTCGAAAATCTAATAAAATCCCAAGTTATTAAGAAATAATCTACAAATCCCATTTGTTTGATTACCCCTAGCTCATATTCAAGCCTATCCACATATTCCTTAGCCTTGCTATCAGTTTTCGCAAATATTTCAATTTCTTCTATTTTAAATTCCTTATTCAAGAATTCTTCAAATACATCATATCTTTTAATTAGCCCACTATAACAAATATCCTGTAAGTACTTAAAAGGGTCAACATTCTCTTCTAATGGGAATTTAGGAAGCTTTGATTCATGAAATTTATAATCAAAATTACACTCATCAGCAATTTTTATCGTATTTTCTAGAGCTTCCGGTAAATAGGAAAACATATCCCACATTTCCTCTGGAGACTTTAAGTAAAACTGATCTGATGGGTATCTTCTTCTATTTTCATCCTCTATATTCTTCCCTGTTTGGATGCACATTAAAATATCATGTGCTTTTGAGTCCTCCTGAACTATATAATGCACATCATTTGTTGCAACTAAAGGTATTCCAGTCTCTCTAGACAACTTTATATTACCTTCATTTACCTTTCTTTGTTCCTCCATGCCATGATTTTGAATCTCTATGTAAAATCCATCCTTAAAAATATCCTTATACAATAAGGATATTTCCTTAGCCTTCTCATAGTCACCTTTTAGTTGATATTTTTGCACTTCTCCACCCAGGCAAGCACTTAAGGCTATAATGCCTTCACTATGAGCTCTTAAATATTCATGATCAACTCTTGGTTTATAATAAAATCCTCTGATTGAAGCCTGTGAAACAATTTTCATTAAATTTTGATATCCAACTTCGTTCTTCACTAAAAGCACTAAATGGTAGGTTTGATTTTCCTTATCTGGTTGCTTTATATCCATAGACTTACCTGCAACATAAACTTCACAACCTAATATAGGCTTAATTCCATTTTCCTTAGCTGCTTTATAAAAATCCACACATCCATACATAATTCCATGATCTGTAATAGCTATGCTTTCCATTCCAAGTTCCTTGGCCCTTTTTATAATCTTCGGAATTTTGCCTGATCCATCTAGTAGACTGTACTCTGTATGAAGATGAAGATGACAGAATTTTTTTTCTTCCATACTTCTTTCCTCCTACTCACTAGATCTTAATTCTTCTGCTATCTTTTCAATTTTCCTTAATCTATGGTTAACTCCTGATTTACCTATTAATGGGTCTAACATTTCTCCAAGCTCCTTTAGGGATTCATCAGGATAATTTAATCTAAGCTCTGCGATTTCTCTAAGATTTTTAGGTAGCCTTTGAAGTCCTATTTGGCTTCGAATAAGTTTAATGCTCTCAACTTGCCTGACGGAAGCATTTACTGTTTTTGAAAGGTTAGCAGTTTCACAATTAACAATTCTGTTAACATTATTTCTCATTTCCTTTATTATTCTTATATTTTCTAGTTGTAATAATGCTGAATGAGCTCCAATAATGTTTAATAAATCAACTATTTGCTCTCCTTCTTTTATGTAGATAATAAAGGAATTCTTTCTTTGAATGACCTTTGAATTTAAGCCAAAGCTATTTATAAGTTTACATAACTCTACTGCATAGTCTTCACTGTGGGTAACAAATTCAAGATGATATGTCTTTTCCGGATTACTAATGCTTCCTCCACCTAAAAACGCTCCTCTTACATAAGCCCGTCTTTCGCCTTCGCTCTTTACCATTTCATCATGAATTCCATAATCTAACCCCATTACTCCATCTACTTCAGTAAATATGCCAGTTTCTTGGAGTAATCCCCTAACTCCCATTTCTTCATCTATAACAACCATGTATATATTGTTTTTCTTTAATGAATTACTTTTCTTTACCATCAATTTGGAATGAATATTAAATTGTTTTTTCAACAAGGTAAATATTAATCTTGCACTTGCTGGATTCTCTGTTGTAATTCTAAACGATAACCCCTTACCACTAAATCCAATTGTTCCACTAACCTTCATTATTGCTGAAATCTCTGCCAGAGCTTCAGACCTGCTCATATCTGTATATCTACCTATTTCTCCTTTTACTTTAGCTGAAAACGACATAAGGACTCTCCTTTAATCTATAAATTATCTAAATTGAATTTCCCTTAATATAATATTTTATTATATCATAAAACCATTAATATAACGAATTAGCGCATGTATCAAAAGTGGCACTATCTCTATAGATAATGCCACGTAATTTCTATTTTTTTTCTTTCTTTTCTCTTCCCTTTATTCTTTGGGATAAGTACATGTATTCAATAATCTTCTTTTTATCATATAATAATTTTTTCTTCATTATGGTATCAATTAACACCTCTGCCAGACGTTCTGAATCATGTTTAACAATTTCATTCTCTACCTTAACAATATTTTCTTGAACTAAGTCAACTCCTAGGTCCTTAATTTCTTTTTCATCACTAGTAACTAAAATACAATTATTCTTTAAATACTTGTCCTTAAGTTCATCTGAAATGTCTCCTGAATTTGATATAACGCAATCCACTATATCTTTTCCACCATATTTTTTTAAAATCTTTAAGTGATCTGTGGTAGTAAAATTATCAGTTTCACCTGGCTGAGTCATTACATTACACACATAAATTTTCAACGCATCGCTTTTCCTGACAGCTAAACTTATTCTCTTCACAAGCAAATTAGAAATAACACTTGTATAAAGACTTCCCGGTCCCATTACAATAGCATCTGCTTCCTTTATTGCTTGCAGTGCTTCTTTTAAAGGCTGGGCATCTTCAGGTTCAATTGATAAATTGCTAATTATTGAATTTTGTTTAATTACTTCTTCTGGTATCTGCGATTCACCATAGACCTTATTACCATTTTCAAGCATGGCAACAAGCTGCATATCATCTAGAGTAACAGGTAGAACCATACCTGTTACAGCTAATACAGAACTCATTTTTTGTACGGCATCCTCAAAGTTATCTGATATTCCTGCCATAGCTGCTAAGAATAAATTCCCAAAGCTTTGATTTTTTAATCTTCCATCCTGAAATCTATACTGAAGCAAATCTTGCATCAAAGGTTCTGTATCTGCTAATGCCAATATACAGTTTCTTATATCACCGGGAGGTAATATCCCTAGATCTTCCCTCAAGTCGCCTGAGCCTCCGCCATCATCACCAACCGTAACAACAGCAGTAATGTTAGAAGTATAATATTTCAATCCTCTAAGCATCGTAGAGAGGCCAGTCCCGCCTCCAATTACAACTATTTTAGGACCTTTAACTAAAAGTCTTTTTTCATAAATAAGGCTCTCTATCTTTTTACTATCAAAAGATATCTTTAAATATCCCTTGTTTATCATGACTATTATGGACTTCATTGCTTCTGTTACTGAAATATAAATTACAAATATTCCTGTTATATTTAGAAACACATAAAATATTTTATAATATATATCGTAAACCCTACGAGTTACTAATTCAGTGAATCCAAAAGCTATAAGTAAAACTCCTAGTATTCCAAATAGAATCCATCTTTTAACCTTAATACCTGCTTTTAGCCAATCCCTAAACTTCATAGCTTTTTAGCTCCTTTATTAAGGTCTTCATTTATGTCTCTATGTTCTATTTTCGAACTAAAACCTTCTTTCAACAACGTGTCATTAATTTGATTGGCAATTGCAACCGATCGATGCCTTCCCCCTGTACAGCCTATAGATACTATTAGTTGCCTCTTTCCTTCTTTTATGTAATTAGGAATTAGGAATTTCAACATATCATTAAATCTATAAATAAATGCTATTGTCTCCTCTTGTTCCATAACATACTTCTTAACTGGCTCATCATTACCGCAATATTTTTTTAATTCAGGTATATAAAAAGGATTTGGGATGAATCTTACATCAAATACTAAGTCTGAATCAACAGGAATTCCATACTTAAATCCGAAGCTTAACACTGTAACAGATAATTGTTTTTCAGGAACTATATCGTCTCCATAATATCCATTTATCTTTGCTCTTAAATCCTTTATTGCATACTTAGATGTATCAATAATGATATCTGCTCTATCCTTTATTTCCCTTAGCTTTTTCCTTTCAGAATCTATTCCAGTTAATACCCTTCCATTTGGTGATAATGGATGGCTTCTTCTACTTTCCTTGAATCTTTTTACTAATACTTCATCTGATGAATCAAGGAATAGTATTTCATATTGAAAAGCATTCTCTTTTAAGTATAGTAATGACTCAAATAAATCATCAAAGAATATTCCACCTCTTATATCCATTACCAATGCAGCCTTTTCTATATTGCCTCCGTTGCAAGCTTCTGAAAATTTAGGAATAAGCTTTGGGGGTAAATTATCTACGCAAAAATATCCTATATCTTCTAAGCTTTTAGTCGCTTCTGTTTTCCCAGCTCCTGATAATCCTGTTACTATGACGAATCTCACTAAACCTTCCTCCTTATGCTCCCTTTTTAATCTATAACTATATTATAACATATATTAGTTTTTATTAACCATGAATAGATATTTTGTTCTACTATACATGTTTATTTATACATTAAAAAAAGCATGCTTCCACATGCCTTCTATTGATCTTCTCCTAATACCCTTACTTCTGGATAGAGATCCACTCCAAATTGAGACTTTACACTTTCTTTGATATGGTCTATTAAATCTAGAATATCCTTAGCGGTAGCCCCTCCCTTATTAATAACAAATCCAGAATGTTTCTCTGAAACCATTGCCCCACCTATAGTAAATCCCTTTAATCCTGCATCTTGAATTAGCTTTCCAGCAAAATAACCTTCTGGCCTCTTAAACGTACTCCCTGCTGATGGGTATTCTAAAGGCTGTCTGTCTTCTCTTTTATTTGTAAGAAGATCTATTCTAGCTTGAATTTTTTCTTTATCTCCATATGATAAATCAAATACAGCACTTACAACTACAAAATCTTCTTCCATGACCTTAGAGGTTCTATATCCAAGTTCTAGCTCTTCCTTCGAAAATACTATGATTTCTCCCTCATTGTTTATAACTTCTGCCTCTTTAATTACATCTCTTATTTCACCATTATAAGCTCCTGCATTCATAAATACAGCTCCACCTACAGAACCAGGTATTCCACACGCAAATTCAAAGCCTGTTAATGATTCTTCTAAAGCTATATTGGATACATCTTTTAACAACACTCCGGTCTCTGCCTTAATTGAGTTTTTAGTTTTCTCTAACTTATTTAACTTAACTAACTTGATAACGACACCCCTAATGCCTCCATCTTTAACTAGTAAATTGGATCCATTCCCAATTATATAGTAAGGTATATAATTCTCTTTGCATATTTTCAAAGTTTTTCTAAGCTGCTCAATATCAGTTGGGGTTACTAATATATCTGTTGGGCCTCCAACTTTAAAATATATATGTTCACTCATTTCTTCATCTATCTTTATATCTTCTTCGTTATATATTCCTTTAAATAAATCTTTATATTTTAAATATTTATTCATAATTAACTCCTCAAATCTTTTTATAACTTTTTCAAAAAAGTCCATTTACATAGTATAAATTAAAACTATGTATTAAACAAGCCACAAATTTTTCTATCTTCTACTATAATATTACACAATTTAAAAAAAAGTTACTTTTCTTTAAAGTACCTAAAAATACTATCTGCACTTTTCCTGTCTATAGATAATGTGTCTAATAATTCCTCCATAGAAGCCTTCTTAATATTATCTACACTTCCAAACTTTTTAAGCAAGGAGATCCTTCTTTTTTCACCAACATTTGGTATATCATCAAGAATAGATTTTAAGGTTCTTTTATCTCTAATAGCCCTATGATAGGTTATTGCAAATCTATGTACTTCATCTTGAATTCTTCTAATAAGTTGCATTAAATTTGAGGTTCTATTAATTATTATTTCTTCATTATTAAAAATTATCCCTCTAGTTTGATGTTTATCATCCTTAACGAGCCCACAAACATCTATATGGATTTCTAGCAAACTTAACACTTCTAATGCAACGTTTACCTGCCCTTTTCCGCCATCCATCATTATTAAATCAGGAAAGCTAGAAAATTTCCCTTTAGAAAATTGCAGGTTTCTCGACTTAATTTCTTCAATTTCTCTTAAACCATGCTGAAATCTTCTTGTAAGTATCTCTCTCATGCTACTATAATCATCAGAACCTTTCACAGTTTTTATCTTGAATTTTCTGTAATCACTATTTTTAGCCTTTCCTTCTTCAAAAACTATCATTGATCCTACAGAATCTACTCCTTGAGTATTTGAAATATCATAAGCTTCTATTCTATAGGGAGCTTCTTCAAGTTTTAATTTATCCTGTAATTCTTGTAATGCTATTAAATTCCCCTCTTTTTCTTTAAGAATCTTATTTTTAAACTGCTCTAAAGCAAGTTTTGCATTACTCTTAACAAGTTCAAGTAAACTCTTTTTTTCTCCTTTTTGAGGTATTTTCAGCCATACCTTAGTCCCGCTTTTAATTGTCAGGAACTCTTCTAAGAGTTCTTTATCTTCTACAGATGGGACATAAATATTTTTCGAAATTTTTCCTATTCCAGAATAAAAACTACTAATAAATTGTGATATTATTTCGCCATCTAATTCTTCTGCACTATTTTCAACAATGAAATGTTCAGTTCCTGTAATCTTTCCTTCCCTCATGAAAAATAGCTGTATACATGTATCCTTTTCATCTTTATGAAGGTTTATAAAGTCTTCATCTCCCTCCACAACTTTAAATACCTTCTGCTTTTCAGATAAATTGTTTACAGCTAATATTTTGTCTCTTAAAATAGCTGCTTTTTCAAATGCTAATTCAGCAGAAGCATTTTTCATTTCTTCCTTTAATCCATTAATAACACTATTATCTTTACCATTTAATATATCTATAATCTCATCAGTTATCTTCCTATATTCCTCTTTAGAAATATATCCTCCACAAGGAGCGTTACATTTCTTGATATGATAATTTAAACACGGTCTTATAGGCTTCATTTGCTCTGTAATACTCATTCTACACGTTCTTATAGGAAATATTTTTCTAATAATATTCATAGTCTCGTAAACTGCTGCCACATTTGTATAGGGTCCAAAATATTTATTCCCATCCCTCACAAAAGTTCTTGTCATATAAACTCTAGGAAAATCCTCATTGGTTGTCACCTTAATAAATGGATAAAATTTATCATCCTTTAACGCAATATTATATCTTGGTCTATGCTTTTTTATTAGATTTCCTTCTAATATCAAAGCTTCCATCTCAGAATCTGTTATTATATATTCAAATTCCGATATATTTTTTACCATACTTTTTACTTTTTCTGTATGGTTTTTAGAATTTTGAAAGTACTGTCTAACTCTATTTTTAAGAATCTTTGCTTTTCCAACATATATAATTTCTCCAAGAGAGTTCTTCATTAAATAAACTCCTGGTTTCTCTGGTAATATCTTTAATTGGTACTCAAAATCAAATATTTTCTCCACCTCCTTAAGTTTAACAAGCTTTTAATAAAAATCCTTATAAAAACGCATGGACCACTGCCTTTAAGCAGTGGTCCATCTTTAATGTTCATTATCTATTTAATGCTGAACTCATTATTTTTCCTGCAATCGGTGCTGCAGCAGTTGCTCCATATCCACCATTTTCAACAATTACAGCTACTGCAATCTTAGGGTTTTCTGCTGGTGCAAAGCTTATAAACCACGAATGAGGTGTATCTAATGTTCCATCCGCTTTTAAATGATCTGCTGTACCAGTCTTAGCAGCCGCGTTTAATCCATTAAATGACGGAAAGTTATGGTCTATTACCATCCCGGTCATATAGTCCGTTATTGTAGCAGCATCAGAGCTTGAAATAACCTGCCCATATTTTTTAGATGCAATTTTTTTAACACTATTACCATTCATATCTATGACCTCTTTAACTAAGGTTGGGTTCATCATAACACCATCATTAGCAATAGTACTAGCAACTAGTGCCATTTGCATTGGTGTGGTCAAAATACTGCTCTGTCCAATACCTGATTGAGCAATCATTCCAGCTTCATAGCTCTCTAAAGTTGGAAATCGACTTTTTGTAATACTAAATCCTTCTGCTGGAATTGCATTATTAAATCCAAACTTTTCTGCTGTAGCTTTTAATTCTGCATTTCCTAATTCTTGAGCCAATCCACCAAAAACTACATTACTGGAAACTATAAACGCCTTTTTTAAATTAATGCTACCGTAGACTGCCCCTCCAGCATTTGAAAGAGATTGAGTATCATTAAATTGTATCTTTCCATTATCTTGGAAAGTTTTAGATGTTACTCCTGATATGTTATCTAAAGCACTTGATGTAGTAATTACCTTAAATGTAGATCCTGGAGGGTATAATCCCCCTATAGACCTATTTATTAAAGGACTATTTTCAGCGGTTCCTGCATTAGCAGCTGCCATGGCTGCATCCAAATTATTAGGATCATAAGTAGGCTTTGAAACCATAGCCAAAACTTCTCCTGTTTTAGGATCTAACGCCACAACGGACCCTCTATTATTTCCTAAGGCATCATAAGCAATTTTCTGTAGCGTAGGGTCTAAAGTTGTAATAACTCCATTACCAACTTTGTTTTCTTCTACGCCCCTTGTTTTAAAATCTTCTTTCAAGGAGTCTAAAGTAAAATCTTGAAAAAATGATCTTAATCCAGTTTGCACACTGCTATAACTAGAAAGCTCTTCATCATAAGATTCTTCTAATCCAGTAAGCCCATACTTTTGATTAACATATCCTAATGCATGAACATATAAATCTCCATTTATGTATTGTCTAGATTGTGTTAAATCTCCAGTTTTTTCTCCCGTAGTTAAAGCAGTCCCATTTCTATCATAAATAGTTCCTCTTAGAACTTCATTTCTCTGTGCCCATAACCTTTTATTTCCTTGTTGTGCTGCTATATCATGGGCTCTAAAGGCCTGAAAATATGCTATGTATGAAATAAGTGCTATAAAACAAAACAAAAATACTACCATTACTCTTTTTACACTATTTCTAAAGTCATTCATATATATTAGCCCTCCTCTGAAATCTTTTGCAATATTCCTAATGCGAAGAAGGTAGTTAATATAGAACTACCACCATAACTAACAAATGGTAGCGTTATACCTGTAAGCGGAATCAATGCGAAAATACCTGCTATTATTACTAACGCCTGACAAGCTATCATAGTGCTTAATCCTACAGCCGCAATTTGAGAAAATTTATTTTCTGTAACAAAAGCTGCTCTTATACCTCTATAAAATAATAAGAACATTAAGATTAATATACCAATCCCAAATACCATTCCAAACTCCTCACAAATTGCAGCAAAGATATAATCAGATGTAGTAACTGGCACAAACCCAGGATATCCTTCACCTAGTCCAGCTCCCATCATTCCTCCTGAAGAAATTGAATATAACCCTTCAACAATTTGATATCCATCTCCAGATGCATAAGTCCACGGATCTCTCCATATCATAACTCTTTGTCTCACGTGCCAAAATAGTTTATAAGCAATGACAGCCCCTATTGAAAATAGGCCTAAGCAAGTGACTACGTACTTCTTTTTCGATGTTGCAACGTAAAGTATAGATATAGCAACCCCGAAAAATATTAAAGCTGATCCTAGATCCTTCTGCATAACTAGACAACCTAATGAAAAAGTGACTACAGCCGCTGGTTCAATTAATTGTTTAATATGGGCAAAACCTTTTTTTTCATTATCATAATCCTTTAATGCTGATGCTAAATATATAGTCAAAGCAATTTTCCCAAATTCAGATGGTTGGAATCCAAAACCTCCTATATAAATCCAATTAATCGCTCCATAAACTTCTGTACCAAATATTAATGCTAACGGCATTGACACTAAAGTTGCACCTAAATACACATATTTGTATTTAGATAATTTGTCCATGTCGGGTAATAAAAGAACTGTAATTAAACAAACAATAATGCCTAAAATAAACCAGATCACCTGTTTATTTGCTTCTTCAGGATTTATTCTGTATATCATTGCGATTCCGACTATTGATAAAATACAAGCAAAAATCAACAAAAACTTATCGCCATCTGGATAGAATCTTCTTATCACAAAATGTGAAATTCCAATTATAATACATAGCACTATCCCCATGGTTAAAGCTGTTTTATCAATTGGATTTTTTAATATTGCTAATTTAGTGAAAAGAGCCATACAAAATATATATGTAATTATTAATAGCTTCTTTTCATCACTCCGCATCTTCATATAAACACCTCTATCCTTTGGCTCTTCATAATACTTTAAAGCTAGTTGAACCTATTTTTATATCATCTTTGCCAAAAAGCTTTACCTTGCCAGCTATTCTTTTGTCATTAACATAAGTACCATTAGTACTATTTAAATCTTCAATAAAAAGAATATTATTTCTTATAATAAGTCTAGCATGATTACCAGATACATGTTGATCTACTAAGACCACTGAATTTTCTTCTTTTCTTCCAAGAGTAACACTGGTTCTTATTGGAATAACTGTTCCTATTTTAAGATTGGTGTCCTCTGTTACCTCTACAACCTCAAGACCAAAACTTTTCTTTCCAGTTGATGGCTTTCTTCTTCCACCGCTTTTAACATCCTTGTTCATTATCTTTAGAGCATATACTATTATTGAATATAATAAAATTATAAAAAGTGCTCCAAACACTACTGCCGATAATTTCGAAAAACTCATTTCTTCACCTCAAATATATTTTCCTGTTTAAATAGATTATACAACAAAATGTGTCCAAAGTTATAATAAATATATTAAGCATTACTTTATTCATATTAAATTATTCTTTTTAAATATTTACCAGTGTACGACATAGGACACTTAGCTATCTCTTTTGGTGTTCCTTGAGCAACTAGACTTCCTCCCTTATCTCCCCCCTCTGGGCCTAAATCAATAATGTAATCTGCGCATTTTATCATCTCTAGGTTATGCTCTATTACAACTACGGTATTGCCTCCATCTACTAATCTCTGAAGTATCTCTATAAGCCTCTTTACATCATCAATATGAAGCCCTGTTGTTGGCTCATCTAAAATATATAAAGTTTTACCAGTACTTCTTTTTGATAACTCAGATGCTAATTTTATTCTTTGAGCCTCTCCTCCAGACAATTGAGTAGATGGTTGTCCTAATCTAATATATCCTAGTCCTACATCTTGTAAAGTTTGCAATTTATTATTAATTCGATTTAAATTTCCAAAGAATGTTGTTCCTTCTTCTACTGTCATATTTAAAATATCATCTATATTTTTTCCTTTGTACTTTACTTCTAAAGTTTCCCTATTGTATCTCTTCCCCTTACAAATTTCACAAGGAACATAAACATCTGATAAAAATTGCATTTCTATTTTTATTATTCCATCTCCAGAACATGCTTCACACCTTCCTCCTTTAACATTAAAGGAAAACCTTCCAGGCTTATATCCTCTCATTTTAGCTTCTGTTGTTGAAGAAAACAATTCTCTTATTATGTCAAATGTCCCTGTATATGTAGCTGGATTTGAACGAGGTGTTCTTCCTATTGCACTTTGATCTATATCTATTATTTTATCAATATTTTCATATCCCAATATTTCTTTATGACTCCCAACAGGATTTTTACTTTTGTTAACTAATTTATTTACTCCTCTATAAAGAATCTCATTTACTAATGTACTCTTCCCTGAACCCGATACTCCTGTTACCATTGTTAATGTACCTAATGGTATTTCAACATTAATATTCTTTAAATTGTTCTCCTTGGCTCCTTTTATAGTAATCTTTTGACCATTTCCTTTTCGTCTATTTTCAGGAATTTCAATTCTTTTCTTCCCAGTCAAATATTGACCAGTAATAGAGTTCTCATTTTCCATAATTTCTTTTACAGTTCCAACAGCTACTATCTTTCCCCCATGTTCTCCTGCTCCTGGACCAAAGTCAACAATATAATCAGCTTCTTTCATTGTATCTTCATCATGTTCTACAACTATCACTGTATTTCCTACATCTCTTAGATTCTTAAGAGTTTTAATTAATCTGTCATTATCTCTTTGATGTAGCCCTATACTAGGCTCATCCAGAATATAAAGAACTCCCATTAAAGATGATCCTATTTGTGTTGCCAGCCTTATTCTTTGAGATTCTCCCCCAGATAAAGTTCCTGAGCTTCTTGACAAACTCAAATAGTCTAATCCTACATCAAGTAAAAATTGCAATCTGCTCCTTATCTCCTTTATTACTTGTTCACTAATAATTTTATTCTTTTCGGATAATTCTATGCTATTTAAATATTCTAATTCTTCTCTTATTGGTAACCTTGTAAATTGACTTATATTTAAACTTCCAACCCTTACTGATAAAGCCTCTTTTTTCAATCTATCTCCATGACACTTTGGGCATGCTTTATTACTCATATATTGCTCTATGTCACTTTTAATCATATCAGAGTTAGTTTCATTATATCTTCTTTTTAATGAGTTTATTTCACCATCATAGGCATAGTTATAAGTAACCTTTACGCCATCTTTTACATAATCTACTCTACTTTTTTTACCCTTAGTACCATACAATAATATCTCTACAATCTTTTTAGGCAGCTCTTTTATAGGTGTGTGAAGAGAAAAATCATATTCCTTGCTTAGGGCTTGAAGTATAGCAAAAGTCCAAGCTTCCGCCTTTAGTCTTCCATCACCCCAGTTTGCCATAGCTCCATCCATTATACTTAATTCTTTATTAGGTATAACTAAATTTTCATCTATCTCAATTAATTTTCCTAATCCATCACAATAATCACATTTCCCAAAAGGGGAATTAAAAGAGAATAATCTTGGTGCAAGTTCATCTATGCTTATTCCACAATCCGCGCAAGCAAAGTTTTCGCTAAATAGGATATCTTTTTCACCTATAATATTTATTAATACTAAACCTTCTCCCATTTTTAAAGCCGTTTCTAAGGAATCTGATAATCTCCCTTGTATACCTGCCTTTATAACTATTCTATCTACTACAGCTTCAATGTTATGTTTAATATTTTTTTCTAGCTTTACCTCTTCTTCTGTTAAATCAAAAATTTCATTATCTATCCTTGCACGAATAAATCCATTTTTCTTTATATTGTCTAATATTTTTTCATGTGTTCCCTTTCTTCCTCTAATTATAGGTGAAAGAATTTGAATCTTAGTTTTATCCCCAAGAGTCATAACGTTATCCACAATTTGATCCACAGATTGTTTAGTTATTTCTTTACCACATTTAGGACAATAAGGAGTCCCTATTCTTGCATATAATAATCTTAGGTAATCATAAATTTCTGTTATAGTTCCTACTGTAGATCGAGGATTTTTACTAGTCGTTTTTTGATCTATTGATATAGCTGGAGATAGCCCTTCTATATATTCCACATCCGGCTTATTTATTTGTCCTAAAAATTGTCGTGCATAAGCAGATAAAGATTCAACATACCTTCTTCTTCCCTCTGCATAAAGAGTATCAAAAGCTAATGAAGATTTACCAGATCCGGAAAGGCCAGTAAACACTATAAGTTTATCTCTAGGAATTTCTAAATCAACATTTTTTAAGTTATGTACCTTAGCTCCCTTAATTATAATTTTATCTTTCATTTTTTATCTTTCCCCTTTTTATCTTGATATTTATATTTTGCTCTTATTATGTCTTTTTAATCTCGAACATTAGTTCTTATGTATATATTGTAATTATTTTTTGTATTCTTGTCAATTATACTGTAATGTTTTCATGAAAATTTAATGCAACTAAAAAAAGAGATACTCTAAATATTCAGAGTATCTCTTTACCTTATTATATTTCTATTTTCCAAAGACCATGTAAATTACAATATTCATATACTTCTACATCATCTTTATCAACAAAGACTGCCTTAGGCTCATCTCCTGGTGATAAACTAATTCTTTCAATACTATTTTTACTTACTACTGCAATCCATTGAATATAGTGTTCTTCTGTCATAGGATGATTTACTGAACCAACCTGAACATGTATTTTATCATCTTTTCTTATTGCAACTGGAACATGCTTTTCTTTTGCTCCATCAGTAGTATTAGCTTCAAGTTTTTTCATAGGCTGACCACAACAAACAAGCTGACCTCCACCATTATTGATTAAGCTTACAATATTTCCACATATTTCACATCGGTAAAAAGTTACATTAATTTTCATAAAATCACTCCTTATTTTTGATACTTATATCTTATCATATATTAAATAAAAATCCTCGCTTTTATAATTTATTAATTTCCATACCGTACTTACCTTGATTATTTTATCTTTTTTATAGTATCTCTAAGTTCTGCAGCCCTTTCAAATTGAAGATTTTTAGCTGCATCCATCATTTCTTCAGTATACTTCTTAATTGCTGATTTCTTTTCCTTTGCACTTAACTTCTTTGTCCCTACTTCACTACCGTATACTTCTTCCTCTTCTGCTACCTTTGTGGCTTCTATAAGTGATCTGACTTCTTTAATTATTGTAGTAGGTACTATTCCATACTTGTTATTATGTTCTTCTTGAATCTTTCTTCTTCTATCTGTTTCACTCATAGCTTTCTCCATAGAATTTGTTATTCTATCAGCATACATTATTACTTTACTTTCAGAATTTCTAGCGGCTCTACCAATAGTCTGAATTAAGGAAGTAGCTGATCTTAAAAATCCTTCTTTATCTGCATCCAATATAGTTACCAGTGCTACTTCTGGAATATCTAGACCTTCTCTTAAAAGATTTATTCCAACCAAAACATCATACTCTCCAAGTCTAAATTCTTTTATAATCTTCATTCTTTCAATAGTATCTATATCTGAATGCATGTATGTAGCCTTTACCCCTAATTCAATTAAGTACTTAGTTAAGTCCTCAGACATCCTCTTTGTAAGGGTCGTAATTAATGTTCTAAATCCATTCGCTGTAGTCTTATTAATTTCTCCATATAAGTCATCAATTTGCCCCTTAACAGGCCTTATTATTATTTCGGGGTCTAGTAGTCCTGTAGGTCTAATTATTTGTTCAGCAATAACTAAAGAATTATCCAATTCATATTGAGATGGGGTAGCACTTACGAATACTACTTGATTTATTTTCCTTTCAAATTCATCAAATTTTAATGGCCTATTATCATATGCACAAGGTAATCTGAATCCATAGTCTACTAATGTATCTTTCCTAGACCTATCACCTGCATACATTGCTCTAAGCTGTGGCAAAGTAACATGACTTTCATCAATAAACATTAAAAAGTCCTTTGGAAAGAAATCCAAAAGTGTATGTGGAGGAGTCCCTGGATCCCTTCCATCAAAAATTCTCGAATAATTTTCTATTCCATTACAATATCCCATTTCCCTAATCATTTCCACATCATAATTAGTCCTCTGTTTTAGTCTCTGAGCTTCTAATATTCTATCTTGAGCATTAAGTTCCCTAAGTCTTCCTTCTAGCTCATCTTCAATTCTATTAATTGATCGTTCTATAGTTTCAGGTGAAGTAGCAAAATGAGACGCGGGGAATATAGCTATATGTTCTCTATCTCCTAAAATAGTCCCAGTTAAAACATCAAATTCTCTAATCCTCTCTATCTCATCGCCGAAAAATTCAATTCTAATTCCTTTGTTGGAAGATGAAACAGGAATTATATCCAAAGAATCTCCTCTCACCCTAAATGTACCTCTTGAAAAATCTATATCATTTCGTTCATACTGAATTTCTATTAATTTCCTTATAATTTCATTTCTTTCCTTCTCCATACCCTTTCTTAAACTAAGGGTCATCTTTTTATATTCTTCAGGATTACCTAATCCATAAATACAAGAAACAGAAGCTACAATAATAACATCTCTTCTCTCAAAAAGTGCGGATGTAGCAGAATGCCTTAGTTTATCTATCTCATCATTAATAGATGAATCCTTTTCTATAAAGGTATCCGTTTGAGCGATATAGGCCTCTGGCTGATAATAATTATAGTAAGATACGAAATATTCAACTATATTATCTGGAAAGAATTCTTTAAATTCTGAACACAACTGTGCTGCTAAAGTTTTATTATGAGCAAGTATTATAGTAGGTCTTTGGAGCTTTTCTATAATGTTTGCCATTGTGAAAGTTTTACCTGAGCCTGTAACTCCTAATAAAGTTTGTGCTCTATTCTTTTTATTAATAGATTCAACTAATTCTTCAATTGCTTGTGGTTGATCTCCTGTAGGTTTATATTTTGAATGTATTTTAAATACTCCCATAATTAACACCTTCCTCCCATACCCGAACTTATATTCGTATTCTTATTTTACTTTTTCTATCCTTTATAGTCAATAATATAGTCATTTTTATTTCTTTATATTCAAAAAGGATGGCTACATTCATTGTAACCACCCTCTTATTTATTATCCTTGTTATGTTGAACATCCTTCAAAACTTCCGAGAAATTCTTATTTTCAAAGGAAACCACTTTTTCTATGTCAACAACTCTAGGCACTAGGACAACACCTAGTCTTTTATTATTATCTTGCTTTAGATGAAATTCTTTAAGACTTCCTTTTCTATCTTTAATTTTCATATTAAGATTATTTAGACTTTCTTTAAGAATAATATATATATCTGCTTCTTGATTAATTTGTTTATCATTTACAGATACAATTTTATCACCAGGTCTTAATCCTATTTCATAGGCCTTGGAATAGGGGACAACCTCCAATATAGCTAAGCCATCTTCCCCGCTAGAAAATAGAGGGCTTCTCTTTTCTTCAATCTTGCGCTGTATTAACAACATCCCTTCATGGGCAAGTGGTGCAAATATTATTACTATTATTTCACCTATCCATCCCATCTGTGCTAGTTGTGCTACTAATGTTAAGACTATTCCATATATAAATATGAATATTCCTGAAGATAAAGCCTTCTCTTTTTTTTTCATAGTAAAGGTTAATGATGAGTACCCAAGAACTCCGAATAAAGGAAATAAACTTAATATCATTGTTGATATCATAGTCATTATATTATTATGCTTTATTAATGGCCACCAATCAGGGGTTCCAATACTATCAGTTCCTAATCCGGGCCCTTGACTCGCAACTGAATATGCTATAAATATTGCTACTGGTAGAACCCAATATCTACTAAGGGCATATCCGCCTATAATTGCCCCTTTTCTATTTGAGAACACCGGAATAGCTCCTCTAGATCCATCAACCATTACTAATATAGCCTCTATGATATGTATTACTCCTACAAAAGTCATAAGCATTGTTATGTCTAATGTAAATAGCAACGTCCCATTACTTGTTTTTATATTAAAATAGGCAAATATCATACTCACTATTCCCAATATAGCTCCTGAATAGGAAAAACATACAAGTCTAGGCCTTATGAACATAAGTAGCATAGAAATCATAAATAAAAATTCTATCCCAGAATTCTCACTAAATATTACACCTAAATAACTTAGCATTAGGCTTGCTAATATTCCTGCAAATATTCCTAGTACTATTTGTGATAATGTAAGCTCAAGAGCAGAATTAATCTGTTCACCTACAATCATTTTTTGCATTGATACTACTTTTCTGTTTTTCAAATAAAATAACAGGCCTAATACTACTAACATTATCATTAAAGAGGGCTCTACAATTACATATGCCACAGATCTTAATATATACATGACTAAATCCATAAACAATACCCCTCCTACTTAGACTTTTCCTTTATGACCTGCAAAGCCTTCTGATATTGAGGATCCGTACTTCTGTCATATGTTGCATTTGTATCCTCTTCAATTATTTTAACCTCATAATCTGGACTAATTCCTATTTTATGAATATTTTCTCCATTAGGAGTATAGAATTTTTGAACAGTTATTTTAAGAGCACCCTCTGTATTTTCTAATGTATAAGGGGCTTGTGCAACACCCTTTCCATAAGTTTTTGTACCAACAGTTGTTGCTATACCATAGTCTCTTAAGGCTCCTGTAATAACTTCTGAAGCACTGGCAGTATTCCCATCAATCAAGAGTACAACCGGTATATTTTCAGCAATTCCACCTTTAGACAGACTTACTTTTTCCTTACCATACTTATCCTTTAAAGTGGTTATGACCTCTCCCTCTGGTATAAACTGAGATGCTATTTTTTCTGCTTCAGTTAAAAAGCCACCTGGATTTCCTCTTAAATCAATTATTAGTCCCTTCATCCCACTATCTTTTAAGGTAGATAAAGCGCTTATAAAACTATCTGAGGCTTTTTCATTAAAATCTTTTAACCTAATATATCCAATGTTATCCTCTATCATTTCTCCCGTAGCTGAATCAACTTTAATTTGCACTTTAGCTAATTCCACTTCATAGGTTCCACCATCAGCCTTTTGCATTGTAAGCTTAGAAGATTCTCCTTCATCACCCTGCAACAAGGTAGCTACTTTAGCTATACTATTACTAACTTCTTCATCATTTATTTTCAATATTACATCTCCAGCAACTATATTAGCCTTATCTGCTGGCATATCTTTTTCCACATTAATTACTGCTACTTGATCATTCTTCAAAGAAACAGTTATTCCTATGCCTACATGTATACCTTCATTTGAAAGAAGATATTTTTCATATTCCTTTTTTGACATATAAACAGTATAGGGATCCTGTACACTTGCTGTCATCCCTTTTAAAGCTCCCTCTAATAACATTTCATCATTTATGTCACCATTATAATTTTTCATTAACAGATCTCTCACTTCAAAAAGACCTTCATAAGTATCAATATACTCTACATTTTTTACAACTTGTGAATATTTATTACTATCAGGGCCTATAAACAGACCAAATCTTGCAGATATATTTCCTACAAGAAATGATGTGCCTATTACTGCTACTGTACATATTACAACAACATTATTATTTTTTCTTTTCCTACTACTTCTTCCACCGAACCAGTTCATCAGCATAGCTTCCTTTCCGAGTTGGTATTATACTTTACATATTAAATATTCTATTCTTTTTTCTTGAAATTATACCACTAAGAATTTTCTTAATGCTGTATAACTTGCTAATCCACCAACAACTAAAGAACCTAATCCGAATTTCCACAATAATGCTGTAAATATATAACTTGGTGCCACTAAATCTACCATTAAAAGTTTCGATACAATGGCTGCAAAAGCTAACTTATATAATACAAATAGAACAATAGTTGAAAGAACAGCTCCAAATACGGCAATAACCATACCTTCAATTATAAATGGCCATCTTATAAACCAATCAGTAGCTCCAACAAATTTCATTATTCCAACTTCTCTTCTTCTTGAGTAAACAGTTAACTTTGTTGTATTCATTATTAAGAATATTGAAACTGCTATAAGAATCGCAAATAACACCATTCCCACTAACCTTACAGCCTTAACTACTTTTTGAACCGTGTTAACTAAGTCTTGTTGACTATTTACACTCTCTATTCCAGCTAAATCCTTAATAGCCTCACTTATAGGTTCAGAATAACTGGGGTCTTCCATTTTTATTATGTATGATTCTGGAAAAGGATTGTTTGAAAGAGTATATCCTTGTAAAATACCTTCGCTCTCCTTCATACTCTCTTCAAAATTCGTATAAGCTTCTTCCTTTGATTCATATTGTATTTCTTTTACTCCTGGTTGTTCTCTAAGCTTTACTTCTATTTCTCTCTTATCTATAAGACTTATCTCCTCTTGAAGAAACACCTTTAACTCAACTTTTTCTTCAACTCCAACTATGGCTACATTAGCATTCTCAGCCACAAGAGAAAAAATTCCTAAAACCATAAACGTAATTAATACAGTTATTATTGATGCAAAACTTATTGTTTTATTTCTTCTAAGACTTTTAAATGCGTCTCCTATAAAATAGGTAATAGTATTAAACTTCATTTTCGTACCTACCTTTCTTCTCATCTCTAACTATTTCCCCATTTTCAAGGGCTATAACTCTCTTTCTCATCTCATCAACTATGTTCTTAGCATGGGTCGCCATTAAAATAGTTGTCCCTGCCTTATTTACATCATCCAATAATTCCATTATTTCTTTAGCTGTTTCAGGATCCAAATTACCAGTAGGTTCATCCGCAATTAAAACTGATGGATTATTAACCATCGCCCTAGCTAAAGATACCCTTTGTTGTTCTCCCCCTGATAGCTCATTAGGAAACATTTTATATTTATGAGAAAGTCCAACTAATGATAATACAATTGGAACTCTTCGTCTTATTTCTCTTGGTGATGCTTCAACTACCTTCATAGCAAATGCAACATTTTCATATACGTTAAGTGTATGAATTAACCTAAAGTCTTGAAAAACCATTCCAATTTTCCTTCTAAAATAAGGTGTTGATCTTCTGTTTAATTTTGACAAGTCAGTATCTCCAACAAGTACTTTACCAGTCGTTGGCTCAACTTCTTTTAATAATAGCCTTATAAAAGTGGATTTACCTGCACCTGATGGCCCTACTAAAAATACAAACTCCCCCTTCTCTATATCTATATTCACATCTGAAAGGGCTTTTACATTATTATTAAATATTTTAGAAACATTCTTAAACCTAATCATCTTAACACTCCTTAGCTGTTTTCATAACTTTGTAATTAAGTATATTTTACTCATGATGATATTATAACACAACAATATGAGACTACACTTGACTATATTATATATTCTTCTTACATTTATTCAATTATATTTTTATTACTTTTTAATATTCTACATTAAATGCACCTATATCCTTAATTACTCCATTTTCATAAATCCTTCACCAAGCACTTCATAAGATTCTCTAACACTTATAAATGCTTTTTCATCAATTTCCTTTATATATGATTTTAACCTTATAAATTCTCCTCTACTTAAAATGGCATATATTATCTTTATATCTTCTCCACTATAAGCCCCAACACCATTTAAGTATGTGCAACCTCGATTAAGATCTTTAAGAATAAATTCACCAATGTTTTCAACACTGGTACTCATAATCATAATTTCTTTACTTGTATTAAAGCCATCAATAAATCTATCTACGGTTATTCCTAAAATAATTACGCTCAACATGGCATAAAATCCTATATCAAGACCAAAAACTACTGATGCTGCTAAAGTTATTATTATATCTACAATTAAGAGAGCCTTCCCCATATTTATATTAAAAAACTTATTTAATAGCTTTGCTAATATATCAGTTCCCCCTGTTGTAGAATTATTATTAAAAACAATAGCCATACCAAAAGCTGCTATTAATGTTCCAAAAATCGTTGCAATAATTAAATCTCTTGTAATTGCAAAAGGGCTGAAAAAATATTCTATTATCCACATAATTACTGATAATCCTACACTAGCATATAATGTCTTTCCACCAAATTGCTTTCCAATCAATAGAAATGCTACTACAAATAATATTAAATTAACAACCAACGTAATTGTACTTACAGCAATCTGTGGTATTAAACTATTTATAACTATTGCCAATCCAATAACTCCTCCTGCAGCCAAATTATTAGGAATAAAAAAATATTCCACTGCTATGGCCACTAATATTATTCCAAAGGTAATTAATAGATACTCTTTAACCCAATGCTTAGTCATAGGTACTTCCCTCCATTTAACTTTTATAGTATATAATTATGTTTCCTCTGTATAGCAAAGATTATCCTTATAAAATATTGATAATACTTAAAAAGGAACGCTATATTAGCGTTCCTCTTTATATAACCTACTTAATACTAATAGCTTTCTTAACCTTTGCTACTATATCCATTGCCGTTAATCCATATTTTTCAAGTAGTTCCATTGGCAGTCCGCTTTCCCCAAAGACATCCCTAACTCCTATCTTTAAGACAGGCACAGGATATTCTTCGCAAACAACTTCTGATACAGCTGACCCTAATCCTCCGATTATGCTATGTTCCTCAGCAGTAACAATTATTCCCGTTTCTTTAGCCGCCTTAATTATCAGTTCACTATCTATCGGCTTAATTGTATGTATATTAATTACCCTAGCATCTATTCCTTCCTTAGCTAGAATTTCTTTAGCCGCTAAAGCAGCTTCAACCATAATACCAGTACCTATTATAGTCACATCATTACCTTCTGAAAGAGTAACACCTTTTCCAATTTTAAATTCATAGTTTCCTATTTCATTAATTGTATCTACTGGCATTCTTCCAAGCCTTACATAACAAGGTCCATTTAATTCTGCTATTGCTTTAATTGCAGCCTTTGTTTCAATATCATCAGCTGGATTAATTACTACCATATTTGGAATACTTCTCATAAGAGATATATCTTCTATAGCTTGATGTGATGCCCCATCTTCGCCGACTGTTAACCCAGCATGTGTAGCACATATTTTAACATTTAGCCTAGGATAACATATTGAATTTCTAATTTGCTCAAAGGCCCTTCCTGCTGCAAACATCGCAAAGGTGCTTACAAAAGGAATCTTCCCACAAGTAGAAAGACCAGCAGCTACTCCCATCATATTTGCTTCCGCTATTCCCATATTAAAAAATCTCTCTGGAGCCACAGACTTAAACTCTGCTGTCTTTGTAGATTTCGATAAATCAGCATCTAAAACTACTACATTTTCATTAAGCTTAGCTAATTCTACTAACGCCTTACCATAAGATTCTCTAGTTGCTATCTTTTTACCCATTATCTATCTCCTCCTAATTCCTTAACAGCTATTTCACATTGTTCTTTACTTGGTGCTGCACCATGCCAGCATGCTTGATTCTCCATAAATGAAACCCCTTTTCCTTTAACAGTATTACATACTATTACCGTTGGCTTACCCTTATGGTTTTTTGCTTTTTCTATTGCAGATAAAATTTCGTCATAATTATGTCCATCTATACTAAGTACATTCCACCCAAAGGCTTCAAACTTCTCATCTATAGGTGCCGGATTCATGACTTCTGTAATATCTCCATCTATTTGAAGTCCATTAAAATCAACAAAAAATGTTAAATTATCTAGTTTATAATGAGCTGCTGACATAGTTGCTTCCCATATTTGCCCCTCTTCTAGTTCACCGTCGCCCAAAATTGCATAAACTCTATAGTCTTTCTTATCAACTTTTCCCGCTAGTGCCATTCCAACTGCTGCTGAAGCTCCTTGTCCTAATGATCCTGTAGACATATCAATTCCCGGTATTTCATTCATATTAGGATGACCTTGTAGCCTAGACCCTATCTTTCTTAAAGTTGTTAATTCCTTAGGATCAAAAAATCCACGTCTAGCTAGTGCACTATACAAAGCTGGTGCTGCATGACCCTTAGATAGTACAAATCTATCTCTATTCTCATCCTTAGGATTCTTAGGATTTATATTTAATTCATTAAAAAATAATGTTGTAAGAATATCAGTTGCTGATAATGATCCTCCTGGATGCCCTGAAGCTGATTCAGTTAGCATTTCCACAATGTCCTTTCTAATTTGCTTAGAAATTTGGATTAATTCTTCTTTATTCTTTTTCATTCTATATCCTCCTAAATAATTTAGGCACCTGAGGCAAAATAACAGACAATGCATGTCGTTATTTCTCCAATTGTGCTTAATACAAATGTACTGTTTATTTTTTCCCTAAGTTTCTAAAAATATTTTAACATAAAAAAAAGGAGTTATCTATAAATTAATATTATAATTTATAGATAACTCCTATTTTAAAGAAGCTTGTACTAATTTCAATCTAAATTCAAACTAATTAATAATGCTTTATTAACCTTACGCATATCACTCTCTGTCATATGACCGATCTTCTCTTTTAATCTCTTTTTATCTAGAGTTCTTACTTGCTCCAAAAGAACAACTGAATCTCTATTTAAGCCATATTCCTCAGATGATATTTCTACATGTGTTGGTAATTTAGCTTTATTAATTTGTGATGTTATTGCTGCAACAATTACTGTTGGACTATACCTATTTCCTATATCATTTTGAATTATTATTACAGGCCTAATCCCTCCCTGTTCTGATCCTATCACAGGGCTTAAGTCTGCGTAAAATATATCTCCTCTTTTTACTACCATAGTCGTCATTTGAAAAATCACACCCCGCAAAGCCATCTCTCATATTTATTAATATCTCCTAGTTCAAATTCACTATCTATAGACAAGTTTAAATTTATTTCTCCCATCTCCATGTATCCATTTTTCATTAAATTATATACTTCATCATCACTATATTGTATTAATCCACTATAGGATAATGTACTGTTTTTTTTAATTTTCTCTATTTTTTTTTCTTTACTATCCCTTGTTCGTGACATATTTACCCCTCCTGGTAGTTAAGAGTTTATGTATAGGTAAATTATATTGCAAATATCGTCACTATGTCAAAGGTTTTTACATAATTCATTTCCTATTTTTACAAATTATATCCTTTAAAACCTATATCTTTTTATTTCTTGTAAATAATTGTATTATTTTGCTAAGTATCTACCACATCTTAGCAAAGAAAACTTAAACCATGTTTTTCTGAACTAGTTAATATTAATATAGCTTTTATTTTTTATACCATTATATTTTTTTAAAATAACTCATCGTCAACTTCCTTTAGATATTCAAAATCCTTATATATGATAGTTACTCTTTCTTTTTTATTACTATCATAAACTTTAGCAACTATTGGAACTTTATCTTCTTTATTGATATATAATTTCGCAGATGTCATATGATTGTTTTTGAAAGGCAATTCTATATTTATTTCTATATATTGTCCCTCTCCCCATTCTTCTGAACCCTCTCCTACATCTTCAATTTCATTTAATAGTAAATTATTAGTGAATGCTAGTGGATAAAATTGATCAAAATCGCCCTCAAGTTCATATTCATAACCATTATCATTAACATTAATAATGCCATCATTATAAATCTTAACTCTATTTTCTTCAAACTCAATTCTCATGCCCTGGTCTTTTGAGTAATAAATAGTTGTGTTTTCTTTGTATTCTCCCCTTGAATTTTTTATTTGATACTCAACTTTAGAAGTATAGTTATCTGCATTTTTAACTTCTTCAAGTATTTCATCGTTTGTAGGAAAATAACTATGTCTAAAAATAATAACAATTATTATAGAAACAAAAGGTATCAACAATAATAAAAATGCCCATTTTTTAAATTTACTAAATTCTAATTTCATATTACCTCCAAAGTAATTGTTATTAATAATAATATTAATTACGTAGAGGATTTATTCTATTTTCTTAGTAAATGTTCTATTGTTTTTGGTATTTCTTCTATAACATCTCTCGCATTTATAACATACCGGTCTTTACTAAGTCTATCCGCTGCTAGTCCATGCAAATAAGCACCTAATACAGCACTATCAAATAAGCCTACTCCTTGGCCGACTAAAGACCCTATTATTCCTGTAAGACAATCTCCCATGCCTCCTGATGCCATCTTGCTGTTACCAGTTTCATTTATTACTACGTCCTTACCATTAGATATAATAGTATTGTGTCCCTTTAACAAAGCTATAATGCCATGTTCTTTAGCATAATTTATACAGACATCTATTCTATGTAATTCTATTTTTTGTACGCTTTCATTTGCTAATCTTGACATTTCTCCTAAATGAGGAGTGAATATAGCTCTCCCCTTAAGTTTATTTATGCATCCTTCATCATTAGCAATAATATTTAATCCATCAGCATCTATTACCATAGGACATCTACTACTATTTATGCAATGTATAAGCATATTTCTATTAGCAATACCATTCCCTAATCCAGGGCCACAAATTATTACATCCGCTGTCTCAATTAAGTTATCTATCTTTTCCTTTTCGTTATAGGTCACAGTCATAGCTTCAATCAGTCTATTAGCTAGCAAAGGCTTTATCTCCTCCTCTACCAGTAAAGTAGTAAGTCCAGCCCCAGACCGAACTACAGCCTCAGTTGTTATATACGCGGCTCCCGTTAAGCCTCTACTTCCAGCTAACACTATCACTTTTCCATAAGTCCCCTTATAACCATAGTCCGACCTTATTGGTATTAAATTCTTGTACATATTTTCACCTAATAGGTAAATATTTTCTGTATTTCTTTGTTTAACTAGGTTAGGGATTCCAATTTCTACAACCTTTATTTCTCCTAAATATCTCTTTGCTTTGTTTTGAAAAAATCCCTTTTTCAGTGTTTCTATTGAATACGTCTCTTTAGCTTCTATTGCAATTCCAAAATTTCCTCCTGAATCACAATCTAATCCTGAAGGACTATCAACAGAAACAACATATTTAGCATACTTATTAATCAGTTCTATTACTAAATATATATCTCCTTTAATTTCTCTGTTTAATCCAATTCCAAAGATCGAATCCACCACTATATCAGCTTCACTAACTACTTCTATCATCTTTGTTAACATATCATTTTTTATGTTAAACCTATGTAACTCAGCTTTCATATTAATTAATATATTATAATTTATCTTGAACTCAGGACTAGCCTTATCTAAATCACAAACCAGGAAAACCTTTACTCTTTTGTTGGATAAGATAAGTTTTCTTGCAATTGCTAATCCATCTCCTCCGTTATTCCCTGCACCGCAAAAAACAATAAAACTATTCCCCTTATTCACAATATTATTAAATATCTCCTGTGCTGCATTCTCCATAAGGACTATACTTGGTATTCCAACTTTTTTAATTGCATCTTCATCCATAGATCTTGCTGCTTTTACCGACAGAACCTCCATTTATACCCCCTCTTCAATTATAACAAATGCAACAGCATCTTCCCTACTGTGGGAAATACTAACATGTATCTTACACTTATTAAGTCCAAAAGCTTTCCTTATAGAATTATCAATAACTACATATGGTTTTCCAAGGTTATCATGTCTTAGCTCTATATCCTTTAATCTAAAACCTCTAACCCCGGTTCCTAATGCTTTGCTCAATGCTTCTTTAACAGCAAACGCTCCTGCAATTGTCTCCGGATTATTCTTTTTCATTTCAAAATAACTTATTTCTTCTTCTGTAAATGTACCTTTAATAAAATTTGGAGTTCTTTTCATTATCTTTGATATTCTATCAATTTTCACTATATCTGTACCTATTCCAATTATCATTAGTCACCAACCTTAGAATATTATTCTATATATTATATTAAACTCCATTCCTGCATTTTTATCAATATCATAGTCATTAAAAATTTATACTCTCCGTATCAACATAATCACATATAATTTCTCTTAAATGGATTGGTGATACTTCGTTCTTACATAATATATTAATTATTCCCGTAACCATCTCTTTTTTTGTAGAAATGTATTTAACCTCACTTTCTACACTAGTTACTTTTTTATCTTTGCTAATATCTTCCCTTGTTACCTTTACCCCATATTCTAAAATACTATCTTGTTTTTGTTGTGTCACTTTATATATATAACTCCTCTCAATTCCATCTATATATTTTGTAGTAACTTTCTTCTCAATAACCATTACGCCATCTCCCTATACCATATTGCTTGTCCTACCTAAACAAATAGTATCATAGTAATAACTAAAATAATGTCAAAGCGTGCTCTATTATTAAAGAATCATATTTTATTTACTGACACAATAACCCTTATTATCTTTTCTTGTTTACAATTAATATATTACTTAGCTTATATTAATTATAACTTTGTCACTCCTTGTCGATTACTCTATTTCATGTGTTTTTTATTTTTTACATTTTACCGAAAAAAAGGTAAGCTACTGCTTACCTTTTTTCCTACCATAATTTCCAACTCATTTTCTCATAAATTTCCAAACCATCTTAAACCATAATCGAAATATGAATACGTTGTCACTCATATTTTTATTATACCATATTTTTCTTAATTATCAATATTTTTTTAATTATATTAATTCACTTTGTAATTCTTCATTATTACCATTATCTTTTTTTCCACCAACAAATCTAAAATCTTCAGCTATAACGTCAACTACATATTTCTTATTACCATCCTTGTCTTCATAGCTACCAGTACTTAATCTTCCACTAAGACTTATAGAATTACCTTTTTTTAAATATTTACATAACACCTCTGCTTGTTTTCCCCAAAGGGTCACAGGAATAAAATCAGCTCTTATAGTCCCATCCACTAATTTATAATTTCTATCCACAGCCACAGTGAACTTGGTATATACTTTTTCACCATTTTCAAAGGTCCTAAGTTCAGGATCTTTTACAAGTCTTCCTAATAAAATTATTTTATTCATTATTGACACCTCCTAAATATTCTTATTTTAATCTTTGCCATAAATAAGGTTAAATATTCAAAAAATGTTTTAATTTATTTTTTATTCTCTGCAAGAACCGAATTAATCTCTACTCCGAAAATAAAAATCATAGATGTTAAAAATAGCCATATCATTAATATAAATACCGCTGCCAAACTTCCATATACTCTAGAATAATTACTATAATTATTTATATAAAAGGAAAATGCCATTGAAATTAGTACCCACCCTAAAGCACTAACAACTGCCCCAGGGAATGCTTCTTTCCATTTTATTATTTTAGCTGGAGCATATTTATATATTATTGCAAATACTACTATCAGTGCAAGGATAACCACTACATTTCTAAGGATACCCCATATCATTCCAGCGATTTCAGGGAAGGGCAAAATGCTTACTAAATACTTACCTATTATATCTCCAAATACCAACAATGCTAATGCGGTTAATAGTGCAAATGCTAGCGCAATGGTTCCAAAAAATGATCTTATTGTTCTCCTGATATAATTTCTATCATCTTTTATATCATAAGCCTTATTTATTCCCTTTATTACTGCTCTAAACCCTGATGAAGCTGTCCAAAGTGTTACTAATATTGATACTCCTAATACCCCTGTGTTTTGAGAACCTATTATCTCAATAATAATTGATTCCATTAGTTCAAAAACTGAAATAGGTAACAATCCACTAAGCCCATCCATTACAGCTGATTCATTTAAATTAATAAATCCTATTAACGTAATAACAAATATAAGGAATGGGAAAAAAGCTAGTATCAAATAATATGCAAGTTGAGATGCTAATGCAAAAATATCATCTTTTTTAACTTTTATTATTAAGTGTCCTAGTAATTCCATTTTAGAAATTTTATAATCTTTCATAATTCCACCAATCATTTCTTAAATTTTTTATTATATCCTATATTAGTTTTCTTTTAAAAAAATTTTTAATGTATCTATTTATAAATTATTTTCACCTGCTTAGTATTTATTATCTTTATGCTATTATATAATAGGATTATGTTAATTACCTTATTTTTGTATGAAGGGGATGTTTTTATGATTTATAACTTGGAAAATTCTTATATTAAAATTACTACTAGCTCCAAAGGTGGAGAACTTCATTCTTTAAAAAGTAAAGATGATAATACTGAGTTCCTTTGGAATGGAGATCCTACCTTTTGGAAATATCATGCGCCTGTTTTATTTCCAATTATAGGTAAAGTGAATAACCTTAAATATAAAGTTGATGGATATGAATATACTTTACCTCAGCACGGCTTGGCAAGGACATCAGAATTTAAATTAGTTTCAAAAACTGAAACTAATATCATTTTTGAATTGAATTATTCTGAAGAAAGCCTTAAAGTGTATCCTTTTAAATTCTCTTTAAGAATAAAATATACTCTAATTGATAATAGTTTAAATATAGCCTACTCAGTTAAAAATTTAGATACTAGAAAAATATTTTTCTCTATAGGCTCTCATCCAGCATTTATGTTACCTCTAAATAAGGATGAATCTCTAGAAGATTACTATTTTAAATTTAACAATAAAGAAACAACTTCTATAATGCGCCTAAATAAAGATGGATATTTTATTAAAGATAGGTTACCTTTTCTAACTGATTCAGATGCTATTCCATTATCTAAAGAACTTTTTCAAAATGATGCTTTGGTTTTCTCTGATCTAAATTCAGATGAAATTAGTATTTGTTCTAAAAATCACTCTAAAACCCTTACCTTGAATTTTTCTAATTTCCCATACCTTGGTCTTTGGGCTCCAGCAACGGGTGCACCCTTTGTGTGCATTGAACCGTGGTTTGGTCATGCTGATTACGAAGACTTCAATGGAGATTTTACTGAAAAAGAAGGCATTTTATCTCTAGAAGAAAATAATATTTTCAAATGTAATTTCTCAGTTACAATTTAATATTAAATAAGGCATATGAAAAGACATAACAGACCAAAGAGGCTATGTATATATTTTAATTGTGAATAAGTCCTAATTTTATTAGGACTTATTCAAATTTCTTTAAAGGTTTCCATTCATCTGGTACCATGTTGTAATATTCTGTATTAGTATATCTATCATCAATAAGAAGGATTCTACCTCTATCCTCCTCTGATCTAATTACCCTTCCAGCAGCCTGCATAACCTTATTCATCCCTGGATATATATATGCTATCCGCTCTCCTTGTTGCTTGAAATGCGTTTTTATTATTTCTCCTTGAAATGATATTTTAGGATACCCAACACCTACTATTACTGCACCAATAAGCTTTTCTCCTGGCAAATCTATCCCCTCTGAAAATAATCCTCCCATTACACAAAATCCCACTATATTTTTTCCATCTTCAAATTTGCTTAGGAAAGCAATTCTTTCCTTTTCATCCATACTTGCATTTTGCCAAATAGAATTAATATTGCTATAAGTGTCTTCTATATATTTTTTTGCTTTATCCATGTATTCATAGGAAGGGAAAAACACCATATAATTGCCCTTTTCTCTTTCTATAAACTCAATTATTTTACTGCATATATCAGAGAGAGTTCTATTTCTAGCCTTATATCTAGTATTTCCTCTATATACATATACATCTAGGTTTGCCTTAGAAAATGATGATCTTAATCTGAGCCTATAATCTTCATTGTTCCCCCCTAAAACCTTCATATAATATGCAAAGGGTGTAAATGTAGCCGAAAATAAAATTGTAGCTCTGCATTTATCTATAGTATTTCTAATTTTACTAGATGGATCAACACAAAACAAAGTTATTACCACATCATTTTTCTCTATTTCTGTATATGTTACGTACTCTTCTCCAAATAATTCTGAAATTGATAAGAAATTACTTACCTCAAAATATACATCTAATAATAATTCATTAAATCTTATTTTTTCCTTTTTTGATAATATCTTTTCAGCTTCTATATTAAACAGCTTTAATGCTCCACACAATTCTTTTGGAACCTCATTATAATACTCATACAGCTTATCCTGTGCCTGACAAGCATTAGATTCTTGTATAAATACCTTATTAATACTATTTATATATTTAAATAATTTTGGCATAATTCCTTTTGCTTCTCTTCGTAATTCTAAAAATTTACCTTTACTTAGTGTAGCCGTATAGGAACTTCTTGCTCTATTAATTAGGTTATGTGCCTCATCTACTAATAGTATACTATTCTTGCCATCTTCATCTAATACACGTCTTAGATAAACCCTAGGATCAAATATGTAGTTATAGTCACATATAATGCAATCACACCATTGTATTAAGTCCAATGATAGCTCAAAGGGACATACTTTGTATTCTTCCCCATATGCTATGAGCTCATGGGTTGAAATTTGTTTTTCCTGCTGAAGAATGTGTGGTATTACTGTTCTAATCTTCTCATAATAGTTTTTTGCGTATATACAGTCCTCTTCATTGCAGCTTACCTTATCATTAATGCATATTTTTTCTTTAGCCACTATAGATATTGAATTTATATCCATACCTTTTTCTCTTAGTAGTTCGATACTTTCTTCCGCTACTTTTTTATTAATATTTTTGGCTGTCAAATAAAATATTTTTTCTGCTAACCCTTTTCCCATAGCTTTAACGCTAGGATAAATAGTTGATATTGTTTTTCCTATTCCTGTAGGAGCTTGAATAAAAATAGTCTTACCTTCTTTTATTGTTCCATAACAAGCCTTCGCTAGTTCCACTTGCCCTACTCTATAATTATTAAAAGGAAATCCAGCATCCGTTATACTCTTATCCCTACTATCTTTATGTCCAATTTCTAATAATGCATATATTTTAAATACTTCTGCTAACTTTAATATATATGTATGTAATTCATCTTGACTATATTTTTTTATGAAACTCTTCGCCTCATTAAGATCCAAATTATAATAACTCAACTGCACATCAATGGATTCTAGTCCTCTTTCTTTGCAAATCATATATGCATAAATCTTCCCCTGACTCCAGTGCATCATATTATAATCCTCTACTATCTCATTTAAAGGCTTATAGGTTGATTTTATTTCCTCAACAACAACTCCAGTATTCTCTGAGATAATACCATCACATCTACCTTCTAATTGTAAAAGAAAATCTCCCATATCGATCTCAGTTTTTAAGAAAACCTCTTTTTCGTAGTTTCTATAAATTTCTTCATTACTTTTTTGTAACCTCTGATGAGCTCTTATTCCTTCTATAGCACGTGCATTCGTTGTGAATCTATTATCTAAGCTACCAGTTTTTAGAACTATCTCTACAAATTTTCTCACAGATTTCTTTATTTTCATATTCACCACTATCTTACCTATATTTTTATTAAAAAAATAGGAGAAATTACTTCTCCTATTCTGTACTATATCCATTTGCAATTTTTTGGACTGATTTTTTTATCGCACTCGCTTGTGCTACTAATGAAATAACAAGTATAAACATTCTTATTCTTTCTTCATCTTTGTCATCTAATTCAAGAGTATTAATTAGTTTATCTAACTTTTTTTCGTCTGCAGCAGAATTCAATAAAAAAGAGTTATAACTATCTTCTTGTATTTCTGTAAATATCTTATATGCTGTTTCCCAAGAAATTATATCATCATTTCTATCATTAATTTCATTAAAAGCTAAACTAAATACCTTCTTTATTTCATCTGTTGTTAATACTGGCCTCATATAACTTAAAAGAACCAGTTGAACTAAGTGTAATTTAGTATATCCTCTTTTTTTCCCATCCTCTGGTTTAGTTATAACACCACTTTTTATATAATTCTGAACTATATTATTAGTATACTTATCTTCGATAAATCGATCATTTAAAAAATCAATAACTTGTGATAGAAATAAATCATATTGTGGCAAATCATCATATGAAATTAAATTACTATCAGAAAGCCGTCCAGATAAATTCTTAATATAATTTGAATCAAGCTTCTTTCCCATTTCTATGTCACCTTCATTTCTTTAATCATTAATAAATACATTATATAGTATAGAAAAACTTATTACAAGTTAATGCACTCATTTGCGTATTTGCTATTGATAATTTTTTGCATATATAGTATATTATTTCTTAGATATGTTTTTTCGACAAATACCGCATTCTTTTAAAAATATGTATATGTTTTGTTTAATTTTATTATTTTATTTTAATATATGATGTTTTTCATTATATTTTTATAGGTAATTATAACCCTAAATGTATAAAATAATTTTTTATATTTCAACTGTAAACTATTGACAAGATAAAAAAATGGTAGTATATTCTATTTATAGCTATTTTGTAGAGAAATTTGTAAATTCAAAAGATTATTAATAATTTTGGTTGACTTTATATTACATATTTGGTAGCATAGAATAGTAAAATGTCGAAGAATGCAATTAAAAGGAGGAAGTTTTATGAAATCAACAGGTGTCGTAAGAAGAGTAGATGAACTAGGAAGAATCGTTATTCCAATAGAATTAAGAAGAACACTAGACATCGCAGAAAAAGACGCATTAGAAATATACGTAGATGGTGAACAAATCATTTTAAAGAAGTATCAACCAGCTTGTATTTTCTGTGGAGACGCAAGAGATGTAGTTAATTACAGAGGTAAAAATATCTGTAAAAACTGTTTAGAAGAAATGAAAAACGGAAGATAATCTACTTACATTAATAATAAAGTAGATAATTTACTTTTATTTAAATAAAGAGTGATATTTCCAACATATTTTTTACAAAGTGCCTCTATATTTTAGAGGTACTTTGTATTTTATAAAGTTCAACTAATATTCAGAGAGGACTCACCCCACATTAATCAAGTTTCACTTGATAATTCAATGGCCAACTTATACACCACGTTCTTATGCACTCCTCTATCTTTCGCAACCTTTTTTATTGCTTCTTTCTTAGTTAATCCTTCATTTATAAGCTTATAAATATGTTCTTCTATTGTTAGGTCTTCCCATGTTTTTTTATTTTCTTCATCTATTTCCGTCTGTTGCTTCCCCTCAAGAACTAAAACAAACTCGCCTTTAATTCCTCTTTGTGAAAAAGAATCTATAACTTCTTGAATAGAACCTCTTACAATTTCTTCATGCAATTTAGTTAATTCTCTACATGCTGCAATATTTCTATTACCTAGGGTATTCTTTAAAAGTTCCAGTGTACTTAATAATCTATGGGGAGATTCATAAAATACCAAAGTTTCCTTTGATTCCTTAATTTCATCAAATAATATTTTTCTATCTTTAGTTTCCCTTGGAATGAACCCTCTAAACAAAAACTTAGTTGTATCTAACCCTGAATATACAACAGCAGTAGTAATCGCTGTTGCACCTGGCAATACATAAAATTCGATATTATTTTCTATACATTTTCTCACCAATACTGCACCAGGATCTGAGATCCCAGGAGTCCCTGCATCTGTAACAATTGCTATATCCTTTCCATCATTAACTATATCTAGAATTTCTTCACTTTTCCTTTGTTCATTATGTTGGTGATAGCTTATGAGAGATTTTTTTATTTCAAAATGATTTAATAATTTTAATGTTTGCCTTGTATCTTCTGCCGCTATAATATCAACAGATTTCAACACCTCTAATGCTCTTAATGTAATATCTTTTAAATTTCCTATCGGAGTTGGAACTAGATATACTTTGCCCTGTATCATTATAGCTCGCCCCTTCCATAAATTAAATTTATTTCGTCACTATATCCACCTTCATCTTTATATACAAATAGAGGAGGTTCCCATTTTAAAAATTGACCCCCATCCCTTTGACCCTCAACTAAAACTATATTAGCTGCTTTTTTTGTATTTGGATGAACCATTCTTATTCTTTTAGGTTCTATTTTATATTTTCTCATGGCAGTTATAATATCAGCTAGGCGTTCCGGCCTGTGCACCATATACATACGCCCATTATCCTTCAAAAGGGTTCTAGCAGCCACTATGACGTCTTCTAAGCTACACTTAATCTCACGTCTAGCAATAGCTTGCTTATCAGATGAGTTTACTATTCCAGAATTGTTTAACTTATATGGCGGATTTACTGTTACAGCATCAAATCTTCCCAAAGATTTCAAATAATCTATATCTTTTAAATCTTTATTAAAAAACTTTATTGTATCTTGCAAATCATTAAGTTTACTACTTCTTTGTGCCATTTCAGCCATTTCCTCTTGGATTTCTATTCCATATATTTCTTGTGGCGAAAATTTGCCCATAATAAGGAATGGTACAATTCCTGTTCCTGTACATAAATCTATTACTCTAAAATTCTTTTTTATCCTCGCAAATTGAGAAAGTAGAACTGCGTCTACCCCAAACCTAAAAGCACTTTTTTTTTGGATTAAACATAACCCTTTTAGCTGTAAATCATCAATTTCCTCATCCTCATATAATTCAATTTTTTTCATTCTTTCTTACCTCACAAAATCATATATATTATTATATATTAATAACCCTGATCTCACAAACTATTACTTAAATTAGTACAAAAAAAAAGCAGCAAAGCTGCTCCTTTTAATCTAATTCAATATTCTTCTAGCTGCATAGAAACTATATACTTTACTAATCTTAACAACATCACCAGTTTGTGGTGCATGTATCATATTTCCATTTCCTATATATATACCTACATGATGTGTAGATGGAAATACTAAATCTCCAGGTTGAAGCTCTGATTGAGATACTGATTTACCTTTATTTATTTGAGTGAACGTTGTTCTACTTATGTCACTTCCGCCTGCATTTCTATATACATATTGAGTGAATCCTGAACAATCGAACACGCTAGGACCAGTCGCCCCATACACATATGGTGTTCCTAAGAATTGCATTGCATAGTTAACAATTCCTGAAGTATCTCCAGATACAGTAGTTCCACCTCTATTAACTTCTACTGCTTTAGCGCTAGCTACTGCTTGAGCACTAGCTTCTTCTTTAAGACTAGCTGCTACTTTAGCATTTTCTATAGCTGCATCAACATCAACTCTTACAGATAAGCTCTTAAGTGGTTGATTATCTCTAATTGATCTTAGTGTTGCTATAGTACTTCTAAGTTCTTCTGCTGAACTATCAGCATTATTACATGTGTCTATATACCCACTAACTATTTTTCTTTCTTCAACAGACAAATAAAGCTTATCAAACTCAGCTTTTTCCGCTATAGCTTGATCTACAATTGGTTGTTGTTCTGCTTTCTTATTATCAAGTTCTAATTTTTGTGCTTCTACTTCTTCATTAAGTTTCACTATTTCATTTGCTTTTGTTTCTAAAGATGCAACTTGAGTATCTAACTTGTCCTTATTTTCTGTAAGATCTACTACAACTTTTTTGTCTATGTTTACAATTCTTGATGCTGAATCTACTTTACTGATCAAATCACCAAAACTATCAGCTGAGAATAAAAGTGATACATAACTAGTTTGTCCACCTGTTTTGTATACTTCTCTTAACCGTTTGCCTAATACTTCTTCTTTTTCAGAAATATCTACTTTAGCTTGTACTATATCTACATTTGTTTGTTCTATTTCTGTATTTATATTCTGAACTTGGCTGTTGTTACTGTTTATTTTGTCAACTAACGGACTGATTTGAGCGTCAATTGCTTGTACTTGTTCTTCAAGTCCTCTAACTTTTTCACTTAATTCATCGTATTCCAGGCCTGCCTCAGTTGCGGGTGTAGCATTCGCTACAAAGCCTGTCGAAGTTATAGATGTAATAATTATTATTGCTGCAATTACTGTTGATAGCACTTTTTTCTTCATTCATCTGGTCTTTTAGACCATCCCTCCCTTTCCCTATATATCTTATTTTTTTCTAAAATCACTTATTAGAGTATAACATCATATCTTTAAATGAACAACGCTATTTACTTACCATATGTTTTATTAGAAGATATTACTGTATATTTCTTCCGTCATACTATCCTATTCTACGTTATGCTCTTTTTTTGTAAATCTTTTCATTGCTCTTATTAATTGTATTAGCCTTAAAATAAAGTTATATTTGACAAATTTTTCACTCCATTATATACTTGTACATATTACGGGGTGTAGCGCAGATGGTAGCGCGCATGGTTTGGGACCATGAGGTCGCAGGTTCGAGACCTGTCACCCCGACCACAAAAAAGGTAGACAATAGTCTACCTTTTTTATTATCTTATTATAATATACTAATTGTTAGAGGTGAACTATGTTAACAAATATAAAAGCAGCAATATTTGATTTAGATGGTACTTTAATTGATTCCATGTGGATATGGGATCAAATTGATACAGCTTATTTGAGTTCTAGGGGGTTTGATCAACCTAAAAATCTTAAGGACGATATTAATCACCTTAGCTTTCAAGAAACTGGAGTTTACTTTAAGAATAGATTTCATTTAGATGATTCTATTGAAACTATCTTAGCTACATGGCATGATATGGCTTTTAGTCATTACTCTAATGATGTAACTCTAAAGAAAGGGGTCATTCCTTTCTTAGATTATTTGAAGCATTCCGGTATAAAGATAGGTCTTGCCACGAGCAATCATACATCTTTACTAGAAGCGGCATTAAATTGCACAGGAATATATAAATATTTTGATTCTATTACAACTACAGATGAAGTATCCAAGGGTAAAAACAATCCTGATGTCTACTTATTAGCAGCTGATAAGCTAGGGGTTACCCCTAAAGAATGTATTGTTTTTGAAGATATTTTAGAAGCTGTACGAGGTGCTAAACTTGCTAATATGAAAGTGGTAGCTATGCATGATGAATCTTCTAAATATCAAAGAGATGACTTAATGTGTATTGCGGATAAGTATATATATGATTTTACTGAAATGTTATAAAAAAAAGGCTCCTTACAAAGGAGCCTTTTTTTATTTTCTATCTACACCATATTTACCTTCTAATTCCATAACAACATCAATATATTTCTTTTGTTGTCCTTCTTGAATCAGTTGGCCTATTACCATATCCTTAACTTCATCAAAAGTCTTTTCAGACCCTTCTTTCTTATCTTCAACTACAATTAAGTGATATCCAAATTGAGTTTTAACCCCATCAGTTAATTTCCCTATTTCAGCATTGAAAGCTACTTCTTCAAATTCTGGCACCATCATTCCTCTTTCAAACGATCCAAGATTTCCACCCTGCTCCTTAGAAGGACAAGTTGAATACTTTATAGCTGAATCTTCAAAAGAAATTTTTTCTTCTGTGATTTCATTTTTTATATTCTTTGCTTCTTCTTCAGTTTTAACTAAGATATGTTTTGCAGAAACCGTAGGTTTTTGTACAAATTTTTCTTTATTCTCATCATAGAATTTCTTAGCATCCTCATCAGTTACAGTTACCTCTGATAACACCTTATTAATTGTCATTTGAGTTAAAATTTCTTTAGATAAATTATTTACTGCTTCTTTAAATTCATCTGTGTTATCTAATTTAATTTCTTCACCAAACTTATTAAATAATTCAAAAGCTATAGTTTGCTCTAGAATTTGTTTTTTCCCTTTTTCATCTTCAAAATATGATCTCTTATCTTCTGGGTATCTCATAATTATTGAAGTTAAATCCTTCTCGGTTATTTCATTTCCTGCTACAACTGCCCATATTTTATTCTCCATTATGTATCTCCTTTATATTTAATATAAGTATATTCTATCAGTATCCATAGCTTATAACAACCAACTCTTTATAGATCGTTAATTGTATTCTTTTTTCTAGTCCATAACAAACCACTTTTACAGCTTATCACTACATTTTAATAAATAAGAGTGTACCCATAATAATACAGATACACTCCTATAGATATATTTAAATATATTTCAATTTTTTAATGAATAATGGATATAGCTGTGACCCTATTAATTTTTCTTCCGCTTTTATTTCAGTTCCTTTATCAGCAATTACATTATCCAAGACAGCTCTATCTTCAATAACACTATTTTGCATAATTACACAGTTCTTTAATTTTACACCTTCACCTATATACACTCTTCTACCAATAACACAATTTTCAACACTACCTCTAATATAGCATCCATTAGCTATTATTGAATTAACGACTTCACATTCTCTAGTATAATGAGTTGGAGCTTCATCTTTTGTCTTAGTATATATAGGTCTATCTCCATTAAATAGCTCTTTACTTATTTTTCTATTTAATAGTGATAAATTCGCATCATAAAGTGATTTAAGAGAATTGATACATTCTAAGTGTCCTTTAAATTCATATCCATCAACGCTTAGCTTGTCTAAATTTTCTTTAATATAATCTTTTACCTTTCTAAACATACCACTTCTTATGCATTCAGTTACAATATCAATAAAGGCATATGTCTTCATTACATACATTTCCATGCTAATATTAGCTTCATCATTTCTACCAATATTATCTCCAATACTTATGACATCACCTACACTATTAAAATTTAATACCTTACAATCATCAAAGGCATTTTGAGGTTTTTTAACGTTCTTGTATACAATAGTAACATCTTTACCACTTTTTTTATGCTGCTCTAGTACCTCTTCATAGTCAATGTTGCAAATCATATGGGACGATGCTAATAATATATACTCTTTACGACTATGCTTAAGGAATTCAATATTTTCAGCAAAATTGTGGACATCTTCATAACTTGGATCATATTCACCAAAATTAAATACCTTCAATCCATCTTTTTTTCTGTTCAAATCCCAAGGCTTCCCATTTGTTAAATGATCAATTAATGATCTAGATTTATTCTTAGTAAATATACCTATACAATCTAATCCTGAATTTGTCATGTTTGATAAAACAAAATCAATTATTCTGTATCTTGCTGCAATTGGGATTGATGCAAGTGGTCTATTTGCTACAAGTTCTCCCATTTTGCTTTCATTTCCATCTAAATTTATTATACCTACGCAATCATTCATTTATATTCACCTCCATTAAAGTATTTTTATACAGCCTTAACATCCTCTATAATTGTTCCCATCTTCACTTCTTCTTTTGCGGCTACAATAGCAATTTCATTATCTAATCCAATTTTACAATCTTTTCGAATAATAGCATTAGAGCCAATAATCGCTTTTTCAATAATAACATTATCTCCTATCTTGGCATTTGTCATTATAACAGAATCTCTTATAATACTATTTTTACCAACATGTACTCCTTGGAATAATACAGAGTTTTCTACTTCTCCATTAACTACACAGCCTTCAACAATAAGCGAATTAGAAATCTTTGCTGCTTCTCCTATATATTGAGCTGGCCTTACAGGATTTACAGAACAAATTTTCCAGTTCTCATCATGGAGGTTCAGCTGATTATTTTCTTTCAATAAATCCATATTTGCTTCCCAAAGACTCTCAATAGTACCTACATCCTTCCAATACCCTTTAAATGGATATGCCACCATATTATTGCCATCATTAAGCATATTAGGAAGTATTTCTTTTCCAAAATCATTACTGGAATCCTTATTAGATTCATCATCTCTTAAATACTTCTTTAATGTTTTCCAATTGAATATATAAACGCCCATAGATGCTAGATTACTCTTTGGCTTTTGAGGTTTTTCTTCAAACTCATATATTGATGAATCTTCGTTTGTATTCAATATTCCAAATCTACTTGCTTCTTTTTTAGGTACTTCGATTACAGCTATAGTAGCTTCAGCTTTCTTCTCTTTATGAAAATCCAACATTTTTGTATAATCCATCTTATAGATATGATCTCCTGATAATATTAATATATATTCAGGATCAGCTCCATCAACAAATTCTATATTTTGATATATTGCATTTGCAGTCCCTTTATACCATTTGCCACCTTTTTCTTCTTGATATGGAGGTAAAATTCTTACTCCTCCATTTTTTCTATCCAAATCCCACGGTTCCCCAATACCAATATGTGCATTTAATTCTAATGGTTTGTATTGAGTTAATACTCCAACAGTATTAATTCCTGAATTAGCACAATTACTTAAAGGAAAATCTATAATTCTATATTTGCCTCCAAAAGGAACTGCTGGTTTAGCTAATTTTTTTGTTAACACACCTAATCTAGATCCCTGACCCCCTGCTAATATCATCGCTACCATTTCATTTTTACCCATAAACACCAATCTCCTCTCTTTTACTACAATTCTCCCATTTTATATATCCCTATTTATATTTTAAAAATATGCTTTTGGCATATTATTTATAGGCTTTTTAAACTATACTTTTTTTAAAATTTTATACCCATACCCCTGTATAGTTATTATATTATTTAGTTCTACCACTTCATATTGATTGTTCTTTTTCACTAAATCTACATAAGGACCTTCAATATTAATATCTTTATCCTCATTAGAGATATTTACAGCAACTATAATTTTTTCATTATCATAGCACCTCTCAAATACACACACATCTGCATCTGTATTATAAATCTTCAGATTTCCTTGTTTAAGACTAACTTCTTTATTTCTTATTTTCACTACTCTTTTATAAAAATTTAATATTTCATTATTTTCCCTATCCCATGGATACGCTTTTCTATTATCGGGATCTTTCCCTCCCTCTAGTCCAGCTTCATCACCATAATATACTAAGGGGACTCCTGGTAAAGTCATCTGTAGTACAACCATTATCCTTAGCAATTCAATCCTAGTGTCAAGAACACTTAATATTCTTTCGGTATCATGAGTCCCTATAATGTTCATATTTGCATGAAAATTTTCTGTTGGGTAATTTTCATATACAGACATTATTCTCTTTGAAAACTTATCTGACTTTATATATCCCTTAATAAAATTGATTAAGTTTTCTCTCAAAGGATAATTAGTAACTGAGTCTAACTCTTTCCCATATAAATATTTTCTTTTTTGAGAATAGCTTACCTTATTTGATGCATCTTCCCAAACTTCTCCAATAAGTACATTGTCCTTAGTAACTTGATTCATAGCCTTCTTAACTTCTTGAATAAATTCGTCTGGAAGTTCATCTGCAACATCTAATCGCCATCCACTAGCTCCTAATTTCATCCATTTCTTTATAATTGAATTATCACTTTTCACTATATAATCAAGATAACTTGGTTCTAGTTCCTCAACATTAGGCTGATTATCTACTCCCCACCAAGATTCATAACGCTTAGGATATTCATTAAATCTATACCATTTAAAATATGGTGAGTCTTTTGATTGATATGCTCCTACAGTTTGGTATTTCCCTAGCTTATTAAAATATTTACTATCATCTCCAGTATGGCTAAATACTCCATCTAATATTATTCTTATGCCTTTTTCCTTTGCTTTCTGGCATAATAATTTAAATTCCTCATTAGTTCCAAACATTTCATCTATATTTTCATAATCTCCAGTATCATATTTATGACAACTTGAAGCTTTAAATATAGGATTTAGATATATAATATTTATCCCTAATGATTTAATATAATCTAGTTTTTTTATTACGCCTTTAAGATTTCCACCATAAAAATCCCACCTTATTACGCTACCTTCAGAATCCTTAATGTACATTGGGTTATCATACCATGTACCATATATAAATGAATTATCTTTTGGAGAAAGTATAGTACCATCTTCATTCCCATTATAAAATCTATCTACAAATATTTGATAAATAACCCCTTCTTTATACCAATCAGGTACTTCTGCTTTTTCATATATAGTTATTTGATAGGGTATAGGCTTATAATTATACATTTGTCCTATTCCACCTAATCTTTCATCATTGTTACCATAATACACTCTTCCGTATCCATCTATTAGAATAAAATAATATTCTAATATACCTAAACAATCTGAAGTATCTATTTCTACTGAATATTTATATCCACCATTATTCAAATACTCCTTAGACATTCCTATATTTGTAAGAGATCCATTACACTGAATGAATTCTAGGGCTACGGTTATATCTTTATTTGTTTCTATGGATAACTTAACTTTTTGCCCAATTTCCACTGCTCCAAAGGGATTCCTATAATTAATTTTTTGTGAGTCGTGAATTGCTTTTAACCCATCCATATAAAACTACTCCTCCTTATAGGTTTTTATATATTACTTCTGATCCCCAAATACCTGTTGCATATTGTTCAATAGTTCTATCAGATGAAAATATACCTGAATGTGCTATATTTTGTCCACACATCTTTTGCCACTTAACGGGGTCTTTAAAAAGGGTATTAACTCTATCTTGAGCTCTTATATATGAATCAAAGTCTTTTAACACAAAGAATTCATCATTATAAGTAATTAGATTTTCATATATACTCCTGAATCTTTCTTTATCCTGATGATATTTCCCATTAATCAAATCATTAAGCACTCTCTTTATCCTTGAATCATTATTATATATTTCTATGGAATTATATCCACCAAATTTATAGTAATTAAATACTTCATCTGCTGTTAATCCAAAAATCACTATATCATCATCTGTAACTTCATCTCTTATTTCTATATTTGCACCATCTAATGTTGCTATCGTTACTGCACCATTCATCATGAATTTCATATTTGAAGTTCCTGATGCTTCCTTTGTTGTTGTTGAAATTTGTTCACTCAGATCTGTGCCTGGCACAATTTCTTCTGCCATAGAAACATTATAATTTTCCAAGTATACTACTTTTATTTTATCATTTATTCTTGAATCATTATTTATAAGTTTTGCTACAGAATTAATTAATTCTATAGTGTTTTTAGCTAAATAATATCCTGGAGCTGCCTTTCCTGCAAATATAAACGTTCTTGGTTCAATCCCTAAGTTTGGATTATCTATTAATGCATTATGTAAATCCATTATCCTTAAACAATTTAATATTTGTCTTTTATATGCATGAATTCTTTTTACATGAACATCAAAAATAGAATTTGGATCTACGGATATTCCTTGTGTTTGTAGTATAGTGTTCGTTAATACTTCCTTATTTGCTAGTTTTATTTTCCCTAATTTTTCCAAGGTAGATTTATCCTCTAAAAATCTCTCGAAGTTAACTAAATCTGTTGGATGTTTTATAAAACTTTCACCTATAGTTTCCTTTAATAAATCAGTAAGTCTTGGATTACTCTTTAACAACCATCTTCTATGGGTAATTCCATTTGTCTTATTGTTAAATTTATTAGGATACAAATAGTAAAAATTACTCATTTCTTTTTTCTTTAATATCTCTGTATGAAGTTTAGCAACACCATTAACACTATGACTACCTACTATAGCTAAATGTGCCATCTTAATTTGTCCATCTGATATTATTGCCATATCAGATATTTTTTGCCATTGACCTTGGAACTTATTCCAAAGTTCTTCACAAAATCTTTTATTTATTTCTTCGACTACCATATAAATTCTAGGAAGTAAAGTTTTAAACATATCAATTGGCCATTTTTCTAAGGCTTCTGCTAATATTGTATGATTTGTGTATGATACTGTATTTGTTGTAATTCTCCATGCCTCATCCCAATCTAACCCTTCCTCATCTACTAATATCCTCATAAGTTCTGGTATTGCTAATGTGGGATGAGTATCATTAATATGAAGTGCCACCTTTTCATCTAAAAACCTTATATCTCCATCTTGCTTTTTAAAATGTCTTAGTATGCTTTGAATTCCTGCTGATACAAAGAAATATTGTTGCTTTAGCCTTAATATTTTACCTTTATAAAAGGAATCTTCTGGATATAATACTTGTGATATTGATTCTACTGAATTTTTATATTCTATAGCTTGTAGAAATTCTCCTCTGCTAAAAGATGAATAATCAAATTCATTTGAAACAGCTTCTGCGCTCCAAAGTCTTAATGTATTAACAACATCATTTTCATAACCAACTACTGGAGTATCATAAGGAACTGCAAGCACTGGTTCATAATTTACATGGGTAAAATTCATACCTCCATTAATATAATCTACTTTTATTTCCCCACCAAACTTAACTATCTCACTCTTATTCGCTTTTCTAGTTTCCCATGCATTTCCTTCTTTTAGCCACTCATCTGATACTTCAACTTGTTTTCCATCGATAATTTTTTGTTCGAAAAATCCATATTTGTATCTTATTCCACATCCATTTCCTGGAATGTTTAAAGATGCCATTGAATCTAGAAAACAAGCGGCTAGTCTTCCTAGCCCACCATTTCCTAGTCCTTGGTCATGTTCAAAGTTTTCTAGCTCATCTAAGTTTATATTTAATTCTTCTAAAGCTGCTTTACATACATCTCTTAGTCCTAGATTTAATAATGCATCACCTAATAATCTTCCTAATAAGAATTCCATTGAAAAATAATAAACTTGTTTTTGTCCTGATTTATTATTTCTCTTATTAGTCTTAAGCCATGTTCTTGATACATAATCTCTAACTATACCTGCAAGCGCTTCATATTTTTGTTGATTAGTTCCATCTTTTAACTCTACTCCATGTATTTCTACAAATTTATTTATAAATGCTATTTTAAATGTTTTTCTATCTATTGATAACATTTTGCCTCCTAAATTGTTTGCTTATTTATTAGTTATTTCTTTATACATATTTAAATATAGTTCTGCTGATTTATCCCAACTATTATCTGAGTTCATAGCTTGTGTAATAATTTTACTCCACTGATTCTTATCATAATAAATCTCTAAAGCATATTGTATTACCTTTAACATTTCATCCGCATCAAAGTTAGCAAAGCTAAAACCATTTCCCGAACCATCATATTGATTATATGGAACAACTGTATCTTTAAGTCCTCCAGTTTCTCTAACTATTGGGATAGTGCCATATCTTAATGATATTAGCTGTCCTAACCCGCAGGGCTCAAATAATGAAGGCATCAAAAACATATCACAGCCTGCATATACCTTGTGAGCTAAACCATTATCAAACCTTATATTTGCTGACACTTTACCATTGTATCTGTCACTTAACCAATTAAAATGATCTTCAAAATGTTTATCCCCAGTTCCTACAATAACTAACTGCACATCCTGTTGAAGTAATCGTTCTGCCACATTAACTAATAAATCCAACCCTTTCTGACTTGTAAGTCTAGTTACCATTCCTATCATAGGTGTATTTGCATTTACATAAAGCCCTAACTCTTTTTGCAGCTCTTTTTTATTGATTGCTTTATCTTTAATGTTAATAACATCATAGTTTTTGGAAATATATTTATCCTCAGCGGGATTAAATTCATCATAATCTATTCCATTTAGTATTCCTCTTAAAGAATCTTCTCTGCATCTTAACAATCCATCAAGCCTTTCCCCATACTCTTCTGTCTTTATTTCATTTGCATAGCTATAACTTACAGTAGTAATTAAATCTGAATAATTAATTCCACCCTTCATAAAACTTATACCTTTATCAAACTTTATACTGTCATTATTATAGGCTTCATAATCATATCCAAATAATTCAGGCAGAATATCTCTATCAAAACATCCTTGAAATAGTATATTGTGTATTGAGTATACAGTTTTCATTTCAGTATAGAATAAATCTTTTTTATACTCTAAATTTAGTAATACTGGAACCATGCCTGCCTGCCAGTCATTACAATGTATTACATCTGCTTGCCAATTTATTTTCTTCATCAACTCTAATACTGCTCTATCAAAGAATGCAAATCTTTCCCCATCATCATAATGCCCATACATTACATCTCTATAAAAATAATGTTCATTATCTATAAGATAGTAGGTTACACCTTCCCATTCATATTCGGATACTCCACAGTATTGAGATCTCCAGCCAACATTTACCATGAACCATCCAGTAAATTTTAATTTATCTTTTAACTCAGGGTTAATATTCTTATATTTAGGTATAACTACTCTTACATCTACACCTTTTCTTGCAAGTTCTTTTGGTAATGCTCCAGCCACATCTCCTAATCCACCACTTTTAATTAAGGGATGTGCTTCTGCTGCTACAAATAAAACCTTCATATACGTTCTCCCTTGCCACCAATTTATTAAACTACTTTTTTTTTTGTTTCTATAATTTCTTTTTTTTCATTTTTTTCTATGTCAATTATCTTTTTGTCATCTTTCTCTATTTTTTTAATCTTCAATACTAGCGTAGCCATAGGTGGCACCATAATTTTTAATGAATAAGGTTGATTATGGAATTTCTCATTTTCAGCTATAAGCACATCTTCAATAACTTGCCCTGAACCACCATACTTAACATCATCAGTATTAAAGACCTGTTCATATTCCCCTAAGAATGGTACTCCAATTTGATAATCATAATATACTTCTGACTGAAAATTATTAATAACTATTAATGTATCCTCATCATCTCTACTTTTTCTCATGAAAATAAGAATACTTTGTTCATTATTCTTTGGGTCTATCCACTCAAATCCATTAGGATTGTAATCTAATTGCCAAAATGCCTTATTATCAAGATATAATTTATTAAAATCTTTAAAGAAAGTTTGGGTTTGTTTGTTTAATTCATTTTCTTCAATGAGATTCCACTGCAATTGTTCATACTCTCTCCATTCTACTGTTTGAGCAAATTCACTCCCCATAAAGCATAATTTTTTTCCTGGATGTGACATCATATATGAAGAAAATAATCTAAGTCCTGCAAACTTATTCCATTCATCTCCCCACATTTTATTGATTAATGACTTCTTACCATGAACTACTTCATCATGTGAAAGAGGTAACACAAAATTTTCCGAGTAATTATACATCATTGCAAAGGTTATATTTTTATGATGATGTCTTCTATATATTGGATCTAATTCAATATATTCTAAGGTATCATTCATCCAACCCATATCCCATTTAAAATTGAAACCTAATCCATCTTCTTCAACAGGCTTACTTACATTAGGCCATGCTGTAGATTCCTCTGCTATCATTAATGCATTTGAAAACTCTTGAAAAACAGCTGTATTCAATTCTTTGAAAAATTCAATTCCTTCTAAATTACCATTTCCACCAAATTTATTAGGAGCCCATTCTCCATGATTTCTACCATAATCTAAATACAACATACTTGATACTGCATCTACTCTAAGTCCATCCATATGGAATTCTCTTAACCAATATAAGGCATTTGATATTAAATAACTTTTAACTTCTGCTCTTCCTAAATCAAAGTTGCAAGTCCCCCACCCTTTATTCTCAGCTCTCCATGTTTCTTGGTACTCGTACGTAGGTGTTCCATCGAATTGATATAAACCATTCGCATCCTTACAAAAATGTCCCGGTGCCCAATCTAATATAACGCCGATATCCTCTTGGTGTAATTTTTGAACTAGCTTCTTAACGCCTTCCAAACTTCCATATCTAGATGTTGGTGAGTAATATCCTGTTCCTTGATATCCCCATGATGCATCTAATGGATGCTCAACTATAGACATAATTTCTACATGAGTATATCCCATTTCCTTTGCATACTTAGGTAATTCATCAGCAATTTCTTCATAACTTAGAAAATCACCATTTTCTTTTGTTTTCCATGATCCTAAATGAACTTCGTAAATATTCATAGGACTTTCATATACATTTGCATTTATATTTTTATTAATCCATTTTTTATCTTCCCATTTAAACTTTTCTGGAGTGTAAATAATAGATGCATTATTTGGTCTAAGTTCAGTTTTTATAGCATATGGGTCTGATTTAAATTCACTTTTAATCCCATTTTGATCTACTATGCAATACTTGTATATATTTCCTTCTTCTAGCCCCTCAATGAATTCACTCCATAATCCTTGTTCTGTAACCTTTTTAAGCTTGAATTCTTCTTTAACTTCAAAGTTATTAAAATCTCCAACTACATATATATCCTTTGCATTAGGTGCCCAAGTAGCAAATCTTACCCCTTTTTTTCTCTTTTCAGTTGTGCTATGAGCTCCTAATATCTCATACACTTCATAATTCTTACCTTCATGGAATAAATAAGTATTAAGATTCGTTAGATCATTTTTATTTAGTTTTCTTCCGTATTTTTCCATTCCTTCGTCTTTTATATTAACATTATTGTTTGATATCTCTTTGCTTTTAACTTCTAATTCTAACTTACTTTCTTTTATAACTGCCTTCTTTTTTGCAGGTTTCTTTACTGTTGAAGCTTGCTTCTCTTCTGATGCAGCCACAGTTTTTCTTTTAGCTCGTGGCTTTGCCACCTTTTTAATAACAGCTTTTTCAACTGCTTCAACTGCTTCAACTTCTTTTTTTATCTCTGCTTCTTTTACTTCTACTAAATCTTTTTTTATTACAGCTTTATTAGTAGATTCTTCTGCCATTATCTCTTTCTTATTAGCAACTTCTATACCACTTTTATTATTTATATTTTTTTCTTCTGTTACATTTTTTCTTATATTTGGCTCTGTTTTCTTGATATTGTTTTTCTCCAAAAGAAATCCCCCCTCATTGCTTATACCCTAATTATTTTCATAGAAATAAACTTACATAAAATACCCGATTTATTTTCTATATTCCTATCTTATCAAATTTTTCATTAGATTTCATTACTTATTGTAATATTTTTGAAAAAAACTTTATGTAAACATTTTTATTGGGTATATTTACAGTTTATTTCTTAAAAATTCATTGTTTAATGAATATATTTCTTTAAATAACAAAAAGAAGCTCTAAAATAACCTAAATTATTTTAGAACTTCTTTTTTTCTTATTAAAACTTTTTATTCACCTGGCAACGTCCTACTCTCCCACACAGTTGCCCATGCAGTACCATTGGCGCAATAGAGCTTAACTTTCCTGTTCGGAATGGAAAGGAGTGTTTCCTCTATGCCATCATCACCAGATCTTCAGAAATTATTCTCTGAAAATTGCACATATATATATTAAGTTATTCTTGTATTTCTCTATTGGTTAAGCCCTCGACCTATTAGTATCAGTCAGCTTAATATGTTACCATACTTACACCCCTGACCTATCAACCTCGTGTTCTTCAAGGGGTCTTACTAGCTTACGCTATGGGAAATCTCATCTTGAGGTGGGCTTCACGCTTAGATGCTTTCAGCGTTTATCCCTTCCCGACTTAGCTACCCAGCTATGCTTCTGGCGAAACAACTGGTACACCAGAGGTCAGTCCATCCCGGTCCTCTCGTACTAAGGACAGCTCCTCTCAAATTTCCTACGCCCGCGACGGATAGGGACCGAACTGTCTCACGACGTTCTGAACCCAGCTCGCGTGCCGCTTTAATGGGCGAACAGCCCAACCCTTGGGACCTACTTCAGCCCCAGGATGCGACGAGCCGACATCGAGGTGCCAAACCTCCCCGTCGATGTGGACTCTTGGGGGAGATCAGCCTGTTATCCCCGAGGTAGCTTTTATCCGTTGAGCGATGGCCCTCCCACGAGGTACCACCGGATCACTAAGCCCGACTTTCGTCCCTGCTCCACTTGTAGGTGTCGCAGTCAGGCTCCCTTCTGCCTTTGCACTCTTCGAACGATTTCCGACCGTTCTGAGGGAACCTTTGGGCGCCTCCGTTACTTTTTAGGAGGCGACCGCCCCAGTCAAACTGCCCACCTAACAATGTCCTGTCACCAGTTTCATGGTGTCCAGTTAGAACCTCAGTACTATCAGGGTGGTATCCCAAGGTTGACTCCACCAAAGCTGACGCTCTAGTTTCCTAGTCTCCCACCTATCCTGTACAGACAATACCGAAATTCAATGCTAAGCTACAGTAAAGCTCTACGGGGTCTTTCCGTCCAATCGCGGGTAGCGAGCATCTTCACTCGCACTACAACTTCGCCGGATTCACAGTTGAGACAGTGCCCAAGTCATTACGCCATTCGTGCGGGTCAGAACTTACCTGACAAGGAATTTCGCTACCTTAGGACCGTTATAGTTACGGCCGCCGTTTACTGGGGCTTAAGTTCACACCTTCGCTTGCGCTAAGTGTTCCCCTTAACCTTCCAGCACCGGGCAGGCGTCAGCCCCTATACATCAGCTTTCGCTTTAGCAGAGACCTGTGTTTTTGGTAAACAGTTGCTTGGGCCTATTCTCTGCGGCCTGCT
>NZ_PVXQ01000001.1 GCF_002995745.1 Clostridium vincentii | reverse complement strand
AAATCCTTGAAAGTTAGGCCGTTCTCATTTAAACTAATATCATACATAAATCCAACTCCATTCTTTTTATCTTAGCAATAAAATTATAATGGATAATTTATGTATTGGGGAGATGTTTTTACATCTCCTTTATTTTTTTGCTACCTTTGCCTACTAAAATTATACTCTAACTATTTTAAACAAATTAACCTTTTACTTATCAGGGACAATGTTATAATAATAGTAATTATATTAATTAAAATAGTTCTATATATTAAGGAGGCATTTTTATGGCTAAACACTTACATATCATGGCTGAAGAGGGAGCAATTGCAGAAACTGTTCTTTTACCAGGTGATCCATTACGAGCAAAATTTATAGCAGAAAATTATCTTGAGGATGCAAAATGCTATAATAAAGTCAGAGGAATGTATGGATATACAGGGAACTACAAGGGCAAAAGAATATCGATTCAGGGCACAGGGATGGGGCTACCATCTCATTCTATATATGTTAATGAATTAATTAGATTTTATGGAGCAAAAAAATTAATTAGAATTGGATCAGCAGGTTCTCTTAATGATGATGTAAATATTCGAGATATAGTTTTAGCACAAAGTGCATCAACAAATTCAGGGATCAATAAAAGAAGATTTCAGGGTATGGATTATGCTCCAACAGCTAATTTTGACCTTTTACTTAAGGCGTATAATATAGCTTTAGAAAAGGGAATTAAAGTTAAGGTTGGTAATGTATTATCTTCTGATCTTTTTTATGATGATACTGAGGTATCAATTAAGCTTTGGGCTGATTATGGTACCTTAGCAGTAGAGATGGAAACTGCTGAATTATATACTTTAGCAGCAAAATATGGGGTTCAAGCTTTATCGATACTTACTATATCAGACCATATATTTAAGGGAGAAGAAACAAGCCCAGAGGAAAGGGAAACTAGTTTTACAGAAATGATGGAACTTGCATTACAATTGTAGCAAAGGGTGTAGTATATTATGAATGAAAAAGTATCTAAGAAGGAAATTTTAAGAAGAGTAGTAGTTTGTATTTCATTAATAGTATTTATTGTGTGTGGATACAAGCTGTATAACATTTGGAGTGAATATAATAAAAACTCTGAAGTTTATGAAGAGACAAAAGAGTTTTCACCGGAGAAGATTGCTTTGGAAAATGGAGAAGAGCGATATGAATTTAAAGCTGAGAATTATAATAATCTACTTTCTATAAATCCAGATTTCAAAAGTTGGATTTCAATAAATGACACTGAGATTAACTATCCAGTAGTTAAAACTGATAATAATGAACTTTATTTAACTCATAACTTCAAAAAAGAAGAAAATGCTGGGGGTGCAATATTTATATCAACAAATAACATAGAACCCTTTAGCGATAAAAACACTATCCTTCATGGACATCATATGAAGGACGGAAGTATGTTTGCAGATTTAGAAAAATATAAAGATGAAAGCTTTGCAAAGGAACATCCAATTTATATAAGCACAAGGGATAAGGTTTTAAAATATGATGTATTTACAGTATTTATAGAGAAGGCCGACAATGGCTCTTACCAGAATAGTTTTGCATCTAATGATGAATATGTTAATTATATAAATAAGTTAAAAGGGAAATCATTGTTTAATATAGAAGCAGGCAACTTCACCCAAGATGATAAAATAATCACTCTATCAACCTGTGATTATGATGTGGATGATGGAAGACTAATTGTATGTGGAAGATTGGTTTCTAGTTTGGATTATTAATATAATAGTAGGGAAATATGAAATAAATGGGGGTATTAGAATAGTTATGAGGAAATTAGAAAAAGTAGATGAACTATTTCCGAAAAATGGCGATTTATTAGTTCCAAAGGAAATCAAAAAAGAAAGGGATAAAATGGAAGAAACTACACTGATTTATCGTTCTGCTTTAAGAGAGATTAGTACAAAGCTTAATGTTTTAGATGATGAATTCAGGGTAAGAAGAAAAAGAAATCCAATAGAATATATGAAATCTAGAGTTAAAAGCATTGAGAGCATAATGGAAAAGCTTAAACGGCGGGGATTTGAAGTGGGTGTCGAATCAGCAAAGAAAAATTTGAATGATATTGCAGGTATAAGAGTTGTGTGCTCCTTTGTTAGCGATATATATGAGGTTGCAGAACTTCTAAAAGGGCAATATGATGTTACTCTTGTTGAAGAAAAGGACTATATTAAAGCCCCAAAGGCTAATGGGTATAGAAGTTTACATATGGTTGTACAAATCCCTATATTCTTATCAGATCATGTGGCAAATGTAAGAGTTGAGGTTCAAATAAGAACCATTGCCATGGATTTTTGGGCAAGCTTAGAGCACAAATTATATTATAAAATCGGTACTGAAAATCATGAGCATATTAGAAGTGATTTAAAGGAATGCGCAGATGTTATAGCATCAACAGATATGAGGATGCAAGAAATTCAAAGGGAAGTTGAGAAAATAAGATAAGAAACTAATGAGGTGTAAAGGTTATGGTAATAGTATTTAGCCCGCTATGTCAAAAGGAGATAATAAAGGCAATAGAGAGTTTTGAAATAGATGGAGACCAAGTATTTTCTATAAAGGAAAGAGAAGGAATGAAGTTGATTTTTAATTCAACAATTGAGAATGAAGATGAAGCTTGTAAGGTAGCTAAAAAGATAATGAGCGGTATTAAATACTCAAGTGGGTTGAACTATTGTGTAGTCTCTTATGACGGAAAAGAAATAAAATGGATTACATAGAAAGAATAGAATTTTAGGAGGAAAATTATGAAATATGACTTTGAAACCCTTATAGTAAGGAAAAATGAAGGTGCATCAAAATGGAGATTGATGGAGAATTTTGATAAAGACTTTTCAGATGATATAGTACCATTATCAGTTGCAGATATGGAATTTAAGACGGCACCAGAAATTGTGCAAGGTCTTAAGGATTATATAGACTGTAGTATTTTAGGCTATACAAGAGGAACGGATACATATTATAAAGCAGTTTGCAGTTGGATGAAGAGAAAACATAATTGGGAAATAAGCAAGGAATGGATTGTTGCTTTTTCAGGAGTAGTTCCTACCTTGTATGCAATAGTAAAGGCATTAACTAACCCTGGCGATGGAGTTATTATTATGACACCAGTATACTATCCCTTCTATAGTGCGGTAGAAGCAGAACAGAGAAAAATATTAAGAAATGAGTTAAAACTGCATGGAGATCATTATGAAATAGATTTCCAAGACTTAGAAGAAAAAGCTAGAATGGATAGCACTAAATTATTATTTTTATGCAATCCTCATAATCCTGTGGGAAGAGTTTGGACAAAGGAAGAGCTAGAAAGGCTAGGAAGGATATGTATTGATAATAATGTATTAGTTGTATCAGATGAAATTCATTTTGATCTTATTATGCCAGGTTATAAGCATACAGTTTTTGCAGCAATATCAGAAGAATTCCAAGATAATTCAATTACATGTACAGCCCCTAGTAAAACCTTTAATTTGGCAGGGTTACAAGTCTCTAATATTATTATTTCAAATGAAAAAGTAAGACAATTAGTTGAGAAAAAGCGTGAAAATGATGGTTATGATGAGCTTAATATCTTAGGCTATAAGGCTTGTGAAGTAGCATATACGCAGTGTGATTCTTGGTTAGATACATTAATAAATACTTTAGAAACTAATAGACAATTTGTAGTTAATTACATTACAAATAATATTCCTAGAATAAAGGTAATTAATTTAGAAGGAACATATCTACAATGGCTAGATTTTCGTGAATTAGGAATGAAACCTAAGGAACTTGAGGAATTTATGCGAAGGGAAGCCCAATTATTCTTAGATGAGGGATATATATTTGGAAAAGAAGGGGAAGGCTTTGAAAGGATTAATATAGCCTGTCCAACTAAAGTATTAGAGGATGCTTTGATTAGACTCTATGATGCTATTAAAAGATTAGCTAAATAGATTAATTAGGAGGAATTAGAAATGTCAAAGGAAATAATATTTACAGAAAAAGCCCCAGCAGCTATAGGCCCATATTCGCAGGGAAATAAGATAGGAAAATTAATTTTTACATCAGGACAGTTACCATTAAATCCTGAAACCGGTGAATTGTATGATGAGATTAAAAAAGCTACAAAGCAATCTTTAGACAACGTGAAGGCAATTATTGAAGCTGGAGGAAGTTCTTTAGATAAGGTTGTTAAAGTAGTTATATTTTTAAAGGACATGGAGGATTTCGCACAAGTTAACGAAGTTTACTCAGAGTACTTTAAAGAAAATTCTCCAGCAAGAAGTTGTGTCCAAGTGGCAAAACTGCCTAAGGATGCATTGATTGAGATAGAAGCAATAGCTAGTTTAGTTTAAAATTGACACCGGTTGGGTGCCCCCTTGTGGGGGAGTTGAGAGTTTGAGTTGAAAGTTGAGGTAAAGAGGATGGATTATATTAATGATATAAATATAACTGAGGCTGTAATTCATATATTGGATAGCAATGGAGAAGATCCTGTATTAAATGAATATAACCTTCAGTTAGATGAGGATACATATAAATTTTTATTTAAGCATATGGAAAAATGTTTAAAGGATGAGGAATTAAAATATGCTAAGTTTAATACTGAAAGGAATATTGTTAAGGAAATAGTTCAAGACTATTTGAATGGTATTGATGATGCATTTATACAGTTATCTAAGGAGCTTGCAAGGCAGCTGTTCTTAATTATGAAGGGAAATGTAAATATACCCTCTTGTGATTTGGTAGTAGCATCTATAATAACTGATCAAGGACCAATGATAGCAATACTTAAGATGGATTATGTTAAAAACTTTACTCATGAAGTTGAGTTTGTTGAAAATAAAATAGGTATAGGAATAGTTCCACAGGCAGCAGGACTTCCAGCTAGTAATCAGAAGATACAGAAGGCGGCATTTATAAGACCTGTAAGGGAAGAGGATGGCTATAGCCTAATGATCTTGGACAAGCAGAAGAAGAGCAGGGATGAAGAGGATTATGGCACTAATTATTTTGTTAACAGCTTTTTGGGTTGCTCAATAATTACAAATGAACGTGATATGACAAAGAATTTCCTAAAGGCTACAGAAAACTTTGCTAGAAAAAACTATTCTAACGATGCTGTTAAGGCTGAATCATTAAGAACTGCTGTGAAAAGTAAACTTAAGGATGAAGATACTGTTAATATAGAACAGCTTTCCGAGGAATTATTTAAGGGAGAATTATTTCAAGGAGAACCTCATGCTAAGGAAGACTTCAAAACATTTGTTATGGATCAGGGTATTAATGAAAATGTCGCTATTGATAAGACTTGGGTTGAAAAAAAACTAAAGAGAGTAAGACTTAAAATTGATAAAGAAATAGATTTATATATAGATGAAGAAGCGTATCACGATGAAAGTAAATTTGAAATTCAACGTAATGGGGATGGAAGTATCAACTTGATTATAAAACATGTTATCAATTATATAGAAAAATAATATTAAGGTACATAAAAGAAAATAACAGACCAAAGATGTAAGCATACTGGTTTGTTATTTTTTTGATTAGGCCTAACATAAGAAAAAACTCCACAGGTAGGTGAAGATATTTGAGAGAGATTGATGAAAGTGTTATAAAAGCACAAAAAGATAAAGCTCTATATGAAAAATTAATTATTGAAAATGAGTTTTTTATAATAAGGACCACTTCAAAAACTACTAATAAATATATAAATAAAAGTGATGATGAATGGTCAATAGCATTAAATGCTTTTAGTGAAGCTGTGAATAGTTATAATATGGACAAAGGTAGCTTTTATAGCTTTGCAGAGTTAGTTATTAAAAGGAGAATTATTGATTATTTAAGGAAGGAATCAAAGCGTAGTAATGAAATTTTAGTCGATTCTTATGAATTTCAAGGTAATAATGAGGAAGAGAACACAACAATCAAGAAGGAAGTTATAACAAAAATGTCACATACTCATAATGATGATATAAAACTTGAAATTGAAGGAGCTACTGAACAGCTTAAAACATATGGGTTTTCATTTTATGATTTAATAGAGGTATCTCCAAAAGCTGAAAAAACAAAGGTAGCATGTAAAAAGGTTGTAGTATATATTTTAAAAAATGAAGTTTTATATAATGAACTTATTAAAAATAAAAAGCTCCCTATAAAAATTATTGAAAAAAATCTCAAGGTACCCCGAAAAATTCTGGAGAGGCATCGAAAATATATAATAGCAGCGGTTGTGATAATCTCCGGAGATTATCCTAATCTTGCTGAATATATGTCCTTTATCAGAGAGGAGATGAGAAGATGAAAGGTGTAATAGTTGAAATTAGAAATGATTATGCAGCTATACTTTCTGATAATGGTAGCATTATTAAAATAAAAAATAATAATTACCAGATTGGGGAGGAGATTCAAATGAAAAATACAACAAAAAAAGCAAAAAAGAAAATTTATGTTCTTGCAGCAAGTGTTGCAGCTACAATCCTTATAGCAGGTACTGGAGTTTATGCCTATACCACACCTTATTCGTATGTTAGTTTAGATGTAAACCCATCTATAGAGTATAAAGTTAATATATTTGACAGAGTAATTGAGGCTTCTGATGTAAATGATGATGGGGCAGATATTATTATTAATCTTGACGTAAAGAACAAAACCATAGATAATGCTATAAAAGATACCATCACTGAAATTAATGAACAAGGATATTTCAAAGAAGATGAATCTGGTGGAGTAGTAATAGCTACATCCTGTGATGATAGTGAAAAAGCAGAAGAGTTAGCAAGTGAGTTAAAAGAAAAAGCAGAAGCGGTAATTACAGAGAAGAGTATTACAGCAGAGATTGAAGTACTTAGTGTTGGAAAAGAACGAGTTTTAGAGGCTAAAGAATTAGGAGTAACTCCTGGAAAGCTTAATTTAGTTGAAAAGCTACAAAAGAGTGCAGCAAATCCTGAAGATGTTTCTATTTAAGAATGGTTAAACAAGCCTGTAAAAGAAATAATGAAGGCAACTAAAGCTAACAAGGAACAAGAGAAGAATAAAACTGAAAATACAAATGCAGTTGAAAACGAAAATACAAACTCTGATTCAAATGCAGTTGAAAACAAAAATGCAAATTCTAATACAAATGCAGTTGAAAACAAAAATACAAACTCTAATCCAAATGAGGAAGTTAAATCTAATGAAAATATAGATAACAGTTCAAATGAAATTAAAGAAAATAATTCTAATGAAGTTTCAGATAATAACTCAAATAGTGCCAAACAATCAAACCCCAGTGCAGAAAAGAGTAACAAAAATAAATAAGGCACATGAAAAGAAATAATAGGCCAAAGATGCGATGAATATTTTGTATTTTAAATTATGTTTAAAATTTATCAGAAAATTCAAAATACTATTGCAATACATTACAGAGTGATATATAATAAAGACAAGATAAAGGTGAAACTTATCTTAGTGGACTGACACTTTAATCCGACAGAAGAGCTATAACGGGCAGTGAAAATCCCGGAATGCGATGTACGACATAAGGGCGTACCCCAGTTGGCGGACAACCTAAAAATCAGTTACTAGGAAAGACCAGTAAAAAGCAAGTGTAGAAAACCCATTATACACTTGCTTTTTCTTGTCTAAAATCAAATTACAAATAGCCAGAACTTGAGATAAAATATAGATATAAATTATGATTTAAGTTCTTTTAAATTTTTTATAAAAAGATATAAAAAAGCCTTGTAATCAATTACAGAATGATATATAATAAAGACAAGATAAAGGTGAAACTTATCTTAGTGGACTGACACTTTAATCCGACAGAAGAGCTATAACGGGCAGTGAAAATCCCGGAATGCGATGTACGACATAAGGGCGTACCCCAGTTGGCGGACAACCTAAAAATCAGTTACTAGGAAAGACCAGTAAAAAGCAAGTGTAGAAAAACCATCATGCACTTGCTTTTTCTTGTCTAAAATCAAATTATAAATAGCCGGGACTTGAGATGAAATATAGATATAAATTATGATTTAAGTTCTTTCAAATTTTTTATAAAAAGATATAAAAACCTCTTGTAATCCATTACAAAATGATATATAATAAAGACAAGATAAAGGTGAAACTTATCTTAGTGGACTGACACTTTAATCCGACAGAAGAGCTATAACGGGCAGTGAAAATCCCGGAATGCGATGTACGACATAAGGGCGTACCCCAGTTGGCGGACAACCTAAAAATCAGTTACTAGGAAAGACCAAGTAAAGAGCAAGTGTAGTTGAAATCACTATACACTTGCTCTTTCTTTATTTGAATTTAAAATGTAATTAAAAAAAGGCTATCTCAAAATGAGATAGCCTTAATGAGATAAAATTAAGCTTTGTTAACTGAACCGAAAAGATCCATCTTTTCTTTAACAGTAGTCTTTATAGCTTCGAAACCAGGTCCAAGAAGTTTTCTTGGGTCATAGCCCTTGCCTTTTAAGTCCTTACCAGCTAAAATATACTCTCTAGTAGCTGCTGCAAAAGTTAACTGACATTCAGTGTTAACATTGATTTTAGCAACTCCTAATGATATAGCCTTCTTAATCATATCGTCAGGAATACCAGTACCACCGTGAAGTACTAATGGCATATCTCCAACTGATTTCTTTATGTCTGCAAGAGCATCAAATGCTAAACCAGCCCAGTTTGAAGGATATTGTCCATGGATATTACCGATACCAGCAGCTAACATAGTAACTCCTAAATCAGCAATTTGCTTACATTCAGCTGTATCAGCTATTTCACCAGCTCCAACAACTCCATCTTCTTCTCCGCCAATTGATCCAACTTCACATTCAACTGAAATCCCCTTAGCAAAAGCATCGGCTATTATTTTCTTGCTTTTTTCTATGTTTTCTTCTATAGCATAGTGAGATCCGTCAAACATTACTGATGAGAATCCAGCTTCGATACAAGCGTAAGCGCCTTCAAAGCTACCATGATCTAAATGAAGAGCAACAGGAACTGTGATTTTTAAACCCTTAAGTAATCCGTTAACCATACCTACTACAGCATCATAAGTTCCCATGTACTTTCCAGCACCTTCAGATACACCTAAAATAACTGGTGAATTGTTTTCTTGTGCAGTTAATAGAACGGCTTTTGTCCATTCTAAGTTATTGATGTTAAATTGACCTACAGCATATTTGCCATCTCTAGCCTTTATTAACATTTCTTTAGCTGAAACTAACATAAATCGACCTCCAATAATTATATTTTTGGGTATTAAAAACATATAAATATATTACCCACTATAGAATATTATAACTTTAAATCATGAAAAAAGAAACAATTTGGCTAAAGTTTATTAGTTTGTCTTCATAAGTTTAACTAAAACAGCCTTTTGTGCATGTAGTCTATTCTCTGCTTCGTCGAAAATTTCATTAGAATGCTCATCGAAGATTTGAGTGGTAATCTCTTCTCCTCTATGGGCAGGTAAGCAATGAAGAACAAGGGCATTTTGCTTAGCTAATGTCATAAGATCCTTGCTGATTTGAAATCCAGTAAAGGCTTTTTGTCTTATTTTAGCTTCTTCTTCTTGGCCCATACTTGCCCATACATCAGTAATTACTACATCTGCATCAACAACTGCTTCTAAAGGCGAGTGAGTTACAACAAACTCTGTCCCCTCTAAAGCAGCAAGCTCTCTACCTCTTTCGATATATTCTTCTTTTGGCATATAATCTTTTGGACAAGCAATTGAAAAATTCATTCCAGTCTTAAGACAACCTACGATTAAAGAGTGGGCCATGTTATTACCATCCCCAATATAAACGACTTTTAAACCTTCAAGAATATTTTTATATTCGCGAATTGTCATTAGGTCAGCAAGAACCTGACAAGGATGCTCGTCATCAGTTAATCCATTTATTATAGGTATTGATGAATATTTTGCTAAAGTTTCTACTTCCTTTTGAGAAAATGTTCTAATCATAATACCTTGGATGAACCTTGATAAGACTCTTGCAGTGTCCTCAATAGGCTCTCCACGTCCTATTTGAAGGTCTCTGCTGCTTAAGAACAGTCCGTTACCACCTAATTGATACATTCCAACCTCGAAGGAAACTCTTGTCCTTGTAGAGCTTTTTTCAAATATCATTCCAAGACTTTGTCCCTTTAAATGCTCATGAGGAATGTTATGCTTATGTTCATATTTTAATTGATCTGCAAGATTTAAAATGTCTAAAATATCTTCTTTTGAGAGATCATCCATTTTCAATAAATCCTTTTTCATTTATAAAAGCCCCCTTATTTTAATACATTAATTAGTATATCTATTCCTTCTAAAATTTCTTTTTCACTAATGACAAGTGGAGGAAGAAGTCTAACAACATTAGGTCCAGCAGTTAATAGTAAAAGTCCTTTAGATATAGCTTTCTTTTGAATATCAGATGAATTTCCTTTAATTTCTATACCTATCATTAAACCCATGCCGCGAACTTCAACAACCTCATTAAGATTAGCCTCAGCTATTTTCTTCTTAATTATATCGTTAATTTTAGTAATTCTTTTATATGATTCTTCGTTACAAATTTCATCTAGAACTACTAAAGAGCCAGCACAAACCACAGGATTACCACCAAAGGTAGTACCATGATCTCCAGGTGTAAATACTGAGGATAGGTTCTTATTAGCTAGTACTGCACCAATTGGAAGACCTGCGCCTAGACCCTTAGCTACAGTTACAATATCTGCTTCTACATCAAAATGATTATAGCCAAATAATTTACCAGTTCTAGCAAGTCCACTTTGTACTTCATCAAAGATAAGAACTATGTCTTTTTCTTTACAAATTTTAGCTACGCCTTGCACAAACTCTTTAGTTAAAGGATGTATTCCGCCTTCACCTTGGATAGATTCCATAATTATTGCACAAACATCATCTGTTGCCTTATTTTTAAAATCTTCAAGGTCATTTGCTTCAACATAATCAAAACCCTCTGGGAAAGGGAAGAAGTATTGATGAAATTTTTCTTGTCCATTTGCAGTTAAGGTTGCTAGAGTTCTGCCATGGAAAGATTGCTTTAAGGATAAGATTTTATTCTTTCCAGGACCATTTTTATCAAAGCTATACTTTCTTGCAATTTTAAGTGCTCCTTCATTTGCTTCAGCACCAGAATTAGCAAAGAAAACTTTATCCATTTTAGCTAGAGAAGTTAACTTATTGCTAAGATCTACAGTAACTGGATTTAAAAAAATGTTAGAGCAATGTTGAAGGCGAGTAACTTGGTTAATAATAGCCTCAGTCCATTTAGAATTATTATATCCTAATGAATTAACTCCAATACCGCTTGTAAAATCTAAATATTTATTGCCTTTAGTATCATATAAGTAAACCCCATCACCCTTAGCAATAACAACATCTAGGAATGCGTAGGTACTCATTAATGAATTTTTCATACAATCATCTCCTAATAAATCATGGTTCCAATACCCTCATGGGAAAATAGTTCTAAAAGTAACGAGTGTGGTATTCTTCCATCGATAATGTGTGCTCTTTCAACTCCCATACGAATTGCCTCTACACAGCAATCAATTTTAGGGATCATACCACCTTTAATTATTCCTTCAAAGGCAAGCTTTGGTACATTGTGTAACCTTAAGATAGAAATCAATGAATCAATATCGCTAGGGTCTTTCATAACACCTGGCACATCGGTTAATAATACTAGCTTTTCGGCCTTTAAGGCAGCAGCTATTTTAGCAGCACAAAGATCAGCATTTATATTATATAAGCAGTCATCATCCTCGCCTAAAGCCACACTTCCTACGACAGGAATATATCCTGAAGATAATGCCATTTCTAAAATATCAGTATTTACCTTAGTTATTTCTCCTACATAACCTAGATCTACAGCACCCTTTAGCTTCTTAGCCTTTAAAAGGGACCCATCCATACCACATAGACCTATAGCTTTTCCACCTGCTTTTTCTATTAAAGAAACAAGGTCCTTATTAACCTTACCTCCAAGTACCATTTGTACAACATCTATAGCGTTTTCATCAGTATATCGTAAGCCATTAATAAATTGACTTTTTTCACCTAAACGTTCAAGAAGGTTTGAAATATCAGGACCACCCCCATGAACAACTATTGGTTTAAATCCAACACATTTCATAAGTACAATATCATTTATTACAGTTTCTCTAAGTTCTTTGCTAATCATAGCGTTTCCACCATATTTAACAACGATTATCTTACCGTTATATTGTTGAATATAGGGCAGAGATTGAACCAGTATACTAGCACGATCGTTAAGATTCATTTTATATTTCCTCCTAAGGATGAAGCTTTTAGCTTCTATAGTCTCCGTTTATTTTCACATAATCATAGCTTAGATCACAGCCCCAAGTAGATACTTCATAATCACCCATGGAAAGTTCAACTTTTATTAAAATCTCTTTTTCCTTTAGGATTGTAAGAGCAATATCTTCATTAAAGTTTACTGAAGATCCATTTTCACATACTAAAATTGATCCAGCATGGCTTTCAAAATAGACATTAACTTTTTCAGGATTAAAATCAACTTTAGCATAACCTAAAGCGCAAAGAATTCGTCCCCAGTTAGCATCACAGCCAAATATAGCAGTTTTAACTAGAGGTGAATTAATAACACTTTTTGATAATAGAAGAGCATTTTCTTCACTAGTTGCACCTAATATCTTACATTCTATAAGTTTTGTTGCACCTTCACCATCTTGAGCTATTTTCTTAGCAAGATATACATTTAAATATTCTAATGCTTCTACAAAAGTATAATAATCATCATTTTTAGTATCTATAATAGGATTTTCTGCTAAGCCATTAGCTAAGATCAATAATGTGTCGTTAGTGCTTGTGTCTCCATCAACACTTACTCTGTTATAGCTTACCTTTGCAGTTTTAGTTAAAGCTTCTTCTAAAAGTTCAGAAGATATATTAATATCTGTAGTTACAAAAGCAAGCATAGTGCACATGTTAGGTTCTATCATTCCAGAACCTTTTGACATTGAGCCTAATGTGACAGTTTTACCAGCTATAGTTATTTCAATAGCGAGCTCTTTCTTAAAGGTATCAGTAGTCATAATAGCAGAAGAAGCATTGGAGCTTCCTTCCTTGGAAAGTCCCTTTGCTAAAGCTGGAATATGAGATTCAATAATGTCTATATTAAGAGGAACACCAATAACACCAGTAGATGCAACTAGTACATCCTCTGTAGCTATATTCAAGGCTTTAGCTGTTGATATAGTCATTCTTTTGGCTTTACCTAAACCATCATCACCATTGCAAGTGTTTGCATTACCACTATTTATAATTACTGCTTGAGCTTTTTTATTAGATAAATGTTCCTTTGATATATATATAGGAGCACCCTTTACCATATTACTAGTAAAAACTCCAGATGCAGAACAAGGAGTTTCAGAGTATATTAATGCTAAATCCTTCATTTCTTTATTTTTCTTTAAACCACAATAAATACCTGAGGCTAAAAAACCCTTCGGAGCGGTGATACCGCCAAGTATAGTTTTTATATTCAAATTAATAACCCCCTTTTTTCAACTAACCTAAAACGCTGGTGAAATAAAGGTTAGTCCTTCAGTTTCATCAAGTCCTAAAACAATGTTCATATTTTGTACTGCCTGACCAGCAGCACCTTTAAGCATATTATCTATTGTGCTAACTACTATAATTTGATCTTTTCTATGATTTAAATGTAGGGATATATGACAGTAGTTAGAGTATCTTACATTTTTAGTACATGCAGTTTCTCCAAGTGGAAGTATATTTACAAAAGGTTGATCCTTATAGAAATCTTTATAAAGTTTATAAAGATTTTCTAAATCTACAGCCTCTTTAGGGTTGCAATAAATTGTTGAAAGAATTCCTCTACTAATTGGAAGTAGGTGAGGAGTAAAGGTTACAGTTACCTTATCATCAGCCATAGCTCCAAGAGTTTCTTCTATTTCAGGAGTATGTCTATGAGCTCCAATCTTATAAGGTGCAAAATTTTCATTAAGTTCTGGGAAATGACTGGAAAGGCCTAAACCACGTCCAACACCAGTAGCGCCGGATTTAGAATCACAAATAATCCCTTTAGTATCTATAATAGAATTTTTCAATAAAGGCATAAGTCCAAGCTCTATTGAGGTTGGAAAACAACCCGGATTTGCAATAAGCTTAGACTTTTTAATCTTTTCTTTATTTAATTCTGGTAAACCGTACACACTTTCTTTATGTAATTCTGGATGAGAAAAACCTCTTTCATACCAGAATTTATATTCATCCTCACTGGATAATCTGAAATCTGCTCCTAAGTCTATGCAAATCTTTCCTGCTGCAATACACTTTGCAGCAATTCCTTCACTTAAGCCATGGGGAAGAGCAGTAAAAATAACTTCAGCCTTTTCTAAAACATCATCTATAGTGTCGCAAACTAAATCAGTTTTATCTATAAAGTTTCTGTATATAGAATTAATATCTTGGCCTTTAAAGGATACGGAGCTTAAGGCAGTAACCTTAACCTCCCTATGATTTAATAGTATTCTTAAAAGCTCAGCGCCAACATAACCAGTAGCTCCAATAATACCTACTGTTTTCATATTATAATCCTCCTTCAGTTTCCTCGATAAACTTTTCTAAAGCATCTAATTGAATTTTTACAGATTGAGAAGAAGGACCTCCAAAGACTTTTCTTTCTTCAACACATGTAAGTAAGTTAATTGCTTCATATACATCCTCTTCAAAAATAGGAGAGAATTCCTTAAGCTTTTCTAAGGAAAGATCTTCAATACATTTATTTTCCTGTATGCAGTATAAAACTACTTCTCCAACTATTCCATGAGCAGTTCTAAAGGCTTCGCCATGTTTTACTAAATAATCTGCAAGATCTGTAGCATTAGTAAATCCACCAGCAGCACCTCGTCGCATATTTTCTTTATTAACCTTCATGGTATTAATCATTCCAGCGAAGGTTCTAAGGGCTAAATTAACTGTATCTAAGGCATCGAAAAGACCTTCTTTATCCTCTTGCATATCTTTATTATAAGCTAGAGGAAGTCCTTTCATTACAGTTAAAAGAGCCATTAAATCGCCATAAACTCTACCGGTTTTACCACGAATAAGTTCAGCAACATCAGGGTTTTTCTTTTGAGGCATTATAGAACTTCCAGTACTATACTCATCAGAAAGCTCTACAAAGTTAAATTCATTAGTACACCAAAGTATAATTTCCTCAGAAAATCTTGATAAGTGCATCATTATCATTGATATAGCTGATAAAGTTTCTATAACATAATCTCTATCTGATACTGAATCTAAACTATTTAAAGTTACCTTCGCAAATCCAAGTTCCTTTGCAACAAACTCTCTATCAATTGGATAAGTAGAAGTTGCTAAGGCCCCTGATCCAAGTGGCATTTCATCAGTTCTTTTATAAGCATCTTGTATTCTTCCAATATCTCTTTTAAGCATTTCAGCATAAGCTAATAGGTGATGCGCTAAAGTAATTGGTTGAGCTTTTTGAAGATGAGTATAACCAGGCATTATAGTAGAAATATTTTCCTCTGCTTTGTTATGAATAACAGTTTCAAGGTCAAGGATATATCCTATAGTTTCCTTTTGAGCTTTCTTTAAGTACATTCTTAAGTCAAGGGTAACTTGGTCATTTCTACTTCTACCTGTGTGAAGCATCTTTCCACAAGGTCCTATATAATGGGTAAGGGTTCCTTCAGTAAAGCTGTGAATATCCTCTGAAGTAGGGTCAACAGAAATGACCCCATTTTCCATACGGATTAGGATTTCATTTAATCCATCCACAATTTTTTCACTTGATTTTTCAGGAATTATCCCTTGTTTCCCAAGCATACGTCCATGAGCTATACTTCCTTGTATATCTTCTTTAAACATTATTTTATCTATTCTGATAGAAGAGTTAAAGTCATTAACTAAATCATTTGTTCCTTGTTTAAATCTTCCACCCCAAAGTTTCATTTATTTTGCCTCTCTTTTTGTTGCTGCATCCATCTTAGCCTTAACCACAAGTGGAAGACCGAATAAGTTAATGAATCCAGCAGAATCCTTTTGATCATAAACTGCATCCTCACCAAATGTTGCATATTCTTCACTATATAATGAATAAGGAGAAGTCATACCTGCATTAACAATATTTCCTTTATATAATTTCAGCTTAACTTCACCTGTAACTGTTTCTTGAGTAGTTTTAACAAAAGCTTGAAGAGCTTCTCTAAGTGGAGTGTACCATAGGCCATTATAAACTATGTCTGCAAATTTTAAAGCAATCATTTCTTTATAATGAGCAGTTTCCTTATCTAAACAAAGTTCTTCTAAATCCTTATGAGCACTGTATAAAATAGTTCCACCTGGAGTCTCATATACACCTCTTGATTTCATACCAACAAGTCTGTTCTCAACCATATCAGTAGTACCGATAGCATTTTCTCCACCAATTTTATTTAATTCTTCAATTAATTCAACTCCACCCATTTTCACACCGTTTATGGCAACAGGATTACCCTTCTCATAACTAAGAGTTATATAAGTTGCTTTGTCTGGAGCTGCCTCTAAAGTTTTAGAAAGTTCTAAAATTTTTGCATAATCTGGTTCGTTTTCTGGAAATTCAAGATCTAAACCTTCATGACTTAAATGCCATAAGTTCATATCTTTACTATAGTTTGTGTCTTTATTAATCTTTATAGGAATATTTCTTTCCTCTGCATAAGCTATTTCATCTTCTCTTGATTTTAGATCCCATATTCTCCAAGGAGCTATAATCGGCATCTCAGGTGCAAAGGCTTTAATTGCAAGTTCGAATCTTACTTGGTCATTTCCTTTACCAGTACATCCGTGACAAATAGCATCTGCTCCTTCAGCTTTAGCTATTTCTACCATTCTCTTACCTATTAAAGGTCTTGCAAATGAAGTTCCTAAAAGATATTTACCTTCATATACTGCTCCAGCTTGAATAGTTGGGAACACATAATCATAAACGAATTCCTCTGTTAAATCTTCTATGTAAATTTTTGAAGCTCCTGATGTTATAGCCTTTTCTTCTAAACCTTCAAGTTCAGCCTTTTGACCAACATTACCTACAACAGCAATAACCTCACAACCATAAGTTTCCTTTAACCATGAAATTATAATGGATGTATCTAATCCGCCTGAATATGCTAAAATTACCTTGTTAATTTTTTTCATAAAATATATCCCCCTTAAGTGTTTGTCATCAAATAAATTATTAACTACTTATAATTATACAGTTAAATCGCAATTTATGCAATGATTATTCATAAAATGTGTATAAAAATTTTAAACTAACCTAGTAATACAAATTAAATATAGTATGCTCTAAAATTTATAAAAATATAACTTTAAGGTTATTGTAAGACAAGCGAAACATTGGATTAAATAATAAGGGCTAATATTATAGTATCGGATAAACTTTGCAAAAAAAAGGAGAATTAATATGATAGAAGTTAAAGGGATTTCAAAAGTATATAGAATGGGAAAGGAAAAGGTTGTAGCCCTTCAAGATGTTTCATTAAAAATAGGAAAGGGCGAATTTGTTGCAATTATTGGACCATCGGGTTCAGGTAAATCAACACTAATGCATCTAATTGGAGGATTAGACTCACCAACAGTTGGAAATGTATTAATTGAAGGTCAGGATATAAGTAAATTAAAGGACAAGCAATTATCAAAATATAGAAATGAAAAAATAGGCTTCGTATTCCAAGCATTTAATTTAGAAAATACACAAACTGCTTTGGAAAATGTTATGATGCCTCTTATTTTTGCAGGAATTTCTAAGAAGGAAAGAAAACAGAGAGCTCTTAAAGCTTTAGAACAAGTTGGTCTTTCAGAATTTGTTAAGCATAAGCCAAATGAAATGTCTGGTGGGCAAAGACAAAGGGTTTCAGTTGCAAGAGCTATAGTTAATAATCCAGAAATAATATTTGCAGATGAGCCTACAGGAAACTTAGATTCTAAAAGTGGTGAAAATATAATGCAATTATTTAGGGATATGAATGCAAATGGATTTACAGTAATTATGGTAACTCATAATCCTGTGGAGGCAAATAAGGCAAGACGTGTTATAAAAATAATGGATGGACAAATAACTTCAGACATTATAAAGGAAGAAGAATAAATCCTTAGAAGGAGGAACTAGGTATGAAATTTAAAGAATATGTGCTTATGGCCCTAAGAGATTTATCCAAAAGAAAGGGTAGAACATTTCTTACGTCTTTAGGTATTACAATAGGTACGTTACTTATAGTAACAATGGTTGGTCTAGGTATAGGACTTCAAAGCTTTATGGTTCAAACTGTAAATGATGAGGATAATGCAAGAAGTATTACAGTTATGCCTTATAGATATTTTGCACCGGAAGACCAAGATGAAATGGATATGTCTACTTTTGAGGAAGATTATTCAAAGAAGATTGATGATGAGCTTATTCAAAAAATAAAGGATACAGATAGAGCAGAAACTGTAGTAGCATCAATAAACTATTCTCCAGATGCATTGAAGTTTAGCGATAAGGAGTATTCAGGAAGTATTCAATGTGTAGGTTACAATGAAGGGGCAAATCTTTATCCTGATTATATAATTGAAAGAGTTAGACATGATGAAGAAGATGACTCCATAAAACCTCTTAAGGCAGGAGCTAAGATAGAACCTGCTGTAGGTGAAGTTGTAATTGGGAAAGAATTACTCGGACAATTAAATCTAAGTGAAGAGCAAATATTAAATAATGAATTAGAATTAGTAGTTAAAACTGCAAATGGAATAAAAATAACGCCAATTGCTAAAAAATTTAAGGTAGTAGGAGTTATTGATAAACATTTTACTGATGGGCAGAAGTTAGTCTTATCAGCAAATGATGCTGCAGAGTTACAAGGTTATAGTAATTTGCAAAAGGATTATATGGCAAATAAGGGCTATAACAGTATTGAAATTGCAGCAAAGTCTGTAAGTGATGTAGAGCCATTAAGTGAAACTATAAAAGAGCTAGATTATGCTTCAAATTCATCAATAGATATGGCGAAGGAAGTAGAGGACGCTTTAGGTGGTATAAATACAGCATTTGCAGTACTTGGAGGAATCGTATTAGTAGTTGCAGCAATAGGTATAGTAAACACTATGTCAATGGCAGTTCTTGAAAGAACTAAAAGTATTGGAGTTATGAAATCCTTAGGAGCAGATCGTAATGCAATAAGATCTATATTTTTAGTACAGTCTTCCTTAATTGGATTTATTGGCGGACTATTTGGTATAGGACTTGGAAGTGGTTTGAATTCAATAGCTGAGATGATTGTGAATTCTAAAATAGTTGAAGAGGGCATGGGAACATCTATTTCAGTAGGACTTCCTTGGTATTGGCTTCTTATAATCTTGGGATTTGCTGTCGTGATTGCCTTGATTTCAGGAATATATCCAGCAAATAGAGCTTCTAAATTAGATCCAATAGAAGCCTTAAGAAGGTAGAGGAGGCAATTAAAATGAAATTATCAGATAAAATTAAAATCGCCTTTAGCGATTTGATGAATAGAAAAGGTAGATCAATTCTTACAATTATTGCAGTATCTATAGGATCTCTTTTATTAATAATAATGATGGGTCTTGGAGATGGAATAATTAACAAGATGAGGGACATGGTTAGCAGTTTTGGAGATACTAATCTTATCAGTGTAATGCCTATTGATGCTAGTAAATCTCCAGATGCGATGGGCGGTTTGACTGTGATGGAAACAACAGAAGCTCCGCAGGGTGTTTCTGAGGTTACCCCAGAGAAAGAAGTAGAAGATTTTACTAAGAAAATTAGTATGGAAGATGCTCAGAAGATTGGAAACATGGATGGTGTTGAAAAAATTAGGATGTCAATCCAAGGAAAAGCTACTAGCTTAAGGATAGAAAATGGAGAATATGTAGATAGAAACGTCAGTATAAATGGAGTAAGTCTTAAATATGATTATGACTATACCGAAAAATTAGTGGCAGGTAAGTCTATAGAGAATGGAGATAATGATATTTTAGTTGGTGAAAATCTTGCTAAAAGGTTAGGCGTAGAAAGTAATGAGGATTTAATTGGAAAGAAGATAACAGTTAAAGTTGAGTATCCTGCAATGGATGGAATGATAATAAAGGATCCTAAAGAAGTTGAGGGAACTATTGTTGGAGTTCTAGATAGGAAGGAGTATACAGACACAATAGTTATGAGTGATACAAAAGCTAATCCTATAGCTGGGTACTTTAGCGAAGATGAAAATTATATTGAGTCAAATGGATATAGTGGGCTTTCAGTATATGGTGAAGAGGAGACAGATATAGGAGCTTTAAGTAACAAAATTAAAGCTGATTATGGATATCAAACATTCAGTCTTTCAATGATTAGTGATATGTTAGATATGCTTGGACTTGTAGTTAAAAGTATATTATCTATTGCAGGCATAATAGTACTCTTAGTTGCAACTTTAGGCCTTGTAAATACAGTTACTATGATTATCCAAGAAAAGAGAAAGATGATAGGGGTAATGAGGTCAGTAGGTGGATCTAAATCTCATATTAGAATTATATTTATATTTCAATCAATAATGTTAGGTACTGCTGGTGGAGTACTCGGTGCAGTTTTATCATCTGGCGGAATATTGTTTATAAATGAATTTATAACAAAGAAAAATAATTTTGTAATATCACTAACAGCAAGCAATGTAGGAATAGCTGTAGGTATAACTGTAATAATTTCAATTCTTGCAGGATTAATTCCAGCAAGCAAAGCAGCACGATTAAATGTTGTTGAAGCTGTAGCAGAAGAATAGATTATAAAGTGGACCTTTCTTATATAAATTAATTATTATAAGAGAGGTCCATTTATTATGTCAGAAAATATTTTTAATATTTGTCTTATGCAGTCCTATAAGGTTAAGGGCTGCATTTTTTAGGGTTCCGACTGATATAAGGCTCTCAGTAGTGTCGCTGCAACTAGTATATATTGAAAGTTGCAGAGATTCATCCTGTAAGTTATCAAAATCATTATGATCAATATATACTGAAGCTAATAAACTGTTTTTTTCTATTAAATCTATAAGGATAATTGAGTTTTCATAGGCTTCATTAAAATCACCATCATTAATCAAAATTTCTATATCATCACAAATAGTAACAACATCTTCACATAAATTTAATAAGGTATAGTTCGCGTAATACACAAAACATACTAGAGAAGAAAAGATTATAATTGTTATTAGTGTGTTCTTCATTCATTACACTCCTTTTCATATTTATCATAAAGTTGATATTTGAACTTACCCTTAGTGTCATACATAGCAATTAAAACTTTATCTATGGAATCAATATTATGATTTTTAAGGAGGTTATTTACCCAATCTTTATCCTTATTCATGGAAGTTAGGGAATTTATATTTATATTGCCATCTGTAATTAGTATTTTAGGAAGATAAGGTTCTGAATTTTTATTAGAAGAATTTTTTGTGTTATTATAATCATCATTAGAATTCTTAGCAGATTGATTATTACCAGGAGAACTTGTTGATGTAGGTAAAACGGATAGCTGACCATTATTTTCTAAAATAGCATATTGAATTTCATCTAAATCAAAGTAACCTGCTAAGCGCAGTTCTTCTAAAAGCTCATCTATATGTAATTGTTGTTTCTTAATTACTGCATAATCAATTTTACCTTTACATACTACTATGCAAGGTTCACCATCGACTATTTTTCTTGCATACTGACTCTTTAATTGAATTTGGGAAAGAATAGTTTTCATAAATAACAATGTTACTATAGGAATTACTCCAAGTAATAAAGGAAATCTTGTGTCCTGCATAGGGAGGGAAGCTAAATCTGAAATCATCATTGCGATTACAAATTCATAGGGTTGAAGTTCACCTATTTGGCGTTTTCCCATAATTCGCATTACAGCAACTACTAATGTGTATAAAATTGCCGTTCTGATAAAAACTATTAACATAATTAAACACTCCTCATTCATAGTATTTCTAAAAAGGATAGAGTTATTCTAATTAAATACAACTTTGGTAATTGGAACACTTGAGTATATAATAGAATGTAAGGAAAGTATTTACTTTAATTATTAAAGAGGAGAGTATAGCCTATGGAAGAGATAAAATTACAACTTGAAGACAATAGAATTATAAAAATAAAGGAAGGCACTACTTTTAAAAATGTAATAGATGAATATTTCGATGATAAGGATATTTTACTATGTGAATTAGAGGGGATTTATTATGAACTATCTCTAGAGATTCCATCTAGTGGAAAGTTAAAAACTATTAATTCTAATAGCTCAATAGGATGGAAAATCTATGCAAGGACTCTACAATTCATTTTTATTAAAGTGGTTAAAGATATGTTTAAGGATGTAAAAATAACAATGGAGCATTCTATTTCTAAAGGGATATTTGGAGAAATAATGAAGGAAACTTTAATTAATGAGGAAGAAATTCTCAAAATAAAAGAAAAAATGAAGGATTTAATAAAAAGAGATGTTCCTATAAAAAGGACAATAATAAAAAAAGATTACCTTGAAGAGAATATTCATATGGGTCAAATGGAAAAAAGCTTTATGTTATTTGAACAGCGTGATGCTGAAGAGATAAAACTTTATGAACTAGAAGGAATATATGACTATTTTTATGGAGAAATGGCTTATTCTACTGGAATAATAAGAGCCTTTGATCTGATTACTTATGAGCATGGATTTATTTTAAGGAATCCTCCAGAAGGAAATGTTAATGTTGTACTTCCTTTTAAGGAAGAAAAAAAATTGGCAAAAATATTTTATGAGACAAAAGAATGGCTTAGTATAATTGGGATAGAAAATATTTCAAGCTTAAATGAAAAAATTATAAATAAGGATTTAAAAGATACAATATTAGTCTCTGAGGCATTGCATGAAAAGAAAATAGCGTATATAGCAGATGAGATTTCAAGTAAAGAGGATATAAAGGTGGTTTTAATAGCAGGACCTTCATCCTCTGGGAAAACTACTTTTGCAAATAGGCTAGGAATTCAATTAAGGGTTAATGGATTGAATCCAATTCCTATATCATTAGATGATTATTTTTTAAGTAGAGAGTTTACTCCAAGGGATGAGGATGGAAATTATGACTTTGAATCTATTTATTCTATAGATTTAAAATTATTTAATAATCACTTGAAAAAGTTATTAAATGGAGAAGAAGTAGAAATACCTGGGTTTAATTTTTTAACTGGCCAGCGGGAATGGAGCGGTAAGAAGTTTATGCTCCCAGAAAGGGGCGTTTTAGTAATAGAGGGAATTCATGGACTAAATCCAATTCTTACATCTGAAATTGATAGTAATAATAAATTTAAAATATATATATCAGCTTTGACTCAGTTAAACTTTGATGACCATAATAGAATAGCAACAACGGATGTTAGAAAGATAAGAAGGATTGTTCGGGACTATCTATCACGAGGATATGGAGCTGAAGAAACTTTGAAAATGTGGCCAGCTATAAAAAAAGGTGAAAAAGAAAATATATTTATATTCCAAGAAGAGGCAGATGTTATGTTTAATTCTACATTAGTTTATGAGCTTAGTGTTTTAAAATCCTATGCATTAAAGGAATTAGATAAAATAAAACCAAAAAGCCCAGTATATTATGAAGCGGTAAGACTTAAATGCTTCTTAAGTTTCTTTAAGGAGATTGAGTTTAGCCGTGTTCCTGAAAATTCTATTTTAAGAGAATTTATGGGGGGAAGCTGCTTTTATATATACTAGATGTCAAAGAATACCAGGAGGAGTTTACTTATGAACAAAAGAAATATAGCGTATAAATTAGCTATTAGCGGAGTTTTTATTGCTATTGCAACTATTTTTGGGACATTTTCTATTCCTATTTTTGGGGCCAAAATGTCACCAATACAACATTTTATTAATGTGATTACAGCTGTTTTATTAGGACCTGGTTATGCTGTTCTAAATGCTTTTGTATCATCTTTATTAAGAAATATTCTAGGAACAGGTAGTTTGTTAGCATTTCCAGGCAGTATGATAGGTGCATTTCTAGCAGGAATTGCTTATAAAAAATTTAGGAAGGTAGAGTTTGCACTGCTTGGAGAAGTTATTGGAACGGGTTTGTTAGGAGCTTTAGTAGCATATCCAGTAGCAACTTTGTTTTTAGGAAAGGAAGTCGCTTTATTTATATATATTATACCATTTTCAATAAGCTGCGTAGGTGGCGCATTTATAGCCTATATGTTTTTAAAGGTTCCATCTATTAAAAAACTATTAAGTAAAGAAGGGGAGAAACTAAGATGAATACAGCATTAACTATTGCAGGGTCTGATTGCTCAGGAGGAGCAGGAATCCAAGCAGATATTAAATCAATATCTGCAAATGGAGTTTTTGCCATGAGTGTTATAACCGCCATTACTGCGCAAAATACAACAGGGGTTTATGGTATACAGGATATAGATCCAGAAATGATAAGCTCTCAAATTAATGTAATATTTGAGGACATAAAGGTAGATGCAATTAAGATAGGTATGGTGTCTAAAATTGAATCTATTAAGGCTATAGGGAAAGCTCTAAGAGCTGTAAAGAATCTACCGCCAGTAGTTTTAGATCCTGTAATGATATCCAAAAGTGGCTTCAAGTTATTGTCTGTTGATGCTAAGGAGACTTTAATTAAAGAATTATTTCCTTTAGCTACATTAATAACTCCAAATTTACCAGAGGCTGAAGAAATCATAGGTTGTGAAATTAAGACTCTTGAAGATATGAAGAAGGCGGCTGTTAAACTAAAGGAATTAGGCGCTAAGTGCGTATTAGTTAAAGGTGGGCATTTAGAAGATGATGCTACAGATATTTTATATGATGGAGAAAAATATATATACTTAAGACAGACGAGAATAAACACTAAAAACACCCATGGGACAGGGTGTACCCTATCCTCTGCAATTGCTGCTAATCTTGCAAAGGGAATGAATATGGAAGATGCAGTTAAGGAAGGTAAGAGATATATAACAGTGGCAATTGAGCATGGAATTGAACTCGGATACGGAGTAGGTCCTACTAATCATTTTTATGAATTATATAATAAGGCTTAGAAATAAAATAATTTATCAATAGAGAAGTGAAGGTTAACTTTATCCCCTTTAGAAAAAAGCATTTTGTCTTTAGATAGGGTAAGGTTAATGCTTTCACTTTTTATTTTTGTGTAATTTTTTACATAGACAGTATAATCAAATGGGTTTTCTATAATATTTTCAATTGTAAAGGGGAAGGGGGAACTCTCAACTAATTCTAGATGATGGGATCGAATACCAATATGTTTGATATCGTCACAAACTCTATATCTTACAGGAATTTCATAACCCCAATCCTCAGCATAAATAGTAAAGTCATTAACTTTTTTTGCTACTGAAATATTTTTACAACCAGTTAATTTGGCTTCTGAAAGGGATTCAGGAAATTCAAACAAGCTTTTTTTATCTCGTTTTGCATAGGTTGTGCCCTTATCATAGACAATTATATCATCACAAACCCTAAAGGCTTCTTCTATATTATGGGTAACAAAAATTACATTGCTTTTAAATTCCGTCAAGGCATGGAGCAATTCTTTTTCCATATTACTTCTAAGATGATGATCTAAAGCTGAAAAAGGCTCATCTAGGAGCAAAATGTCTGGAGATGTAATTAAAGCTCTAGCTAAAGCCACTCTTTGCTGCTGGCCACCAGAAAGTTGCCAAGGGTATCTATTTTCTAATCCTTTCAAATCTAATCGTTCAATGTAGGATTCACTTAAAATATGTTTTTGAGTTTTACTCATATTTTTAAGACCTATTTCTAAATTTTCAGTTATTTTCATGTTTGGAAACAGAGCGTAATTTTGAAATAGGAAACCAATATTACGTTGTTGGGGTGGCAAATTTATTCTATTAGCTGAATCAAATAAAACTTTACCATTCAAGATGATTTTCCCTTTAGTTGGAGTATCTAGTCCGGCTATACATCTTAAAGTCATGCTTTTACCAGAGCCGGAAGCACCGAGAAAACCTAACACTCCTGAAGAATCATCAAATTTAGCCTTAAGTTTAAAGGAAGGTAAGTTTTTTTCTATATCTACACATAACCCCATGCTAAATACCTCTCTTTCCCATAAGTTTTAACTGGATTTCTGACCAGTAGTTTAAAAGTAGAATCATAGTTAATGATATTACAACAATAATTGCAACCCAAAGGTAAGCTTTAGTCATATCGCCACCTTCAACAGCAAAGAATATTGCTAAAGGCATGGTCTGAGTTTTGCCAGGAATGTTACCAGCTATCATTAAAGTAGCACCAAATTCCCCCATAGCCCTTGCAAAGGATAAGACAACTCCACCAATTATACCTGGCCAAGATAAAGGAATGGCAATTTTTAAAAATATTTTCATTTCACTTAAGCCTAGAGTTCTAGCAGCAGAAATAATATTATTATCAATTTGTTCAAAAGCAGACCTAGTTGTTCTATACATTAATGGAAAGGAGACTACAGTTGCCGCTATTACTGTAGCACTCCATGTAAAAATTATAGATACATTAAAAATTCCTAATAAATCCCCAATAGGCCCATTTTTACCGAATAAAACTAATAAAAAGAACCCAATAACAGTAGGGGGAAGAATAAGAGGGAGAGTTAAAATACCATCTATAAGACCTTTGAAAATTCCGTTATAATTTGATATCTTATAAGCTACTACAATTCCTAAAAAGGAAGTAATTAGGGTAGCCAAAAATGCTGTGCTTATAGATATCCATAAAGGTGATAAATCCAAACCCATATTAAATCCTCCTAAAAGTTGATTGTGCCTTAGTTTACTGAGCTGTAACCATATTTGTTAAGAATTTCTTGAGCTTTATCTGTGAATAAAAAATCCTCGAAAGCTTGAGCACTATCAGCTTTAGTACTACTCTTTATTATTCCTACAGGATAGGTAATAGGAGAGTGTAAATCACTAGAAATCTGTTCGATTATCTTAATGGAATCATTATTTATAGTATCACTTAAATAAACAAATCCAACATCAGCATTTCCAGAAGTAGCCCAAGCAAGAACTTCCTTAACATCCTTTGCAGATACTAGTTTATCTTGAATAGCTGTTTTAATGTTTAACTTAGTTAAGACTTCATCTGCATATTTCCCTGCAGGAACACTGCTTGCTTCGCCAACAGCAATTTTTTTTACTTTATCAGTTGTTAAATCACTTATTTCAGTAATTGTAGTGTCTTTAGGTCCCACAAGAACAAGTTCATTTTTTACTAAATCCTTATTAGTAGATTCAAGAAGCAACCCTTTTTCATCTAAAGTTGTCATTTGTTTTATACCAGCAGATATGAAAATATCGCAGGGAGCTCCTTGTTCTATTTGCTGTTGAAGTGAACCGGAAGCCCCAAAATTAGTAACCAATGTTATATTAGGATTGGTAGTTTTAAATTCTGCTTCTAAATCTGCCATAGCTTCTGTTAAACTAGCTGCGGCAGAAATATTAAGTTCTACTGCCTCAGCTTCTGGCTTTGCTGCACAACCTGTAACTAAAAAGGATAATGTCATAATTAATGATAAAGAAAGAATACTTTTACGAATTTTCATTATTAAGCCCCCATTTCATTGTTATTTTATTAAATGCTGTTATGTTTTGTTACGTTTCGTTTGTTTTTATTTATTCTATCATCATTAAAAAATAAAAACAACTATAAAATTTATAGTAAAGGTTTAAATAAAAAAGATGAATTATTTCTACAATTTATAGAAAATAAAAAAATATAGTGATATTATAAATAATAAAGACGATATTGTTGAATATATATCAATTAAGGAGGATGCATCATGGATGAAGATACATCTTTAACGGCAGTTGAAGTTGCTGAATTATTAAAGATAACTAAAAATACAGTCTATGTATTGGTAAAAAGAGGCGAAATAGCAGCGTATAAAGTTGGTAAAAAATTAAGAATAGATAAAAAAGATGTTCAGGAATACATAACGAATCAAAAAAATACAAATAATAATCAAAACAGTTATTCAAAGACAATAACAAAGGATAATGTCTTTGAACCGGAGAATAAAATAGATGAAAAAGATATAATTATTTCTGGGCAAGATGTAATTATAGATATATTAGCTAATAGTCTTGCTAGTAAAACAAATGATATAAGGATATTACAATCTAAGTTGGGCAGCTATTTAAGTTTATATGAATTATATAATGATAGGGTATCAATTGCATCTGCCCATCTTTGGGATGGAGATACAAATGAATACAACACAGCGTATGTAAGAAAATTATTACCTGGAATATCCTGCAATATTATTAATTTGTGCTATAGAACTCAAGGATTTTATGTAGCTAAGGGAAATCCTAAGAATATAAAAACCTGGTCTGATTTATTAAAGAAGGATATTTCTATGATTAATAGAGAAAAGGGATCAGGTACAAGAATTCTATTAGATGAGAAGCTGAGACTTCATAATACGTCAAGACAATATATTAAGGGCTATAATATTGAGAAGACAACTCATCTTTCGGTGGCAAGTAGCATTGCAAGGGGAGAAGGGGATGTAGGAATTGGAATTGAGAAGGTAGCTCTCCAAGTAAGTGGAGTTGAATTTATTCCACTTCAAATAGAAAGATATGACCTAATTATAAAAAGAAGTGATCTTATTTATCCAGTATATCAAAGAATAATAAAAATTATACAATCTCAAGAGTTTAAGGATGTTTTAGAGGGTTTGGGAGGATATGATTTAAAAGATATAGGAAAAATACTTGCTCAAACATAAAATATAATATAGACTAAAGAAAAATATAATGATTAGATATTGCAAAGGCGCAGTTTTTTTAAAACTGCGCCTTTTAGTTATAAAAATTTATTGCAATAAACCAAAATAAGGAGGAATAGAGATGGAAAAAATAGCAGTTTTTTTAGACCAAGATAATAATATATCCTCATTTTTAGATGGAGCTGTTGTAAAAATTTTTCAAAAAGATAAAGAGGGATGGAAGGTAAATAAATTAATAGCTGTGGATATGACAAAGGTGAAGGGGATACGTGCAATTCGTCATGGAATTCAAGATTTAATAAATCAGTTTGATGATTGTAAGATAGTTGTAGTAAAAAAAAGATTTGGAATTGCATACAGTGTCTTTTATGCTCAGGACTTTAGTGTCTGGGAATTACCAGGAAAAAAGGCAGAAGAAATATTAGATGATGTATTAAATAGAGAAAAAGAACATGATTGTCTTGAAAAAGAAGAAGAAGAAAAAAAGAATAGCTATGTAGAGGAAGTAAAACATGGAGAATATTACTTGGATTTAATTAAGGTACAGCTTGAAGATCCAGAAGTTTCATCAAAAAAAGCTTTATTACCATTTATAGAAAATACAGCTTTTGAGGCTTTGAAACTTCGTTGCTGTCATGTCCCACCATGGCTTAGAAGTCATAGCGAAAATAAAAACTTGTCCTTTGAGGTTGCAAAAATAACTAATCAAGATTATGAAGTTATTATAAAGAGATAGATAATATAAAAAAGGGGGAGAAGATATAATGTATGCAGTAGAAACTAAATATGGGATATTAAATGGAGCTCATATTATTGGAAAGTATAGAACTTCCGAAAGTGAATATTATAGTGTGGATGAAAAAAGTAACTTAAAGGTACTAGATTATAATCTAGTACCTTTATATGGATATCAAGATGCTAGAAGAAAGGAATTGCCAGCAATAAGATTTTATAAAAAAGGTAATATAAGAAATATTTCTTTAAATGATTCAACTAAAATATCAACTAAGATAGGAGACTTCCAAGTAGAGAAAATAGTATTTTATGAAAATGGAATGATAAATAGACTTTTCTTATTAGATGGTAAACTATCAGGGTTCTGGTCTGAGGATGATGAGTATAAGCTTTCTGAAGTTCAGCATTTTAATTTGCCAATTGGTAAGTTTGAAGCTAGGGTTATGTCTCTTCATTTTTATAAAGATGAAAATTTAAAAAGTATTACTTTTTGGCCTAAGGAGAGGATATTTTTAAATATAGGAGATCAGAAAGTAAATATTCGTATTGGAATATCCTTATATGAAGATGGAAGTATCGAATCTTGCGAGCCAGCTAAAGCAACTTTAATAAATACCTCTATAGGAAAAATTGAAGCCTTTGATATAAATACTCTAGGAATTCATGGAGAAAACAATTCATTGAAATTTTATAAAAATGGTGAGGTAAAGGAAATAGTAACTTTCACAAATGTAATTGAAGTGCAGAATAATAATAATAGAGAAAAGCATAGGTATTCACCAAAGAGGGTAAAAAAATATTCAGGAGATATAGATTCCTTTGATACAGTTGATATGGAGTTTTTAGAAAATAAGGTAATAATAAACAAGAAATATGAATACGAATATAACAACAATACTTTTATTATTATGCCATATGGAGAAAAATCATTAACGTTAAGTGGAGATTTATAAAAGAATTCGTTTTCAAATTGTAAATATATCAATGAATAGGGTATCAAATGTTTTTGTAATAAATAGTAAAATAAACGTATTATTATATAAAAGTTTATGCTAATATAATGACAACAACTAAATACACCAAGTGTCCAAGAAAAAAAGACAATGGAGTCTAGATCTAAAACATATTAAAAAGTTATAGATTTAGGCTCTTTATTTTTTCTAAGACTTGGAAATTAAAATGTGCAATAACATTTTATTAGTTAGACAAAGGAGTCTATTTACTATATTTATTAAAATATAGTGGGTGGCTCCTTTTAATTTTCAAAAGGTTATACAGTTCTTAATAAGAACTTGTAATAAATTTTCTTAATTTAAAGAAGGAAAAGTATATGAGACAAATAGCGATTTATGGTAAGGGTGGTATAGGAAAATCTACAACTACACAAAACTTAACAGCAGCTTTAGCTGAAATGGGTAAGAAAATAATGATAGTTGGGTGTGATCCTAAAGCAGATTCAACAAGATTAGTACTTGGAGGTCTAGCACAAAAAACAGTACTGGATACTTTAAGAGAAGAAGGAGACGACATCGATTTAGATGCTATCTTAAAACCTGGTTATGGCGGAATAATGTGTGTTGAATCAGGCGGACCAGAACCAGGAGTTGGATGTGCAGGCCGTGGAATTATAACAGCTATAGGAATGCTTGAACAACTAGGAGCATATACACCTGATTTAGATTATGTTTTCTATGATGTACTAGGAGATGTTGTGTGTGGTGGTTTCGCAATGCCAATGAGAGAAGGTAAAGCACAAGAAATATATATAGTTGCAAGTGGAGAAATGATGGCATTATATGCAGCTAATAATATATCTAAAGGTATTATGAAATATGCAACATCAGGTGGAGTTAGATTAGGTGGTATCATCTGTAACTCAAGAAACGTTGATAAGGAAATAGATTTATTACAAGCTTTTGCAGAAGAACTTGGAAGTCAACTTATTTATTTTGTACCTAGAGATAATATGGTTCAGAGGGCAGAAATTCATAAGAAATCAGTTATAGAATTTGATCCAACAGCAAATCAAGCGGATGAATATAGAGCACTTGCTAAGGCAATAGATCAAAATAAAATGTTTGTAATTCCAAAACCAATGTCACAAGAAAGATTAATGGAATTTGGTTTAATGGATCTTTAAAAATATAAATTAAGAAGGAGTGAATAATTATGTATATGGTTCGTGCAATATTAAGACCAGAAAGAGTAAATTCAGTACTTTCAGAATTGTTAGATGCAGGTTTTCCTGAAGTAACAAAGATGAGTGTTTTTGGTAGAGGAAAGCAAAAAGGAATAAAAGTTGGAGATATTCATTATGATGAATTACCAAAAGAAATGATATTAGTTGCAGTGAGAGATGAAGATAAAGATGATGTTGTAAGAGTAATAATGAGAAATTCTAGAACAGGGGAAAAGGGTGCTTTCGGAGATGGTAAAATTTTCGTTTCACCAATTGAAACTGCTTATACAGTAAGTAGTGGTAAAGAAGGCTTATAAAAATAGATAGGAGGAGAAAGAGCTTATGAAAGAAGTTATGTGTTTTATTCGTTTGAATAAGGTTAATAAGACAAAAGAATCCCTTGCAGAAGCCGGTTTTCCATCAATTACTTGTATGAAGGTTCTAGGAAGAGGAAAAAAGTCATTAGATTTAGTATATGAGCAAGGCTTAATAGATGCTAATGAAATGAAGGCTACTCCATTTGCAGAAAACGCAACAGAAAAGGGTAGATTAATTCCTAAAAGATTTATTACTTTAATAGTAAATGATGATGAAGTAAAAACTGTTGTTGATGCAATAATGGCAGTTAATACAACTGGAAATCCAGGAGATGGAAAGATATTTATAATACCAATAGAAGAGGTATATAGAGTAAGAGACGGACAAACAGGAGTGGACGCAATTTAGTTTTGGAGGTGAGGTAAATGAGCAAGATAAATACAATTGATGGTGTTTTAGACAAATATAGCGCTAAAGTATATAAAAATAGAAAAAAACATATGTTGGAAATCGTAGAAGATGAGACAAAAGAAATTGCAGCAAATAGCAGAACTATTCCGGGTATGTTAACTCATAGAGGATGTTGCTATGCAGGATGTAAGGGAGTTGTTCTTGGACCTTTAAAGGATGCTTTAATAATAACTCATGGGCCAATAGGATGTGGATATTATTCATGGGGAACTAGAAGAAGTAAAGGAGAATCTTTTGAGGGCGGAAAAAATTTCTTAGAATATTGTTTCTCAACTGACTTACAAGATACTGATATAGTTTTTGGTGGAGAGAAAAAATTAAAACAAGCTATTAAAGAAGCGGTAGAGATTTTTCATCCAGAAACAATACTTATTTGTTCAACATGTCCAGTTGGATTAATAGGGGATGATCTTCCAGCAGTAGCATTAGAAGCTAAAGCACTTTATGGAATTGAAGTTTTATCCTTTGCCTGCGAAGGTTATAAGGGTGTATCTCAATCAGCAGGTCATCATATAGCAAATAACTCAATAATCAAAAACTTAATAGGAACAAGTGACTATAAACCTAAACAACACTCAGTTAATATTCTTGGGGAATATAACATAGGTGGTGATGGTTTTGAAATCGGAAGAATTTTAAAGAGTATAGGCTATGAAATTATCTCAATCATGACTGGTGATGGTAGTATAGATGAAATAAGAAGAGCCCATACAGCCGATTTAAATCTGGTTCAATGTCACCGTTCAATTAATTATATCGCAGAAATGATGAACATACAATATGGTACTAGCTGGATGAAGGTAAATTTCATTGGGGTAGAGTCAACTATAAGCACTTTACGAGATGTTGCAAAATTCTTTAATGATCCAGCTTTAACAGCTAGAACAGAAGAAGTAATTGCTGATGAACTTGAAAATATAAGCCCTGAAATTGCTGGTTATAAAGAAAAGCTAACAGGTAAAAAAGCTGCCCTTTATGTTGGAGGGTCAAGAGCTCATCATTATCAAATGTTATTAAATGATTTCGGTGTTGAAACTGTACTTGCAGCTTTTGAATTTGCTCATAGAGATGATTATGAAGGTAGAGTAGTTATACCTAATATAGTTTCAGATGCAGATTTAAAGAATATTGAAGTACTAACAGTTGAAAAAATTGAAGATAAATTTAAGATAGTTAAGAGTCAAGAAGAAATAGAAGCCTTTAGACGTGAAGTAAAATCTTTTGAAGAGTATGAAGGTATGATGAAGGATATGAATAAGGGAGCTATCGTAGTAGATGATTTAAATCACTATGAAACTGAAGAATTTATAAAGAAACTTAAACCTGACGTATTTTTCACAGGAATTAAGGATAAATTTATAATCCAAAAGGGTGGAGTCTTATCAAGACAATTACATTCTTACGATTACAGCGGTCCTTATGCAGGATTTAGAGGAGCAGTCAATTTTGGTAGGGACTTAACTATGGGATTGTACACTCCAGCTTGGAGTTTTACAGTTGCACCATGGAAAAAAGAATCTATATTAGAAGGAACTTTTGGAGGTGAACAATAATGTTAGATGTAACACCAAAATTAATAACAGAAAGAAAAGCTTTAAAAGCTAATCCAAGTAAGACTTGTCAACCAGTTGGAGCAATGTATGCAGCATTAGGTGTTCATAATTGTATGCCACATAGTCATGGTTCTCAAGGGTGTTGTTCTTATCATAGAACATTCCTAACAAGACATTTTAAAGATCCAGCTATAGCGTCTACTTCAGCATTTAGTGAAGGAGCTTGCGTATTTGGTGGAGGAAGTAATTTAAGAACTGCTGCTAAAAATATATTTGATATATATGATGCAGAAATAATTGCAGTACACACTACTTGTCTTTCAGAGACTATAGGTGATGATATTCCTTCAATTATAAATTCAATAGCTATACCAGAAGGTAAGTACATGGTTCATGCTAACACACCAAGTTATGTTGGGTCACATATTACTGGATTCGCAAACATGGTAACTGGATTTATTAAATATTTAGCGGAATCAACGGGAAAACCTAATGGGAAAATGTGTGTTATACCAGGGTTTGTTAATCCAGGAGACATGAGAGAAATGAAGAGATTATTAAAACTAATGAGTGTGGATTTCACAATGCTACCTGATACAACTGGAGTAGTAGACGCTCCAATGACAGGTAAATATGAAATGTTCCCTAAGGGTGGAACTCTTATTGAAGATATTAAAGCTCTTGGAGATGCACAAAAGACTTTAGCAATAGGTTCCTTTGCATCTGATGCTGGAGCTAATCAACTTGAAAAGTCATTTAAGATTCCATATAAAACTTTAATGATGCCAATTGGTGTTGGTTCTACTGATGATTTCATAATGGAGTTAAGTAAATTCAGTAAAGAACAAGTGCCATATGAAATAGAAGAAGAGAGAGGACAACTAGTAGATATAATGGTTGACTCACATCCTTACTATGATGGTAAAAAAGTTGCAATATTTGGAGATCCAGATGTAGTAATTGCTTTAACTAAGTTTGTTCTTGAGCTAGGAATGGTTCCAAAATATGTAATGACTGGTACACCAGGAAAAGCTTTTGAAACTGAAGTGAATGCATTATTTGAGGAGTTTGGAGTAGAAGGATGTATATCAAAACAAGCAAGCGACTTAATGGAATTACATCAATGGATAAAAAATGATGGAGTAGATCTGTTAATGGGTGGAACTCATGGAAAATACATAGCGAGAGCTGAGGATATTCCATTCGTTAGAGCTGGTTTTCCAATACTTGATAGATATGTTCACTCATATATGCCACTTGTAGGATATAGAGGAGCGATGAGGCTTCTTGAATTAATCCTTGGAGCATTAATGGATAGACAGGATAGGGATTGTGCTGAAACTGACTTCGAGTTAGTAATGTAACAATATAACAATGTAACATTATTTTGAGCAATTGAGCCCCAAAGGAGGGGCACAATTGCTCAATTTATTATATAAAGGGGGTGCCTAAGTTATGGATGAGAAAGGATCAAATACTCTTCTTAAAGAAAGAGAAGATTTTATATCTTGCAAACATGAAAATGGTAGTAATAAAGGAATGAAATGTGACAGCAATAGTTTGTCTGGGGCAATAAGTCAAAGGGCATGTGTATATTGTGGAGCCAGGGTTGTTTTAAATCCAATTACTGATGCTTGTCATATAGTTCATGGACCTATTGGGTGTGCTAGTTACACTTGGGATATAAGAGGAAGTCTTTCAAGTGGGGATGACTTATACAGAAACAGTTTTTCTACAGATTTAGGGGAGAAAGATATTATTTTTGGAGGAGAAAAAAAATTAGTGGCAGCTATAGATGGAATTATGGAGAAGTATACTCCAAAACTAATATTTGTATATGCTACCTGTATTGTAGGGGTTATAGGTGATGATGTTAAAGCCATTTGCAAGACAGCTGAAGAAAAATACTCACTTCCAGTTATACCAGTTATGGCACCAGGATTTGCAGGCCATAAATCAATGGGGTACAAAACTGCAGGGAATGCACTGATGAATTTATTTAGTAGAAATATTTTGCCTAAGGTTTCAGGAGTTAATATATTAGGTGATTTTAATCTAGCTGGAGAAATGTGGATTATAAAAGAATATTTAAAGACTATAGGAGTAAAAGTTATTTCAGCTATTACTGGAGATGCCTGCTACGATGAGTTGAAAATGGCTAGTAGTGCAAGCTTTAATGTAGTTCAATGTGCTGGCTCTATGACAAATCTTGCAAAGAGAATGGAAGAAGAATTTGATATTCCATTTGTAAAAATAAGTTTTGTAGGCCTGGAGGATACTAAAAGTTCGTTACTTAGGATAGCAAGTCTTTTTAAGGATAAGGAAATTATAGAAAGAACTCAAAAATTTATAAAAGAAGAGGAAGCAAAGATACTTCCAACATTAAATAGATATAAAGAAAATCTTAAAGGAAAGAAGGCCGCAATTTATGTAGGTGGAGGCTTTAAAGCAATTTCTTTAATAAAGCAATTTAAGGAACTTGGCATTTCAACAATTTTAGTTGGAACACAGACGGGTAAAAAAGAAGACTATGAAGTTATAAATAGCTTAGTTGATGATGGAACAATAGTTTTAGATGATGCAAATCCAGCAGAATTAGAAAAATTTATGAAGGAAAAGGGAGCAGATATACTTGCAGCTGGAGTAAAGGAAAGACCTCTTGCATATAAGCTTGGAGTAGCGTTTTGTGATCATAATCATGAAAGGAAACATCCTCTTGCAGGTTTTATAGGAGCTGTGAATTTTGCAAAGGAAGTAAATGATTCAGTTAATAGTCCAGTATGGAAGTATGTAAAAGAAGGCGGTGAGAATTATGAAAGATAGTTATGTAAATTTAACAATAAATCCGTGCAAAATGTGTATGCCCATGGGCGTTGTAAGTGCAGTATATGGAATAAAAGGAGCTATGACAATATTACATGGTTCTCAAGGCTGTAGTACATATATTAGAAGACATATGGCAACACATTATAATGAACCAATAGATATAGCTTCTTCATCACTAACAGAAGAAGGAACAGTATACGGAGGAGAAAGAAATTTAATTAGTGGATTAGAAAATTTAATAAAATTATATAATCCAGAGGTAATAGCAATTGCAACAACTTGCTTAGCGGAGACAATAGGTGAAGATGTAGCACGTATTAGTAAACTATTTAAAGAGACTCATGAGGATTTTAAAGTGAAATTAATTCCAATACCATCACCAGGGTATGGTGGCACGCAGTACGATGGATTTTGTAAGGCCCTTAGATCAATAGTAGAAAATGTTGAAATGAATGATAGCTCAAATAATAAAATAAATGTTGTATGCAGTCAAATTAGTCCAGCAGATACTAGAGAATTAAAAGAAATATTAGAAAGCTTTGGGATAGATTATATTTTAATTCCTGATATATCTGAAAACTTAGATGGTACTCATAGTAGTAATTATAAAAAGTTGCCATCAGGTGGTACAAGTCTGGAGGAAATTAAGTATATGGCAGGGGCAAAAGCAACAATAGAACTTTCTACCTTTGTTAAAGATGAATATTCCGTTGGAGAGTATCTTCAGGATACTTATAACGTTAAGAATTATAGAATTAATATACCTAGAGGACTTAGAGATACAGACAAATTTTTAGATGTATTATCATTGGTATCCAAAAGACCTATACCAGATAAATATAAATTGCAAAGAGGAAGATATTTAGATGCAATGATTGATTCACATAAATACAATAGTGAAGGCAGAGCCGTTATATTTGGTGAACCAGACTTTGTATATTCAACAGTAAGACTAGCTTTAGAAAATGGAGTAATGCCAGTTGTAATTGCAGTTGGAGAGAAGTGCCCAAGTTTAGAAGCTTTGCTAAAGGAAGAGGTTTCAGAATTAGGAAAACAACTCTTTGTAGATAATTTTAAAATAATGGACGAAGCTGATTTTAAGGATATAGAAAATTATGCAGTAGAATTTAAAGCAAATGTAATGATAGGTAGTTCTGATGGTAGAAGAATAGAAGAAAAAAGAGGAATTCCACTAGTTAGAGTTTCTTTCCCAATCCATGATAGGGTAGGCGGACAAAGAATATTATCCATTGGATATGAAGGATCCTTAAATTTAGGAGATAAAATAGCTAATGTTGTTCTACAAACTAAAGAGAGTACATTTAGAGAAACACTATATAGAGAATTATATAAGGGGGAGAAAAAGATGGATTTAAAGAAAATAGAGGCAAAAACTGTAGAAATTAGTATAGAGAAACCAAAACATGTGGAGATTAGTATAGAGGAAAAAACTAAAACCCATCCTTGCTTTAGCTGTGACTCAGCTCATAAATATGCAAGAATGCATTTGCCAATAGCACCAAAGTGTAATGTAAGCTGTAATTATTGCTTAAGAAAATTTGATTGTGTTAATGAAAGTAGACCTGGAGTTACAACAGATGTATTATCCCCAGAAGAAGCCTTCGAAAAGTATAAATATGTTAAAGGGAAAATGGATAACTTAAAAGTAGTTGGAATAGCAGGGCCTGGAGATGCACTTGCTAACTTTGATGAAGTAAGAAAAACTCTTAAGTTAATAAAAGAATATGATAATGATGTTACATTTTGTTTATCAACAAATGGTTTAATGCTTCCATTTTATGCACAGGAGTTAATTGATTTAGGTGTAAGTCATGTAACTGTAACTATGAATGCTATAGATCCTAAAATAACTGCAAAAGTCTATAAATACATTGATTATTTAGGAGTTACTTATACTGGAGAAGAAGGAACTCAAATTCTTTTAAATAATCAATTATCAGGTATTAAATATTTAGCTGATAGAGGAATTATGGTTAAGGTTAACATCGTAATGCTTAAGGGAATTAATGATCACCATATAGAAGCAGTGACTAAAAAAGTTAAAGAGCTTGGTGCTGGAATAACAAATATAATGCAGATGATACCAGTTAAGGGTAGTGTGTTCCAAGATATGCCACTTACAAGCAATAAAGAGATAATGAGTTTAAGAAAAAAATGTGAAGAAAATATAAAACAAATGTATCATTGCAAACAATGTAGAGCTGATGCGATTGGACTACTTGGAGATGATCAATCTGCAAAATATAGTAATGAAGCAATAAAGGAAGAGAAAAATAATACTCAATTAAAATTTGCAGTGGCTACAAAAAGTGGAATGGTTGTAGATCAACATTTCGGTCATGTCTCTGAATTTTATATTTATGAGTATAAGGATGGAGTTGCAATGTTTTTAGAGAAGAGAGATATAGAAAAGTATTGTAATGGTAAAGATGTCTGTGAAGAGGAAGAGGATAAGTTTAATAGAATATCAAAAACAGTTGAAGATTGCACTGGAGTTATATGCCTTAGAATTGGTGGAGAACCAAGTAAGAAATTAAAAGAATTAGGTGTAGGGATATTTATGACATGTGAAAGAGTTGAGGTTGCTGTAGTAGCTGCTGCAGAAGAAATTTTAAGCGGAATAAAAAATAAAAGAATACTAACAGTTTAAGGCACTTTGCAAGTGAAAATTGTGCAACAGAAAGGTAGGGGAATTATGAAGGAAAGACAAATAGAAATTGTTGATAAAACATTAGTTGCACTTTGGGAGCTGCAAGGGGATAAGTTAAAGGGGAAAATTCCAGAGCTTAAAGAACTAATTAAATTAATATATTTAATAGGAAGTGATTATATAGAAATTACCCCAGAGATATATGAGGAATTATATCCTCTTCCAGTGGATATAGAATTTAGAGTTAATGTAATTAAAGAAATATATATATCTAGTGGGGAATTTGTAGAAGCAAGTATAAAGAAGAATAGAGAGATTAGTAATCTTAATAATGTTAGGATCTTAGGCTTAGATGATTTAATGATCTATGATTATGAAGAAAAATTATTAAAACTTATGAATGCCTTTGGTAAAGGAATGGAGATTTGTATTGGAAATAAGTATGGCTGTTCAACAGCCATAACATTAGAGTGGATTAAACTTGGTGGACATAAGGTAGTAACAAGTTTTGCAGGAATATTGGGATATACTCCCCTTGAGGAAATCCTTGGGGCAATTGAGTTCCTTCATAAAATAAATTTGAGAGGGAATCACGTTCTATTTCCTACTGTACTTCAAATGTATGAGAATATTACAGAAGAAAAATTACCTGCTAATATGCCTTTTATCGGAAGAAATATATTTGATGTAGAGTCAGGTATTCATGTAAGTGGTCTAGCTAAAGATTCTAACACCTATGAACCTTATGACCCTAGTAAGATAGGCCGACAGCGAAAAATAGTAATTGGAAAGCATTCGGGGATTAAGGCTTTAAAAATAAAATTCGAAGAGCTGAAAATATCCTATAAGGAAGAGAAATTACAATTAACATTGGATATTATTAGAATGAAAAGCTCTAATCTAGGAAGAGGCCTCTTAAATGAAGAAATACTACATATATATGAAAGTGTAGGTGCAGAGGATGAATAGAGAAGTATATATTGTAGATACAACATTAAGGGATGGAGAACAAGCTGCGGGGAAAGCTTTTTCAATAGAGAAAAAGGTTGAAATTGCAAAATATTTAGATTTAAATGGTATTTATCAAATAGAGTCTGGGACTCCGGCCATGGGGTCTTTAGAAAAAGACTGTATTATTGAAATTGTAGCTGAAATGGAAAATTCTTTTGTTTCCACATGGAATAGGCTTAATAAAAAAGATATTGAGCATTCCATGGATTGTAAACCAGATATTATCCATATAAGTGTACCTACATCAGAAATTCAAATTTATTCTAATTTAAAGAAGGATAAAGGATGGATAGAGAGCAATCTTAAGGAATGTGTTTATTATGCTAAGGATAAAGGGTATGAAGTTACAATTGGGTTTGAAGATGCATCAAGGGCAGATATTAATTATTTAATTCAATTAAGTAATATTTTATTAAAATTAGACGTCCACAGAGTAAGATATGCTGATACAGTTGGGATTCTAAGTCCTTCTACTACTAAAACAGCCATAACAACCTTAATAAAAAATACTGGTATAGAGGTAGAAATACATGCACATAACGATTTTGGTATGGCTACAGCTATATCAATTGAGGGCGTGAAAAGTGGGGCAAAGTATGTGAATTGCACCTTAGATGGAATAGGTGAAAGGGCAGGGAATTGTAATATGCAAGAATTTATAAAGTCTACAGAAGGAATTTTTGAAAATGTTAGGACTTTGAGAGATAGAGCAAAATATTTTTAAAATAATTAATAGCTTTTTCTATGATTTATCATAGAATTAAAGCTATTTTTTTTCTTTTTATATAATAAAAAATATAATTTGCAAAAAAGTTAACAAATTGTGTTTAAAATATTATAAAATAGAGAAGAGTTAAATAAAGGATAAAGTGAGGTGAGGAAATGGATAATAAGGAAAAAGCTTTATATGGATTAAAAAAGTATTATGGATATGAGAAGTTTAGATCAGGACAATTAAAAATAATACTTAGCATATTAGATAAAAGAGATGTATTTTGTATAATGCCAACTGGTGCAGGTAAATCAATATGTTATCAGATAGCAGCACTTATTATGAATGGAATTACACTTGTTATTTCACCTCTTATATCATTAATGAAGGATCAAGTAGATGGATTAAAGGATAACGGTATTAAGGCCACTTATATAAATAGTACACAAAGCATGGAGGAGATTAGTGTAATTTTAAAGGATGCTTCTCTAGGAGAATATAAATTAATTTATATAACTCCAGAAAGACTGGAGTCTAGGATTTTTCTTGGAATAGTTAAGTCTTTAGAAATATCTCAGGTAGCGGTAGATGAAGCCCATTGCGTATCTGAGTGGGGTCATGATTTTAGAATGAGCTACAGGTATATTGGTCCATTTATAGAGAGTTTAGATAATAGACCAGTAGTATCAGCATTTACAGCAACAGCTACTGAAGAGGTTAAGGATGATTCTATGAATCTTTTATCCTTAAAGAAGCCCTATGTATTTATTGGAGATATCAATAGAGAAAATTTAGCTATTAATGTATATAAAGAGGAAGATAAGGATGAGGGGATAAAAGGAATAATTCAAAATCATCCAGAGGAATCTGGTATTATATATTGTCTTACAAGGAAAGAAGTAGAACATCTTCATGGATATTTAAAGGAATTAGGATATAGTGTAACAATGTATCATGGCGGTCTTTCTGATGAGGAAAAGAAAAAAAATCAAGAGGATTTTTTATATGATAGACTAAATACCATGATTGCTACCAACGCCTTTGGTATGGGGATAGATAAGTCTAATGTAAGATATGTAATTCATTGCACAATTCCTAAAAGTTTGGAAAGTTATTATCAAGAAATAGGAAGAGGTGGAAGAGATGGAGCTCCTTGTGATTGTTATCTTTATTATAATAGAGATGATATAAGAAGGGTTGAATTTATAATTAATAATAGTAGTGATATTAAGATAAGTGAAATTGCTTTAAGAAAGCTTGAAGCTTTAATAGAGTTTTGTGAGGAAACAAAGTGCTATAGAACTAACCTTTTAAGATACTTCGATAAAGAGTGGACTAGAGACTATTGTGCAAACTGTAGTAACTGTTTACAAAATGAAGAGCTTAGGGATTATATGAGAGAGGCACAGATGGTTATATCTACAGTGTATAGAACAAAGGAAGCCTATGGAATTTCAGTGATTATTGATATATTAAGGGGCTATCAAGGACCTAAGATAATAAAAGATAAATTAGAAAGTTTAACTACCTTTGGAATTATGAAGGAGTATACTACTACCTTTATAAGGGCATTAATTAAGGAAATGATAAGACAAGAATTTGTTGTTCTTAAGGAAGGAACCTATTCAATGCTTAAGATTACGCAAAAGGCAGTGGAAATTCTTCGTGGAGAGCGTAAGGTATTGCTTCTTATAAAGGAAGAGGAAACTGCACTTAATCCTGAGTTGTATAATATATTAAAGATATGGAGAAAGCAAAGAGCAAATAGGGACTCCATAAAGCCATATATAATATTTTCGGATGCAACCTTAATAGAAATTGTAAATAAGTTGCCAAAGAGTATGGAAGATTTATTTGAAATTAGAGGGGTTGGAGAGAAAAAAATTGAAAGATATGGAGATGAAGTATTAAAAATTATAAATGGAGATTAAGTTAAATCTGAAGGCTAGAGATTAAATCTCTAGCCTTCTTTTTGTTATACGAATTCATTTAAAAGTAAAGGGGTACTTTACATAATATCCTTATATATAATTTTGTTAAAGAAAGTTGTTATTTAAAGTCATAGAGTACTACTTTCAATGAATATATTTTATTAAAAGGGAGTGATGTATATGGACTTCAAAAAATTCATAGAAAATGATAGAGATAATGGAAGCAAGGAGAAATTTGAGGGCACTTTTCTAGATTATTTAGAAATTATTAAGGCAAATCCTGATATAGCAAAACTAGCACATAAGAGACTCCATGACATGATTATGGGAAAAGGTGTGGAGATATTAAGATCAGACGAGAACCCTAGAATTAGAAAAATTTATGGGAATGATATAATACGAAAATATGGATTCTTCAAGGATGATTTTTTTGGAATTGATAGGATAATAATGAAACTTGGTAGTTATTTCAATTCTGCTGCTATGAAAGGCGAAGAAGCTAGACAAGTGCTATATCTAGTAGGGCCGGTGGGCGCAGGTAAATCGTCCTTAGTCGAAAGCTTGAAAAAGGCTTTAGAGGATTGTAAACCAATTTATGCCTTAGAGGGATGTCCAATGCATGAAGAACCACTGCATCTTATTCCTAAGCATTTAAGACCACAATTTGAAGAAAAGCTAGGAGTTCAAATTGAAGGTGATTTATGCCCTGCTTGTAGATATAAGTTAAAGCATGAATTAAAGGGGAAATATGAGGAGTTTGGCGTAGTTAAAAGTGGGTTCTCTATTCGATCAAGAAAGGGTATTGGGGTAGTACCGCCTGTGGATCCTAATAATCAGGATACATCAATACTTACAGGTTCAGTTGATATTTCAAAAATGGATTTGTATCCAGAGGATGACCCAAGAATATTTTCTTTAAATGGAGCATTCAATGTTGGAAATAGAGGACTTGTAGAATTTATAGAAGTATTTAAAAATGATGTTGAGTATCTTCATACAATTATTACTGCAACTCAAGAGAAGTCTGTTCCCTCACCTGGAAAAGGATCGATGATTTATTTTGATGGCGTTATAGTAGCTCATTCAAATGAAGCAGAGTGGGACAAATTTAAATCAGATCATACTAATGAAGCTATATTAGATAGAATTGTTAAGATTGAGGTTCCTTATTGCTTGGAGCTTGAAGAAGAGAAAAAGATTTACGATAAAATACTTAAAAAGAGTAATTTTAAGGCGCATATATCACCACATACTATTGAATTTGCAGCTATGTTTGCTATACTTTCAAGGCTTTCTCCTTCGGCAAAGGCTGATCCAATGACTAAACTTAAAATATATAATGGTGAAGAAATTGTTGAAAAGGGAACTACAAAGAGAATTGATATTATGGAGCTTAGAGAAGAAGCAGGCCCATATGAAGGTATGAAGGGAATATCAACAAGATTTATAATTAAATCTATAGATAATGCTCTTTCAAATTCTGAATGTGATTGTATTAATCCACTAAGTATAATGGAGAGTATTATAAAATCAGTTAAGGAAATGGATATTGGTGGAGAAGATAAAAAGAAATATTTGGGATTTATACAAGATACTATTAGGAAGGAATACAATAAAGTTCTTGAAAAAGAAATAACAAAGGCTTTTATAAATTCTTTTAGGGAGCAGGCTGAAAGTCTTTTTAACAATTATATAGATAATGCAGAAGCTTATGTAAATAAGTGTAGGATAAAAGACACTTCAACAGGAGAAGAATTAAATCCTGATGAAGAATTTATGAGAAATATTGAGGAACAAATTGGAGTTTCAGATGCCTCAAGTAAAGGGTTTAGAGCAGATGTCACCTCTTATATGTTCTATCTTATTAGAAATGGCGGAACAATAAAGTATACTTCCTATGAACCTTTAAAGGAAGCTATTGAAAAGAAATTAATTGCTTCAGTTAAGGATATTTCTCGTATAATAACTAAAACTAGAGTTCGAGATAAAGAACAAACTGAAAAATATAATGTCATGGTAGAAGAAATGAAAAGTCAGGGTTATTGTTCACATTGTTGTGATGTCATCCTAAAATATGCTGCTAATAATTTATGGAAGGATTAAAGGATGGCTATCTTTAGAGATAATGCTGAGAATCTAGTTGATCATGACAGATCCATTGAGGATAGAAGAAGACATAGGCAGCTTGTTGATAAATCAATAAAAGAAAATTTAGGAGATATTTTATCAGAAGAAAGTATTATGGGTGAAGGGAACAATAAAAAATTCAAAATTCCAATAAGGGGGATAAAGGAGTATCAGTTTGTTTATGGTAAAAATTCTAAGGGAGTAGCAAACGGTACTGGAGAGGAAAAAAGAGGAGATAAAATTACATCAGGGAATTCTAAAGGTGGTAATGGAAATCAAGGAGCAGGAAATAATGAAGGTGAAGATATATATGAAACTGAAATAACCCTAGAGGAACTTCTTGAGTATATAACTGAAGACTTAGATTTGCCTAATTTAGATAGAAAAAAATATTCTGAAGTATTAACTGAAAGTTATGGAAAGAAGAAGGGTTATCAAAAGTATGGTATAAATCCTAGGCTTGCAAAAAAGAAAACAGTTATGTCAAAGATAGCAAGAAAGCAAGGCAAAAAGAGGGCACTTCAAGATGAAAATATTGAAGTACCTATTGAAAGATTTCCATTTAAGCAGGAGGATGTAAGATATTATAGAGTGAAATCAAAACCAAAAAGGGAAAGTAATGCTGTTATGATATTTATAATGGATGTATCTGGATCTATGGATAGCTCTAAAAAGTTTTTGGCTAGGTCATACTTTTTTGTTTTATCAAAATTTCTCAGAAGAAAATATAATAATATAGCTTTTGAATTTATTTCTCATACAACCGTTGCTAAATTAGTAAATGAAGATGAATTTTTTCATAAGGCTGAATCTGGTGGAACTTATATATCTAGTGGTTTAAATCTAGCTTTAGATTTAATAAATGAAAAATATTCCCCAAGTATGTGGAATATTTATCCTGTGTATGCATCTGATGGAGATAATTGGACAGAAGATAATGAAAAAGCTATAAAGGCAGTGAGTGAATTAAGCAGTGTAAGTAATATGTTTGGCTATGCAGAACTATTGCCATCAACTTATTCCACTACAATGTATTATAGATTTCAAAAAGAAATAAAAAATAAGAATTTTGTACCTGTAATAGTGAAGGAAAAAAAAGATTTATGGGATGCATTAAAGCTTATGTTAAGTAAGGAATTAAAGGAGGAGTAAGGGTGGATTATAACCTTAAGGATTTAGAAAAATGGAATGAAAAGATAGAATCTAAAGTAAGAGAGTTAGGATTAGATTTTTACCCTCAAGAATTTGAAATTATAGGATTTAATGAAATGCTAGGATATGAGGCATACTTAGGTATGCCTTCTAGATATCCCCATTGGAGTTTTGGTAAGTCTTATGAGAAAAATAAAATGTTATATTCCTTTAATTTAACGGGGTTACCCTATGAGATGGTAATAAATTCAGATCCATGTTTAGCATATTTAATGAGGGAAAACACTTTATTATTGCAGATTTTAACTATGGCTCATGTATATGGACATAATGATTTCTTTAAAAATAATAGATTATTTAAGGCAGGAACAAAAGCAAAGTATTCATTAGAATTATTTAAGTTAGATGCAGATACCATACGATCCTATATTAATTCTCCTGGAATTGGATATGCGAAGGTAGAGCGAATTTTAGATGCTGCTCATGCTATAAAACTTAATATTTCTAGAGTTGTTGGACAAAAAGATAGAACAGATGATGAAATAAGAAAGAATCTTATGGAGGACTATGAAAGACAGAAAGATAATAGGGGGATTTTAGATTCAGAAAAGGTGATTGATATGCCTAATTTAGATAAGATTCCATTAGAACCTTATGATGATGTTATGGGATTTATCTTGGCACATGGAAGTTTAGAGGAATGGGAAAAGGACATAGTAAAAATCGTTAAAAGAGAAACAGAATATTTTCTGCCACAGATAGATACAAAGATAATGAATGAGGGTTGGGCTAGCTATTGGCATTATACAATTTTAAAAGAGCTAGATTTACCACAAGGATTACATGTTGAATTTTTGAAAAGGCATAATGATGTAGTTGCACCTATGCTAGGGGGGCTTAATCCTTATTATATAGGCTTTAAAATATTTGAGGATTTAGATAAGAGGTATGGAAGAGATAAAATATTTGAAGTCAGAGCATTAGAGAGAGATGCTTCTTTTATTAGAAGATATTTAACTAGGGAACTTTGTGAAGAATTAAATTTATTCGAATATACAAAAAAAAGTTTTGATTTTGTAGTTGAAGAAGTTGCCGACAAGGCTGGATGGAAAGAGATTAGAGATAATCTTGCATTTACCTGTGGTATTGGATCTATCCCGTATATTAGAGTTATAGATTTAAATAAAAAAGATTACACATTAACACTTGAGCATGTTTTTGATGGTCGTGAGCTTGAACTTATGTATGCAAAGGAGACTATAAAACATCTTCAAAAACTTTGGGGACATAAAATAACACTTGTTACAAAGACTAAGGAAGAAAAAGAACTTCTAATAAATTGTGATGACACAGGTAAAATAACAGTTAAGGATGGTAACAAAACAACTGCTCTGTGAATAAATTATAAAGGGAAAGAATACCTAGGAGATTAAGATGAATATAAAAGGAAGTAAAACGGAAAAAAATCTTTATAAAACATTTGCAGGGGAGTCACGAGCAAGAAATAAATACTCATTATATGCTGAAAAAGCTAGATGTGAAGGATACAGATGGGTGGCTCAAATATTTGATGAGACTTCTGACAATGAAAAAGCTCATGCACGAGAAACTTTCAATAGATTCCTGAAGAAAAATAAGGATACTGAGCAAAATCTTGTACAAGCAGCTGTGGGAGAGTCAGAGGAAAGTGAGAAAATATACAAGGAATTTGAAATTATGGCAAGAAAGGAGGGTTTCGAAGAAATCGCTGATTTTTATAAGGAACTTCAAGAAGTTGAAGAAATACATGGCAAAACGTTCTTAATGTTAGCTGGCAAAATTAAAGATGGAGATATGTTTTGTAGTGAAGATGAAGGCTTATGGCAATGTATGAATTGTGGATATATTCATGAAGGTAAAGAAGCACCTAAGGAATGTCCTTTATGTAAATATCCCATAGATTATTTTAAACCCTATTGCAAAGTAAAGTAATAACAGGAGGGGAATTATGTATTATAGAATACCAAAGGAGTTTTTCATCCCTGTTATTATAGGCGATATTACTGAAGAATATATTCAGGGTGGACAAAGACTATTTAAAGAAGATTTAGTGGAAAAAGAAGCATTAGAAGCAGCAGATAGAGAGTATATAGAAACTGAAATTCAAGGGGGTTATTGGGAAAAATATAAATATAATTTAGAAGAAGATGAATATTATTTAGAGATTAATAGTAATATAAAATAGGTTTAAACTAAAAAATCATGCTTAATATCATAGTAGGATTTTTTACTATACAAAAATGTGCTGTGTATTATTATAAGAGGTGGTTAAGTTTTGGGATATGATAAGGTTATACATGGACATTATAATGACTTAAATAATCTTAGTAGCTTACTTAAAAATTATATTGAAATATATAGACTGTTAATAAGCAGTACAGCAGAATTAAATACAATTAACTTGGCTAAAAAAAATGAGGTAAAACATGCTCTTGATAGAATCAATAGCATTGGTGATTTAATAGACGATTTACTCAAAGTAATTGAAAAATGTGAAGGTTCCTATATTAAGTATTGCTATTTAAAAAATGAAGTTATTACAGAAAATACCCAGAAGGATAGTATAATGACAGAAATCCATGATGATTTAGACTATCATAATTAAAAAAAGGCTGTTACCATGAATGATTTAAAAATCATTCATGGCAGCAGCCTTTTTAAATTAAAGTTTCTTTAAACGTAATGAACTTACCATTAAGTAAGCTCCTAATACCATCAAAATAATCACTAAAAATACTGGCGCAACTACAAATTGGGATATTAAAGCAAATAATGCCAAGAAACAACCTACTATAGTTATTGGAACACCAGTAAACATTCCATCAAAGGTTGATACATTATATCTTGCAAGTCTAAATGACCCACATATCGGCAATGAAATCAGTAATATAATACCTAATATGCCATAAGGATCTAACTCCTTAAGGTTAAAGCTAATATATAGTAATATTGAAGGCGCTACTCCAAAGGATACTAAATCAGCTAAAGAATCCAATTCTTTTCCAAGTTCACTAGATACATCAAGATATCGGGCAATTACTCCATCATATCTATCAACTAATCCGGCTATAAGTATAAAAATACTCGCCTTAATATAATTACCTTCATGGGTTGCTAATAATGATAAAACACCACATCCTAAATTGATAAAGGTAAAAATATTAGGAAGACAGCTTTTTTTCATATAATCACTCCTAAAATTCTTATAGTATAATGTATAATTATAGCATGAAAATCACTATAATATAAGAGTTATAATTTATTTAATGTAAACTTAATGTTATATATAGAATGACCTGCTATTATATATATAATAGGATATTATATCGACAATATTTGGTACAGATGGTATAATTCTTTTTAGAATTACTAAACGGAGGGGAAATATGAATAAGGTTAGATTCATATATAATCCATATTCAGGAGAAAATGCTATTCTACATGAATTGGATATGATTACAAAATTGCATCAAGATAAGGGATATCAAATTGTTCCATATAGAATACAAAAGAATAAAAGCTTAGAAGAGGCATTTGATGTAATGGATGAGTATTATAGATATATATTAATTGCAGGGGGAGATGGCACGGTGGACTCTGTCGTGAATGCAATGAAAGCCAGAAATATAGATTTACCTATAGCTATTTTGCCAGTAGGTACTGCGAATGATTTTGCTACATTTTTAAAAATGCCAAGAGATGTAAAAAAAGCTTGTAAGGCAATATTATCTACAAAACCTACTGCTATCGATATAGGGAAAATTAATGATAAATATTTTATAAATGTTGCAAGTTCAGGACTTTTTACTGATGTATCACAAAAAACAGACTTAAATCTAAAGAATACTATAGGTAAACTTGCTTACTATATAAAGGGCTTTGAAGAGATACCTAAGTTCAGGAAGTTAAAGGTTAAGCTTAAGGCAAAGGAACTGGAATATGAAGGAGAAATGTACCTAATTCTAGTTTTTAATGGGCAAACAGCAGGTGGATTTAAGCTAGCCAATAGAGCGGATACTAGGGATGGACATCTTGATGTTATAATGATAAAGGCAGTGCAAATATATGAGATGCTTCCTTTATTCATAAAAATACTTAGGGGTGAACATTTAGATTCTGATAAGGTTATTTACTTTAAAACAGAGGATATTATCATAGAATCTAATGAGGATATAGTAACAGATATTGATGGAGAAAAGGGTCCGGAATTTCCTCTTCATATACAATGTATAAAAGGCGGAATAAAAATTTTAGGAATAAAGTAAACTTAAAAATAATAAGAATAAGTAACAGTAAGTATGGGTTTGGAGGATTCATAATGAATTTAGCCTATTATGTATTTTTACTACTTATTATTTTTTTACTAATTTTACTTATAAATAAGAATATAAAGTTATCACCTAAAAAAATAAAAATATATATTACAGCAGTTAGTTTCTTATTTATTTTAAGGTACATAGGATTATTTTTATTATGTATTCTTAAAAATGGAAGTCTTGTGTATTTATTAAAACCTTTATTATTTTTAAATCTTCTTGCAATTCCATTTATGGTGTTAGGATTATCTTATGTGTATTTAAGATGGGATCGACTTAGTTTTAATGTTATTTATATAATTTCAGCCATTCTTTTTGGAGTTTATTGTGTTGGGATTAATTTTATATCTGGAAAGGTTATTTTTAATCCAAGTTATGGTTATGTAATTAATATATATAATGAAAAAGCAATAAATATAATATTTTTATTGCTAGTTGGAACTTTATTATGCTTTTGTTTTTATTTTCTTGATAAACCTAATAATAATAGGTGGGGAATGATATATTTAGTTATAGCATTGGTTATTGTTATAGTAGAAAATATCATATATATCGGAGGCATTAAATTATTTCCCTATCCTATCTTTGGAGATGGAATATTCATATTAATTATGAACTTTGCCATTAATACATTTAAAAAGAATATAAGAGAAATTGCATAAATAAAAAAAGTGTCTGAATTAATTCAGACACTTTTTTATTATTATCTTTTTGCTTTAATTCGAGGCGCGGTAGCCTTTATTAAACATTTATTTCCATTTCCTATTAAATCTTCTCTTCCAGCCATTATTAAAGCTTTTTTAACTTTCTCATAATTTTTGGGAACAGCAAATTGTATTAGAGCTCTTTGCATATCCTTCTCAGATTGGGTTTTAGGAATATAGACTTCTTCTCCAGTTAAAGGGTTATATCCAATATAATAAATAGTTGTAGAAAGACTTCCAGGTGTTGGATAAAAATCTTGAACCTGTTCTGGAATATAGCCCATTTCCTTTACATATTGTGCAAGCTCAATAGCTGCGTTAAGGTCAGATCCAGGATGAGAAGACATTAAATAAGGAACTAAAAATTGTTTTTTATCTAGCTTCTTATTCACTTCGTGATACTTGTTAACAAATTTATCGTATACCTCTCTGGTTGGTTTACCCATTTGCTTTAAAACCTTTGGAGAAACATGTTCAGGAGCAACTTTTAATTGTCCACTTATATGATGTTCACATAGTTCTTTAAAGAAGGTATCATCTTTATCGTAAATTAAGTAGTCATATCTTATACCTGAACGTATAAAGACTTTTTTTATTCCATTAATACCTCTAATTCTTTTTAGAACTGAAAGATATTCACTGTGATCTATAATTAGGTTTTTGCAAGGTTTTGGAAACATACATTGTTTATTTCTGCAGGTTCCATTCTCGGCTTGAGTTTTGCATGCCCTATGTCTAAAGTTAGCAGTAGGACCTCCCACATCATGGATATATCCTTTAAAGTCAGGTAGTGTAGTTAAAAGTTTAGCTTCATTTACAACAGAATCTCCGTTTCTAGTTTGTATAACTCTCCCTTGATGAAAGGTTAGAGCACAAAAAGAACAGGAACCAAAGCACCCTCTGTGACTAGTTATTGAAAACTTAACTTCTTTAATTGCAGGTATTCCACCTTTTGCTTCATATATAGGATGGTAAGTTCTCATAAAAGGTAAATCATATGTAAAATCCATTTCGTCATTAGTTAATGGGACTTGAGGCGGATTTTGGATTAGGTACCTATCTCCATGCTTTTGTATTATACCTTTACCTGTTATGGCATCCTGCTCATAATGTTCTATCTTATAGGAATCACCATAAGACTTTTTGTCTGTAGAGACTTCTTCAAAGGAAGGAGCTTCTATATAATTTGAAAGCTTTTCTATGTCACGGGTTATGTAACAGGTACCCCTTATAGAAGTTAAGTTTGATACTTTAGAGCCATACCTAAACATTTCTGCAACTTGAATTATTGTTTTTTCTCCCATACCATAGATTAAAAGGTCTGCCTTTGAATCCAACAAGATACTTCTTCTTACTTTGTCGCTCCAATAGTCATAGTGAGCAAATCTTCTAAGACTAGCTTCTATACCTCCTAGAACTATTGGGACATCCTTATAGGCTTCCCTAATCCTATTACAGTAAACAATAACTGCCCTATCAGGTCTGTATCCACCTTCTCCTCCAGGGGAATAAAGGTCATCATGTCTTTTTTTCTTTGCAGCAGTATAGTGATTAACCATAGAGTCTATATTTCCAGAGTTAACTAAGAAAGCATATTTTGGAAGTCCAAGCTTTTTGAAATCCTCTGCATCCTTCCAATTAGGTTGGGCAATTATGCCTACAGTAAAACCTTGGGATTCCAAGGTTCTACCTATTATGGCAGTACCAAAGGAAGGATGGTCAACATAAGCATCTCCAGTTACTATAATAAAATCTAAGACATCTATATTTCTATTTTTTAAATCTTCTTTGCATATTGGTAAAAAATTATTTGCTAAGTTCATATCATTACTCCATTCAATAATATTAGTCTAAAAGTGTCATTTAATATTAGCATACTGAAATAACTTATTCAAACTAAAAAAGGCGTTGCCTTTTCTAGTAGTTATCATATAATAGAAGTATATGAAATAGGCAGACTGATAGTCTGCCTATTTTATGGGCAAATGTCTAAATTAAAAGGTGGTGTAAACAATGGAGGTTGGTCCTCAAGAAGTTGAATCTGAAAAACAAAATATCATGATCTTTAGAGGAACTCATACATTGTTAGTATAATACTTACTTTCCTCTAGAGATGAGGAGGAGAGAGCTTTAATGAAAAGATTATTAGTTTTTTTATACACTCAGATTTTAGGTAAAAAAATTTATGACGAGTTCGGTGATGATTTAGGCGAACTTAAAGACGTTTATGTAACAACTGAGGATGGGTATCCAAGAATTATAGGATATAAGGTGAAAAAGACTGGTGTCACCTTCCACTATGAATTTAAGAATATTAATTTTTATGATAACGATGGTGACGTGGTAATCAAAACTATAGGAAGCAGAGAGATACTTCCAAGGACCTATTCTTATCTATTATCACAGCATCTATTAGATAGGAAAATTGTAGATATTAATGGTAAAAAAGTAGTTAGAGTTGATGATCTTAGAATTGCAGAAATCGTAGGTGAATATAAGGTTGTAGCTGTAGAAACAGGCGCACCAGCTAGGTTCAGAAGAGCAGGAATACCAAGATTTGGTAAATTTATCTATAAAGTTTTGAGAAAAGATTTTCAAGATAGGGTATTAATGTGGGATAATGTAGAGTCAGTTGAAATGATTAATAATAATCTTCAATTAGCAGTGCCGTATCAAAAACTATCTACTCTCCATCCAGCTGACCTTGCAGATATACTAGAAGAGCTAGATGAAATGTCTAGAAAAAGAGTATTTGAAGCTCTAGATGAGGATTTAGCTGCCGATACCTTTGAGGAGATTGAAGGTGAATATAAAGGAAGCATAATTAAGGATTTATCTGAAACAAAGACTGCAGAGCTTTTGGAGAATATGGATAATGATGAAATAGTAGATTTATTAGATGAACTAGAAGGAGAAGAAAGAGAAAAGGTATTATTTAACTTAGAAAAGGAAGATGCACAACAAGTTAAGGAACTTTTAAAGTATGAAAATGAATCTGTAGGAAGTATGATGTCAAAAGATTTTATAGCCTTTAGATTAAATGTAACAGTAGAAGAAACTATTGATATTTTAAAGGAGATGGAACCTGATGAAGATGTCATGTTCTATATATATGTAGTAGACGAGGAAGGTAGGATAGAAGGGCTTGTTATTCTAAGAGATTTAATTTTAAGTGATGGAAGCACTATGCTTAAGGATATTATGGAACAAAATATAACAAGGGTTAATCATGACGATCCTATTGGTGATGCTATAGAACAGGCAGCTAAATATGATTTGTTATCTACTGCAGTTGTGGATAAAGAAGATAGATTGGTTGGAATAGTAAAAATTCATGATATAATTGACGAAGTTTTATATCCTTTATGGAAGAAGAAAAATAGAACAAGAAACCAATAGATTTATAAAATTAAGAAAATACATTCTTTTTTAAGAGTTAAATATTGTTAAAAAGCATACTGAAAGTATTGACATTTGAATAATAAGTAATATAATTACTAATAAAATATAGTAATATACTTCGCTTCTATAATTATTATAGGGGCGGATTTTTTTTGTTCAAGAAATATGGGAGGAATTAAAATGATATATAATAATGCCTTAGAGCTTGTTGGGAACACACCAATATTAAAGATAACTAACTTAGTAGATGAAAATAGTGCAGATGTCTATGTGAAGTTGGAAAAAAATAATCCTGCAGGAAGTGTAAAGGATAGGGCAGCGCTGGGAATGATAGAAGCAGCTGAAAGAGAAGGTCTTTTAAAACAAGGAGATACATTAGTGGAGCCAACTAGTGGTAATACAGGAATTGGATTGGCTTTTATAGGAAAAATGAAGGGATATAAGGTTATTGTAATTATGCCTGAGACTATGAGTAGAGAAAGAAGAGATATAATTAAGGCATATGGAGCAGAATTAGTATTAACAGAAGGAATTAGGGGAATGAAAGGTGCAATAGAAAAAGCTTTGGAATATAATAATAAGCCGGGATATTTTATCCCACAACAATTTGAAAATCTAGCAAATTCACAAAAACACTATGAGACTACTGCAGACGAAATATTTGAAGATATTAAGGATTTAGATTATATAGTCGCTGGAGTAGGGAGTGGGGGAACTATTACAGGGGTTTCTAAAAAATTGAAATTAAAGATACCAGGAATTAAAGCTGTAGCAGTTGAACCCACTGCATCGCCAGTTTTATCTGGAGGAAAACCAGGAGCCCATAGAATACAAGGTATAGGAGCAGGTTTTATTCCAGGAGTATATGATAAGGAATTTATTGATGAAGTAATGACAGTTGAGGATTCGAAAGCATTTAAAACTGCTAAGGAATTTGTACAATCAGAAGGAATTTTAGTTGGAATATCTTCAGGGGCTGCAATTTATGCTGCTCTTAAAATAGCTAAAAAAATTGGTAAAGGTAAAAAAGTATTAGCAATAGCTCCAGATGGAGGAGAAAAATATATATCAATGGGGTTATTTGACTAGGAAAATTAATAATGCAGAGGAGGTGTAGATTTTGTTGTTTAAGCATTTAAATTACGATTTAAGCAGGGTTTTAGAAAATGACCCTGCAGCAAGAAATAAATTTGAAGTTTTTCTTTTATATCCATGTGTTCATGCTTTAATTGCATATAGAATTTCACACTTTTTGTATAAGTATAGAGTGTTCCTATTAGCTAGAATGATTTCCCAATTATCTAGATTCTTTACAGGTATAGAAATTCACCCTGGCGCTACGATTGGAAAAGGGTTATTTATAGATCATGGTATGGGCGTAGTAATCGGTGAGACGGCAGAAATTGGTGAGGATGTTGTTTTATACCATGGTGTAACTTTAGGGGGAACCGGTAAGGATACCGGGAAAAGACACCCTACAGTGAAAAATAATGTTCTTATAGGCTCAGGGGCCAAAATTCTAGGCCCAATTGTAATAGGAGAGGGAGCCAAAATAGGCGCAAATGCAGTAGTGTTAAGGGACGTGCCCCCAAATGCTACGGCAGTAGGTTCTCCTGCAAGAAATATTATTAGGACTAAGTCAGTAATTTGATAACTACATCAAGAGGATAGAAATTTGTTTGATGAATTTCAGTAAAAAATAGATAAAACAAAAAAATATGAATAGATTATTAGAAGCTTATTTATAATGGTAGGCTTCTTTTTTTATTAACAAAAGAAATTGTTAATAGGAGGAGAATTTAAAATATCAAGGTAGAAAATTGCTCGTGGAATAGACTTTTATATACAAGTATAATATAATAATAGTTATTAAAAAAAGAAGGTGCGTGAAGGAATGTTATCACCATTAGCAATGAAGCTAATTAAAATATTACCTGAAAGTTTAGTAGTAAAATTTACTCAAACAATTGTTAAAAGATATATAAGAAAATATGCAACATTAAACATAGAGGGCACTGAAAAATTACAAAATCTAGAGGGTCCATTTATATTTATTTGTAATCATCTAAGTAATTCCGATGGATTGATTTTAGACTATATATTAAAAGAAAAATATGATCCGTTCTTTGTTGCAGGAGCTAAGCTTTCAGATGATGCTATAACTAATTTAGGAACAAAAATAGTTAAAAACATTCAGGTGAAGCCTAATACTGCAGATAAAGAAGCCATAACAAGTATGGTTAAAACAGTTAAGGGCGGAGAAAGTCTTATGATGTTTCCAGAGGGGACAAGGAGTAGAACTGGTGGAATGATTGAAGGCAAAAAAGGTGTACTGTTAATTGCAAGATTAACAAAAGCTAAAATTATTCCAATAGGAATGAGTGGAACTGATAGACTGTTACCTATAAGTGAAACAGGTGATATGGGAACTGAGAAATGGAATATATCTGATGTGAATATTAAGTTTGGTAATCCTGTTGTTATTTCAAAAAGAGATAAAGAAAACGAAGAAAAACATGTTTATGATGATAGGTGCTTAAATACAATGATGAAATCTATTGCAGAACTTTTGCCAGAAAAATATAGAGGAGTATATAAGTAATGAAACCAAGGATAAAGAAAATATTGGATATTTTAAAAGAAACATATCCTGATGCTGAATGTGAATTAAATCATGAAAGTCCCTTTCAATTATTGGTAGCTACAATTTTATCTGCACAAACTACAGATAAAAAAGTTAATGAGATCACCGAAACTTTATTTAGGGATTATCCTGATTTAGAAACATTTTTAAAATTAGAGAATGATGAACTTGAGAAAAGAATAAAACAGATTGGACTTTATAGGAACAAATCAAAAAATATAATTTTAATGTGTAACCAATTAAAAGAAAAATTTAATGGTGAAGTTCCCAGGACTATGGAGGAATTAACTTCTTTAGCTGGTGCAGGAAGAAAAACTGCAAATGTTGTGTTGTCTAATGCCTTTAATGTTCCATCGATTGCTGTTGATACTCACGTTTTTAGAGTTTCAAATAGATTAGGACTTGCAGATTCAAAAAATGTTTTAGAGGTTGAGCTTCAATTACAAAGGGAATTACCAAAAAGAGAATGGTCTAGGGCTCATCATTTATTAATTTTTCATGGTAGACGATGCTGTATAGCAAGAAATCCAAGATGTCAAGAATGTCCAGTAGAACAACTTTGCAAATATAGAAAAGAAATTCTTAAGAAGGGCTTTTAGGAACAATCGAAAGAACTATATAAATAAGGAGGAGGAAAATTATGAAAGTTGGAGTTATTATGGGTGGAGTTTCATCGGAAAGAGAGATTTCATTAAAAAGTGGAAAATCAATGATGGAGAATATAAATAAGGATAAATATGATGTAATTCCTGTAATTATAGATAAAAAAGAAGATATAATTAATAAGGTTAAGGGGATTGATTTTGCATTACTAGCATTACATGGACAATTTGGAGAAGATGGAACAGTGCAATCAGTATTACAAACTTTGGATATTCCATATTCAGGTTGTGGTCCTTTAAGTAGTGCAGTTTGTATGGATAAGGATATGACTAAGAATTTATTAAAGACTGCAGGAATTAGAACTGCCCCTTGGATAAACCTAAAGGTAGGACAGGAGATTAATTATGATGATATTGGAAGTTTAGGCTATCCTGTAGTAGTTAAGCCAACTCATGGAGGATCTAGTGTTGCTACCTTTATTGTTAAGGAAGAAAAGGACATAAAAAATTCTGTTAAAGAGGCTTTTAAGTGGGATAATGAAGTAATGATAGAAAAATTTATCAAAGGTGATGAAATAACATGTCCTGTAATGTCAGGAGAAGTGTTCCCTATAGTTATAATAAAACCAAGCGCAGAATTTTTTGATTTTGCATCAAAGTATGAAGATGGTGGAGCTGATGAATTTGTAATAGAATTTGAGGAAAAACTTCAGAAGGAAATAGAAGAAATGGCATTGGAATCTTATGCAGCTTTAAAATGTTCAGTTTATTCAAGAGTAGATATAATAATAACTGAAGATAAAAGCCTATATGTTCTTGAGGTGAATACATTGCCAGGCATGACTAAAAACAGTCTTTTTCCAAAAAGTGCAGCAGGAAAGAATCTTAAGTTTAGTGAACTTATAGATTTAATAATTGAGGGATCTCTAAAAGAGAAGAGATGAATATAGAATTAATTAAAAGTAAAATAAAAAATGTAGAGCCTTATATTAATGGGTTTGAAGAAATGAAAAGAGCTGCGGTCATTATTCCTCTTGTAGAAATACAGGGAAAAACAAATATATTATTTGAAGTTAGAGCTAAAAAGATGAAAAGTCAACCTGGGGATATATGTTTTCCAGGTGGGAAGATTGATTTATTAGAAACTCCAAAGGAAGCGGCCTTAAGAGAAATATATGAAGAACTTAATTTAAGTAATATTGAAATAGTAAATGAATTAGATACTTTAATCCGTCATGATGGAATTATAATTCATCCTTTTTTAGGAATTATACAGAATATAGAAAACCTAAATATAAGTCGCGATGAAGTAGATCATGTTTTTTATGTCCCTCTTGATTATTTGATAAACCAAAAACCTATAGAGGTTATTAGTAAGGTAGAATTAAAAAGAAGTGATGATTTTCCTTATGAATTAATTTTCAGTGGAAAAGATTACAAATTTAAAGATGGTGAAGAAAAAGTTTTATTTTACAATTTCGAAGGTCATGTTATTTGGGGAATTACGGCTAAAATGCTGAAGAGCTTTTTTAATAAGATAGTATAAAGAACAATCAAAAAAATTAGGAGTGTAATAAAGATTACTTTAATGCACCCCTAATTTTTTTTCGTCTACAGTGGAATATAAAAGTTTGAATTTTTAATTTAAGAAACATTTAAGAAGTTATAAACTTTTAAATTAAGAATTGAAAAGTAGAATAAAAATATAGAATCTGATAATATTTGTGATAAGAGAAGCTTTGAGATGGAGGAGAATAACCTATGGAAAAGATATTAATAGTTGATGATGAAAAGGAAATACGAGATTTAGTAGAGATTTATTTAAAGAGTGAAGGTTACAATACTATAAAGGCTAGTGATGGAGAAGAAGCATTAGAAATTATTGAGAGAGATAAGGATATAGATTTAATAGTTTTAGATATTATGATGCCAAAAATAAGTGGTATAGAGGTATGCTTAAAGATAAGAAAAGAGAGGGAACTTCCAATTATAATGTTATCTGCAAAATCAGAAGATATGGATAAAATACTTGGATTAAACATGGGAGCGGATGATTATTTAACAAAGCCATTTAATCCTTTAGAACTTGTGGCTCGGGTGAAGTCTCAGCTAAGAAGGTTCTACAAATTAAATCCAAGGGCAAGGACTAAAGGAGAAGAGGTTGAGGAAAATATAATAATAATAGATGATTTAGAAATAAATCTTGAAACTCATGAAATTTTTATTGATGAAAGAGAAATAAAACTTACACCCACAGAATTTGATATTTTAGTCCTATTATCAAAGAGTAGAGGTAAGGTTTTTTCAATAACAAATATATATGAAAGTGTTTGGAATCAAGAGTTTATGGAATCGGATAATACAGTAATGGTTCATATAAGAAAAGTGAGGGAAAAGACGGAGGAAAATCCAAGGAAACCTAGATTCATAAAAACTGTATGGGGAGTTGGATATAAAATTGACAAATAAAAACAAAGAAGGATTTATAAGAAGGATAATAATAAGAATATATAGAAGCAGAATTTTTAATCCAATAAGAAAACATCTTGAAAAATTAAGGATAAGAATAGAAAAAAGCATAAGGTTTGAATTAATGGTTGTTGTAGCCATATGCTTTTTAATATCATCTATGTTTTATGGATTTTCTAATAGAGTAATGAGTAAAGAAGTAAGTCAATCAGAGATTACTTACAATTATAGTGCTATAAAGAATGCAGCTAAAAACTATGTAGAAAGAATTAAATCAGAAGAGGAAAATATTACATTAGAAAATGATGAATTTTTCACTGATTTATTTATCAATATGGGAAATAGTGAAAAGGCATACTTAACTGATTTAGATGGACAGGTAGTTAAAAAATCTTCGAGTGTAGTGGAAGATAAAATAGATATCTTCTCAGTGATGGCAAATACATCAAATTTTGAACAGGAAACTAATATGGGTAAGGAAGTGAAATATGTTTATCCAGTAACTGTTGGAGACACTAAATGTTACTTTATATATTCTGATACTCCAACTGCACATATAGAATATACAAATTATTCTGTAACAAATTCTTTCTTTGCACAAATACTTACTTGTATAGTATTTATAGTATTATTTATTATAATAACTAATAAAAAAATGAAGTATCTAGATGAAATAGCTCTTGGACTTAAAAACATAGCCAATGGAGATTTGGATTATCATATAGAAGAAAGTGGTACTGATGAAATAAGAAATATTGCAGCAAATATAAATTATATGTCAAAGGAGATAAATAGAAAGATAATAGCTCAAAGGAGAGCAGAGAAAACAAAAACAGATCTTATTACTAATGTATCTCATGACCTAAGAACTCCGCTCACATCAATTATGGGTTATATAGGTCTAGTGCGAGAGGGTAGATATGAAGATGAAATAACTATGAAGGAATATTTAAATATTGCCTTTAATAAATCAGAAAAGCTTAGAATATTAATTGAAGATTTATTTGAGTATACAAAGCTAAATAATGAGGGAATAAAGCTCAATAAAAGTGAAGTTAATATATCAGAGTTTATATTTCAATTAACTGAAGAATTAACTCCGTTATTTGAGGAAAATGGGCTTTCTATTATAAAAAGTGCCTCAGAGGATAAGGTTATAGTTAATGTTGATTCTGATAAGATGGTAAGGGTATTTGAAAATCTTTTAACTAATGCAATAAAATATTCCTTTAAGCCAGGAAAAATTGTTGTAGGTATATATGAAAGTATGGGCTTTGTAACAATTGCTATTAGAAATAAAGGCAAGAATCTTCCTCCTGAGAAGATTTCTAAACTCTTTGAGAGATTTTATAGAGTTGATGAGTCTAGGAATGCACAATCTGGAGGTTCAGGGTTAGGTTTAGCAATATCAAAGAACATAGTAGAGTTGCATCAGGGACAAATATGGGCTGAATGTTATGGGGAAGACATTAGCTTCTATGTTAAATTAATAAGTCTAAAAAATTCAAAATAAATGTAACTATTTTAAGGGTAAATAAATATTCTAATAGAGAAACAAATTTTTTTTATTGGAGGATATATGCAAAATAAAAATCCGAATAGTTTATTTGGGGTAGATATTAATGAATTTACACAAAATGTCGATTTTCAAGTTCTAGGAACGAAGATAGATTTCTTGTACTTACGGTCATCAGGGTCAGGAACAGGCCGATTTAGAGTTGATAAGAAGTTTTTAGCCTTTGCAAAGGACTCAAGGAATTATGGAATACCTGTAGGGGCTTATCATTTTGGAATTCCTTCTAATGATTTAACGGATGCGGATAGGCAGTGTGATGATTTCATTAATATATTAGAAGAAGGTTTTGGTACAAAGAATTATGGAGATCTTTTTCCGGTATTAGATATTGAAACCCCAACAAACAAATCCATTACAACTACTGTATTAGTTAACTGGATTGATAGGTTTAGAAAGAGATTTGAAAAGAAAACTAGGAGAAGGCTTATGCTGTACACAGGTGCTTTCTTTATAGACTTGTATGATAATTTTCAGGTTCCAGGTAGAGGATACCCATTAAAGAATATGCCTCTTTGGATAGCTTTGTACACCAAAATACCGGGAAATCCACCTTTCCCAAAGGATCAAGGAGGATGGACTAGATGGAGAATATGGCAATTTAGCGAAGATGCAATTGTAGAGGGTATTGGAAATCCAGTAGATGCAAACTGGGGACCTAATAATATCGCATTGTTAATTCAACCAAGTTATGTAAGTGGACTAAAGGCTAGACGCGAAGAGAATAATATTGTTGTCGCATGGAACAAGGTACCGGATGTGGACTTATTAGGATATAATATATTCGCAAATAATTATTGGGTTGGAACAGTTGATGAAAATGATACGGAGTTTATTATAAAAGGAAATGAATTCCCAATTGTAAAAGCACCATCAATTTCTATTACTATAGAAGCTTTTGATTACGATGGGGAGACTTCTGCAAAAAGAGCAAAGGTTGATTTATAAAAAAATATCAATGAAAGAAGTGACAGCTTCTTTCATTTTTTTTTATGTTACTATATAATAGACATTGATATTATATTTATTATTATAAAATGGCTAGGAAGGGGATTACATAGTGGAAAAGAAACAAGAGAAGAGGTCTGTTAGGAACAATAAACACATTAAGATTATAGCGATTATTATTATTGTTGTTTCAGCTTTGTCGGTGTATGCTCTTTCAATAAAGATATCAGTTGATAAATGGAATGAAAAAATATACTCAGGAGTTATTGTTCAAGGCTTTGATTTAAGTGGTAAGACAAAGGAAGAGGCTATAGACTCAATAGAAGAATCATTTTCTAAAAAACTATTAGATAAAAAAATCAATATTAAAATTGAGGACAAGATGTTTAACTACACTTATGCTGATTTGTCAGCTGGGTATGAAATAGAAGAAACTGTAGATGAAGCTATGAGTTTTGGTAAAGATCAAAATATGTTTACAAAAAGATCTTTAATTAAGAACAAGGATAATGAAACTCATGAGATTGAGTTAGTCTTTGGTTATGATGAAGATAAGATAAATGAGCTAGAAGAAAATATAGCGGCTGAAGTTAACGTTCAGTCTAAAGATGCAAGTATGACTATAGTTGGAGGTAAAGTTTCAATAACTCCAGATGTGGTTGGATATGAACTTAATAAAGAAGAATTCGTGACTACTATGAAGGAATCTATAAATGACACGTTAGGTGAGGATACTAATTTGACTTTTACTTTAACAGAGATAAAAGTAGCCAAGTCAAAGGAAGCTCTATCAAAGATAACTGGAAAAATGTCTACTTTTTCAACTAGTTATGATGTAAATGATAGAGGTACTAATCTTGAAATAGCAACATCTTTGGTGAATGCAACTTTATTAATGCCAGGAGAGGAATTTAGTTATGATGAAGTATCACAGAAGGGCAGAGGTAGCTATACCACTGCAGGTGGCTATGTAAATAATAAGGTAGAACAGGTTGAAGCCGGAGGCATATGTCAAGTTTCTACTGCTTTGTATAGGACTGTAATGAAGGCTAATATAAGGTCAGTAGAAAGACATAATCATGGATTGCCAGTAGGTTATTCTGAACCGGGACTTGATGCAACTGTAGCTTGGGGATATTTAGATTATAAATTTAAGAATACCTATGATTTTCCAATATATATTGAGGGAATAGGCGGCGGAGGAACTGTAACATTTAATATTTACGGTGATCTAACAGCTTTAAGTGGTAATACTTATGAATTAAAGTCTGAAAATCTTGGAACTGACACCAAAGGAAACACTAAAGCAAAAGCATATCAAGTAACTTACAAAAATGGAGTAGAGATAAATAGGGAACTTATATCAACGGACTCGTATGCTCCTTATACTGAACATTAAAAATGAGGAGATAGGTAAATTTATGAGTATAAAAATAATTTGTATTGATCTTGATGGAACTTTGTTTTCAGGAAGAAATCAATTTATTTCAGAGAAATCTATACAAGCTATACAAGAAGCTGTTAAAAAAGGTGTAGAAATTGTAGTAGCTACAGGAAGAATATATAATAATGCTGTTCAAGTAGCAGAAAAAATTGGATCTAAATCTCCTATAATAGCTGCAAATGGTGCAGTAATCATGGATAGAGATTTAAAAAAAGAAATATATTATGGGGCCCTAAGTGAAAATCAGTGTAGAAAAATTATGGAATTAGCTAAAAAACATAAAATTACAACTCATTTTTATACTACTGATAGGGTTATATCAAATGATTTAAGAGGGTTTATAGGAGCTTTGATATATAAAATCGCTAGTAGACATGCAAAATATGGAATAATAGTTGATAGTTGCATCTCTTACAAAACCTTAGTTAAAAGATTTAAGAAATATGATAATAGAATAGCTAAATGTGTTGTTTATTCCAATGACTCTGAAAGGGTGCAAGCTTTTAGAGAAGATGCTTATAGAGATGAAGAACTAACTATTTGCGGAGCTGGAAGATACTCCCTCGAAGTTAATTCTACAGGAGTTTCTAAGGGCAAGGCCGTTGAAATACTTGCTAATTACTTAGGTGTTAAGCGTGAAGAGATATTATGCATAGGAGATAATGAAAATGATATTTTCATGATTCAATATGCAGGTATTGGTGTGGCTATGGGAAATGCAGTACCTAAGCTTAAGGAAGTAGCGGATTATATCACAGATACAAATTATAATGATGGAGTAGCAAAGGCAATTAAAAAATTTGTTTTATAATGGAGGAGAATATTTTGAATTTTAATATAGTTTTATATCAGCCGGAAATACCACAAAATACAGGGAACATTGCAAGGACATGCGTATTAACAGATTCAAAGTTGCATTTAATCAAACCACTTGGTTTTGAATTAGATGAAAAACACTTAAGAAGAGCAGGTTTAGATTATTGGAAGGACTTAAATTTAGAGGTTCATGAGAGTTATGAAGATTTTATGAATAAATATGGAAATGAAAAAATATTTTTGGCCTCAACTCACGGTGGAGAGCATTATGATGAAGTTTCCTTTAAGACAGGAGATTTCATAATGTTTGGAAAAGAATCTGCGGGAACTCCTGAAGAGGTTCATGTAGCTCATGAGAATATTAGAATTCCAATGATTAAGAGTAGTACAAGAAGCTTAAATCTATCAAATACAGTCGCCATAGTTGCTTATGAAGCGCTAAGACAAATTGGATTTCCTAATATGAAATAAATATAGAGGAGACTAAGGTAAATGGATAAAATAAAAATAATTACAGATAGCTCTGCAGATTTGCCTAAGGAAATATTTGATAAACTAGCTATTGAAGTATTACCTTTACTTATTAATTTCGGGGAAGAAAGTTACAGAGATGGAGTAGAGATAACTATCGATGAATTATTTGCAAAAATAGAAGAGGGAGATATTTTTCCGAATACTTCTCAGGTAACTCCAAATAGATTTGAAGAAGCATATAGGGGGTATTTAGAAGAAGGGTATAAGATTATTTCCATACATCTTTCGTCTGGCATGAGTGGAACTTATCACTCTGCATGTCTAGCTAAAAAGATGATAGAAAGTGATGATATTCATGTTATAGATTCTCAAACTGTTACATCAGGACTAGGATTATTAGCATATAGAGCTGCTATATTAAGAGATCAAGGTAAAAGCATTAATGAAATAATTAATGATTTAGAAGAAAAAAAATCTTATATTTGCTCATCTTTATGTTTCGAGTCTCTAGATAATCTAGTTAAGGGAGGGAGGATACCTAGAGCTGTAAGCGTAGTTACAGGAGTTCTAGGTATTAAATTGATACTAGAGGTTAAGGCTGGGCTAATGTCTATTAAGGATAAGGTTAGAGGCAGCAAGAGAGCTGTAAAAAGAATACTTAGGGATGTTGAAGAATTCGAGTGCTTAGAGGGCATGCCAATAGTTCTTTTAAATGTGAACAATGAGGAAGTATATAATTCTATAAAAAATGATTTTGATGAAAAAAAGATTAATTATATAGCAGCAGAAGTTGGATGTACTGTTGGTATCCATTCAGGTGACAATGTAACTGGAGTGTTTTTCTTTGCAAAGAAAAATCCAAATTAAGATAAGGAGCTTACGAGCTTCTTATCTTATATAAAACATGAAAATGTATACATAAAAATTAAAATTATTTTAATAGAAATACAAACTATAGATAAAGATATTAATATGCAATAAAGGAGGGCGAAAATATGAAAATGGAGTATGAGTATAATTTATCCCAGGATCAAAAATTAGCTTTAACTCAAGAGATGAAACTTTCAATTAAGGTGCTCCAAATGTCAGCTAATGAGCTTCGAGAATTCATAGATAATGAGTTTTCTGAGAATCCAGTATTAGAAATTAAAGAGGATTATACTGATAATACACAAGATAGTAATAAAGAGTTAGATAAGTATGATTATAAAGAAATGATAAAATATCTTGAATTTGATAATTATGGAGCCCAAAGTTATGGAAGTTATGATGATGAAGTATCTCCATTTAATTTTATATCAGAAAAAAAATCATTAAAAGAATATTTGCATGAGCAACTAGCTGATATTGAGGAAGATTCCTTTGTAAAAGAAATAGCAGATTACATAATTGAATGCTTAGATAATAGAGGATACTTAGAAATAAGTATAGATGAAATAGCTAGAGAACTAAAAATAAGTAGTTCTTGTGTAGAAAAAGCTTTAGAAGTGGTACAAGAATTAGAGCCCTATGGGATTGGCGCAAGAGATTTAAAGGAATGCTTAAAACTTGAATTAATACATCTAGGCTTAATAAATATCATCTTAGAAGGTATAGTTGATGATTATTTAGAGGATTTGGCAAATAATAAATATAAGAATATAGCTGATAGATTTAATATATCTCAAAGAGAGGCTCAGCGATATGGAGACATAATAAAAAAGTTAGAGCCAAAGCCATCAAGTGGATTTTATACTGGGGAAGATGTGAAATTTATTATGCCTGATGCAGAAATAAGAAATATTCAGGGTGAGTATTATATTATTATGAATGATAAACTTCTTCCTAGCCTATCAATTAATAATGTATACAAACAGGTAATAAATAGTGGAGAAAAAAGTGATACTAGTAAATATGTAAAGGAAAAATTAGATAAGGCATTATTTTTAATTAAAAGTATAGATCAAAGAAGATCCACTCTTTATAAGGTGCTTGAAAAGGTATTAGAGAAACAAATGGAATTTTTTGATCGAGGTCTTAATTTATTAAAGCCAATGACACTCAAGGATATATCAGAGGAAATAGATATGCATGAATCTACAGTAAGTAGAGCGATTAAAGATAAATATATTTTAACAACATTTGGAACAATAAAAATAAAGGATCTATTTTCAACTGGAGTGGCAAGTAAAGAAAGTAGCGAAGACATTTCAGTAGTTAAAATAAAAAATAGAATAAAAGAATTAATATATTCAGAGAATAAAATAAAGCCTCTATCTGATCAATTTATATGCGATGAGTTAAATAAAGAAGATATGAATATATCTAGAAGAACTGTAGCTAAATATAGAGAAGAAGTGGGAATAAAATCTTCTTGCAAGAGAAAAAGATTATGAATAATGAGCTTATAAATAGCTAATCCTATATGAGTATAAATAAAATAATTATAAGAACTTTTTATAAAGACTTTCAAAAATGCAAGTATTGGACTATAATGGTAGTTGCGGGACGAAAATAAATACAGTGGGACTTTATAAGCCCAAAGGAGTGTTTACAGTGCAGGAAATATTAAAGCTTCAAAAGAAAATAGTTCCTGAACTTGTAGAAGTGCTCGAAAAAAGGTACAATATATTGAGGACGATTTACTATAATCAACCCATTGGCAGAAGAATATTGGCTAATCAAGTAAATTTAGGGGAGAGAATAGTAAGAACTGAGATAAGCTTTCTTAAGGAACAGGGATTAATAGAAATAAATACTCCAGGAATGAATATAACAAAAAGTGGAGAAGAAATCGTTACTAAACTTAAAGATTTTATTCACGAAATTAAAGGCTTGTCGGAAATAGAAAACCAAATTAAGACGTTATTGAATTTAAGACAAGTTATTATCGTTTCAGGAGATGTTGAGGAAAATCCAATGGTACTTAAGGAACTTGGAAAAGCATGCTCTAATTATGTTAAAGATATTATTGAAAATAATAGTATAATAGCAATAACTGGAGGAAGTACGTTAAAAGAAGTTATAGAAGCCTTTCCTAGGTTAAATAACTTATCAAATATATTGGTAGTTCCAGCAAGAGGCGGAATGGGAAAAAAGGTTGAAACACAAGCAAATACTTTAGCCGCGGCCCTTGCAGAAAAAATTGATGGAACTTACAAAATGCTTCATATACCAGAAAATCTTTCCTCGGATATTTTAGATTTTTTACTAAAAGAAAAGGGAATTAAGGAAATTATTGATTGCATTCATAATGCAGATATATTAATATATGGTATAGGTAATGCTATGGAAATGGCAGCCAAAAGGGGAGCGTCACAGGAAGAAATAGATGGGTTAATTAAACTTGGATCAGTTGGAGAGGCCTTTGGGTGTTATTTCAACAAAGAATCAGAAGTTGTTTGCCAAATCACCCCAATAGGAATAAACATTAAAGAGGCTAAAAAAATTAGCACACATATTGCTGTTGCAGGTGGTAAAAATAAAGTAGCATCTATTATTTCAACTCAACGTAACAATACTAATGGAATTCTTTTAACAGATGAGGCTGCGGGTAGAGAAATTCTAGAGCAGTTAAAGAATAACCAAAAGTAAATTAACTTAGATTATAAAAAATAATATTTTTTTAAATATATATTTTTATAAATAGATATTAGGAGGTAGTTTTTAATGGCAAATGTTAAAGTAGCAATTAATGGTTTTGGACGTATTGGACGTCTTGCATTCAGACAAATGTTTGGAGCAGAGGGGTATGAGATCGTTGCAATAAACGACCTAACAGATACTAAAATGTTAGCACACTTATTAAAATATGATTCATCTCAAGGTAGATATGACCAAACAGTAGAGGTTAAAGATTCTTCTATCGTTGTTAATGGAAAAGAAATAAAGATTTATGCACAAGCAGACGCTTCTACACTTCCTTGGAAAGAAGTAGGAGTAGATGTAGTACTTGAATGTACTGGATTCTATGCATCTAAAGCAAAATCTGAAGCACATATCAAAGCAGGAGCTAAGAAAGTTGTTATTTCAGCACCAGCTGGTAACGATCTTCCAACAGTTGTATTCAATGTAAATCATGATGTATTAAAAGCAGAAGATACAATTATATCAGCAGCTTCTTGTACAACAAACTGTTTAGCTCCTATGGCTAACGCTCTTAATAACTTTGCAAAGATTCAATCTGGTATCATGAACACAATTCATGCTTATACTGGAGATCAAATGTTATTAGACGGACCTCATAGAGGCGGAGACTTCAGACGTGCGAGAGCAGCGGCTGTAAACATAGTTCCTAATTCAACAGGAGCTGCAAAAGCTATCGGATTAGTTATTCCAGAATTAAACGGAAAATTAATTGGTGCTGCACAACGTGTTCCAGTTCCAACTGGTTCTACAACAATATTAATATCAGTTGTAAAAGGAAAAGATATTACAGTAGATTCTGTCAATGCAGTAATGAAAGCAGCAGCAGATGAATCTTTCTGTTACAATGAAGATCAAATAGTATCTTCTGATATCGTTGGAAGTAAATTTGGTTCTATATTCGATGCAACTCAAACAATGGTTGCTAAAATCGGAGAAGATTTATATCAAGTTCAAACAGTTGCATGGTATGATAACGAAAATTCATACACTAGCCAAATGGTTAGAACAATTAAGTATTTCGCTGAATTAGCTTAATATTAATTTAATTATATAAATTGGTGAAATAAATAGGTCTGGTATTATAGTTAATCTATGAGGCCAGACCTATTTTAAATAATAAAAATATAATATGAGGTGAAAGAATGAGCTTTAATAAGAAAACTATCGAAGATATCCAAGTTAAAGGCAAAAAAGTTTTAGTGAGATGTGACTTTAACGTACCTTTAAAAGATGGAAAGATAACTGATGAAAACAGATTAAAGGGTGCATTACCAACTATAAATTATTTGATAAAAAATGGCGCAAAGGTTATACTTTGTTCACATTTAGGAAAAGATGCTTCTAACTCTTTAGCACCAGTTGCTGTAAGACTTAGTCAAATGCTAGATCAAGAAGTTGTTTTTGCAAGAGATGAAGAAGTTGTTGGAGATAATGCTAAAAAAGCTGTTGCTGATATGAAAGACGGAGACGTTGTATTATTAGAAAACACAAGATGCAGAAAAGAAGAAACTAAGAACCTTCCAGAATTCTCAAAGGAATTAGCTTCTCTTGCTGATGTCTTTGTTAATGATGCCTTTGGAACAGCTCATAGAGCTCATTGTTCAACTGTTGGAGTAACTGATTACTTGAAAACAGCTGTATGTGGGTACTTAATTCAAAAGGAATTGAAGTTTTTAGGAGAAGTTGTAAACGCACCAGTTAGACCTTTTGTTGCTATATTAGGTGGAGCTAAGGTTTCTGATAAGATTGCTGTTATTAACAACCTTTTAGAAAAGGTTGATACAATAATCATTGGTGGCGGAATGGCTTACACATTCTTAAAGGCTCAAGGATATGAAATCGGAACTTCACTAGTTGAAGCTGATAGAATTGACTATGCTAAGGAAATGATTGAAAAGGCTAAGACTAAGGGCGTAAAATTCTTGTTACCAGTAGATCACAGAGTTGCAGATGGATTTAAGGATGTTACAGCTGTAGTTACAGAAGACCAAAATATTCCTGCAGGTAGCATGGGATTAGATATTGGACCTAAGACAGATGTTCTTTATGCAAACGCTATAAAGGATGCAAAAACTGTTATTTGGAACGGACCTATGGGAGTTTTCGAATTTGATAACTTCAATAAGGGAACAATTGCAGTTGCTAAGGCTATGGCTGATGCAGATGCTACAACAGTTATTGGTGGAGGAGACTCAGCTGCTGCTGTTAATATCTTAGGATTTGGAGAAAAGATGACTCACATATCAACAGGTGGTGGAGCTTCTCTAGAATTCCTAGAAGGAAAAGAACTTCCTGGTATTGCTGCTTTAAACGATAAATAATATATAAGAATAAACAAATAATAATAAGAGGTGAATATTAATGAGAAAAGCTATTATTGCTGGAAACTGGAAGATGAATTACACTCCAGACGAAGCTGTTAAAATGATAAATGAATTAAAACCATTAGTAAATAAGGCTACTTGTGAAGTAGTTATATGTCCAACTTTTGTTTGCTTAGACGCTGCTATAAAGGCTGCTGCTGGTTCAAACGTAAAGATAAGTGCTCAAAACATGCACTTTGAAGAAAAGGGAGCTTTCACAGGAGAAGTTTCTCCAGGAATGCTTGAAGCTATGGGAGTTGACTATGTAGTTTTAGGACACAGTGAAAGAAGAGAATATTTCAATGAAACTGATGAAGCTTTAAACAAAAAGGTTAAAGTTGCATTTGCTCATAAGCTAATTCCAATACTTTGCTGTGGAGAATCTCTAGAACAAAGAGAAAATGGAACTACAAATGATGTTATATCAGGACAAATTAAGGCTGACTTAGCTGGACTTGATACAAAATTAGCAGAAAAACTTATTATAGCTTACGAACCAATATGGGCTATAGGAACTGGTAAGACTGCTACTAATGAACAAGCAAATGACACAATAAAGGCTATTAGAGATGTTGTTGCTGAAATGTTTGGAAAAGAAGTTGCTGATAAAGTAAGAATCCAATATGGCGGATCAGTTAAACCAAATTCAATTAAAGATCAAATGGCTATGTCTGACATAGATGGAGCTTTAGTTGGAGGAGCAAGTCTTCTTGCTTTAGACTTCTCACAAATAGTTAACTACTAAGAGAATTATAACTTAGTAAAATATAGGACTATATTTGTTCGATAGGTGGCTCACGTTATGTGAGTATAACCTCTAACAAATATAGTCCTTATTTTTCGATAGAATATAAAATGTAGAAGAATACTTTAGAATTAGAACTAGTTATAAAATGTTGGATTATATCTAAAATTATGGTAAAGTATATGTTGGTATCGGAATAGATAACTTTGCTTGGACACCATTCATTAATTTTATTTCAGTTTCAGCTCAATTAATGAGAAAATTTAATTTGAAAGTAATGAGGTTTATTAGAGAACCATTAATTATAGAAAAGATACAAAATTTATTTAAAAATTCAAATAACACTAGTAGTGGTGAGGTGCTTTAAAAAATGAAAACTAATACTAATAGAATAAAGTCAAATCTAGTAAGATTTATCAATAAATATTATAATATTCTCTTTATAATAGTAGGAGCTTTTTTGGCATTTGTATGTTTTTGGAAATTAGGACAGTTTCCAGTAGTGGATTGGGATGAATCAAGACATGGGGCAAGTGCCTATGAAATGATGAAAAACCATGAAAACATAATTAATACCTATAATTACCAGAATGATTACTGGAACCTAAAACCACCTTTAAGTTTTAATTTTATAATTATTGCTTTTAAAATGTTAGGGACATCAACCTTTGCCTTTAGGGTTCCATCTGCTATTGCAATGCTTTTAACAGGAATTATACTGGCATATTTTATTGGCAAAAAATATGGAAAGCTTGAATCAATTATTTCGTTAATTGCATTTTCAGTTTGTACTCCCTTATATATGGCTCATACAGCAAGAAATGGAGATGCGGATGCTTTATTTATTCTATTTTTTACAATATCTATGATAGCAATGTTATCAATAGATAAAAATAAAAAAGCCTTATACATATGCGGAATTTGCTTTTCCCTAGCATTTTTAACTAAAAGCTGGCATGCCTTTGTAATTGTTGCAATTGGCGGATTGTTTTTATTATTAACTAGTGAGATAAAGAAGATTAAGTTAAAGGAATGGGTATTATTTATTTTAACATTCACAGTTCCAATTGGAGCCTGGGTAGTAGCTAGAGTTTTAAAGGATGGAACAAAATTTTTAGTAGAGATGCTACAATATGATTTATTAAAAAGAAGTAGTGAAGCTATAGAAGGAAACAAGGAATCTATATTGCATTACTTTAAGTTTATATTATTAAATGGAACTTCTTTAGTTATTGCATTAGGTATAATAATACTGATAGGTTCCATATTATACTTTAAAAAATGGGAATTAGCTAAAAATGATGTTATAGGTTACAGTCTGTGGATTATAATTCCACTTATAGTGTTTACAATAGCTAAAACTAAATTAGCTTGGTACATAATACCTATTTACATAGCAGTGATAATAGTAGGGGCTATTTTTCTTGGTAAATTTCTAAGGGAATTATCCATGAATAGATTGATTACAGTAACTTTGAGCTTGATATTTGGAGTGGCAGTTATTTATCAAGGATATATCACAGTTAAATTTGTTAACAATCCTCAGAGAGATTTACTTCAGGATTTTATGGTGGAATCTTTTAAAGATAATGAAGAGATAAAAAGCGAAGATGCCTATATTGATATTGAAAGTGCAGAGTGGAGACAAAGCCAATTATTAATTAGTGAATTATACGGAGATTTAAAATGTAAAATTGGTGGCGTTAAAGGATTTTCCGATGATCAGGATGCAGTGCTAATAACTAAAAAGACTAAGTATTTAGAGAATAAAGAAATCCTTAAGGAAAGTATTATTATTTCTGAGACGGATGATTATATTATAATTAGAAACATTAAAGAATAAGAGAAATTTATTTAGGAAAGGAAGCTATAATCTTTGTAGTTTCTTTAAAGGTGTCGACAAAGTTGACACTTTTTTTATGTAATGACACTTATTGCTAAAGTAAACATATAAGTCTTGATTGAATCTCTATTGAGATTTAGTAGGGAGATATGTTATACTGTAATAAAAAGTAAACAAATTGAACAAAATATACTATGCTGTTTTTAAAAGCATAATGGAGGATAATTATGAAGATATCTACAAAAGTAGAATATGGTCTAGTAGCCTTAATAGATATTGTTGCGAATTCAAATAATGGAGATGTGGTAACAGTAATCAGTATTTCGGAAAGACAAGGAATTTCAAAAAATTATCTGGAACAAATATTAACTCCACTTCGTCAAGCTGGTTTGATAAATGGTACAAAGGGAGCTCAAGGTGGTTATGTTATTACAAAAAAACCAGAGAATCTTAAAATTTCAACGATATTAAATGCTTTAGATAGCACTTTGTTGAATGTTACTTTTGATAATAGTATGAAATGTGATGAAAGCATAATTCAATCTATAGGAAATAATGTTTGGAATAAGATGGATAGTAACATTAATAAAATTGCAGATAATACTACTCTTGCAGATTTAGTAGAAGAATATAAAAATGGAGTTGCTAGTTCAGCAATGTTTTATATCTAGTAAAAATAAAATTTTGCAAGGCTAAATCAGCAAAAATATTAACGTGGAAATGTTAACTATTTCCTCGTTAAATTTTATGAAAAAATACATAAAAAAATAGGTAGTGTAAACGTATATATATTAGTAGTTTTTTTATTAGTGTAGTATAATTGAATTATGTAGAATGAATTTAAATTTAATGGAGGTAATTATGGCGAAGAAACCAGTTATGCTAATGATAATGGACGGGTTTGGTTTAGCACCAAAATCAGAGGGTAATGCAGTTGCATTAGCTAATAAACCGAATTTTGACAGATTACTAATGGAATATCCTAACGCACAACTTCAAGCAAGTGGAATGGCGGTAGGTTTACCAGAAGGACAAATGGGAAATTCAGAAGTTGGACATTTAAACATAGGATCAGGAAGAGTAGTATATCAAGAATTAACAAGAATTACTAAGTCTATTGCAGATGGAGATTTTTATAATAATAAAGAACTATTAAAGGCAATGAAAAATTCAAAGGAAAACAATGTTCCACTACATTTGATGGGACTTCTATCAGATGGTGGAGTTCACTCACATATTGAACATTTAAGAGGATTATTAGAATTTGCGAAAAAAGAAGGACTTCAAAAAGTTTATGTACATGCATTCATGGATGGAAGAGATGTACCACCATCATCAGGTAAAGATTTTGTAGTAAAGACTGAAGAAATGATGAAGGAAATTGGAATAGGTGAAATCGCTACTGTAAGTGGTAGATATTATGCTATGGATAGAGATAATAGATGGGAAAGAGTTGAACTTGCTTACAATGCAATAGTACTAGGAAAAGGTGAAACTGCCAATTCAGCTGTAGAAGCTATGGAAAAATCATACCATGACAATAAAACAGATGAATTTGTATTACCAGCAGTAGTAGTAAAAAATGGAGAAGCTATAGGGAAAATTCAAAATGGAGATTCAGTAATATTCTTTAATTTCAGACCAGATAGAGCTAGAGAAATAACTAGAGCTATAAATGATAAAACATTTGCTGGATTTAATAGAGAAACTTTAGATCTTACATTTGTTACTATGACACAATATGATAGTACTTTAGAAGGTGTTAATGTTGCATTTACACCACAAACATTACTAAATACTCTAGGAGAATATGTTTCTTCAAAGGGAAAAAACCAACTTAGAATAGCAGAAACAGAAAAATATGCTCATGTTACTTTCTTCTTTAATGGTGGAGTTGAAAAACCTAATGAAGGTGAAGATAGGGTTGTTATCCCATCACCTAAGGTTGCTACCTATGACCTTAAGCCTGAAATGTCAGCTTATGAGGTTACTGAGGAACTACTAAAGAAAATAGATGAAGATAAGTATGATATGATAATATTAAACTTAGCTAATGCAGATATGGTTGGTCATACAGGAATAGTTAAAGCTGCAATTAAGGCAGTAGAAGCTGTTGACACATGTCTAGGTAAAATAGCTGATAAGATTCTTGAAAAAGATGGAACATTATTTGTTACTGCTGATCATGGTAATGCAGAAAAAATGATAGATTTCTCAACAGGAACTCCATTTACTGCTCATACTATACTACCAGTACCATTTTTATGGGTATCAAAAAACATAAATGGAAGAGTATTGAAGCCAGGAAAGCTAGCAGATATAGCTCCAACTATGCTTAATGAAATGGGCGTTGAAGTTCCAGCTGATATGACTGGAGATTGCTTAATTTCTAAATAAGCACATGAAAAGAAATAACAGACCAAAGATGCGATGTATATATTTAAAGACATTGTTACAGTTTTAAATTGTAACAGTGTCTTTTTTTATTACAAAATTGTTATAATTCAGTATACCCTTTTGTAATATTCACAAGGTAATATAGACCTATAGTAGTTAATGAAGGGAGAAATAACGATGATAGTAATTAAAACTGAGAATTTAAGTAAGGTTTATGGAAAGAAGGACAATAAGGTAGTTGCATTAGATAATGTAAGCATAGAGGTTGAAAAGGGAGAATTTGTTGCAATAATAGGGGCAAGCGGTTCAGGAAAGAGTACGTTGTTACATCAAATAGGAGGAGTGGATGGACCTACTAGTGGAAAGGTAATTATAGATAATGAAGATATATATAAGCTTAAGGAAGAAAGCTTAGCCGTATTTAGAAGAAGAAAGATAGGTTTTGTATTTCAATCATTTAATCTAATACCAGTATTATCAGTAGAAGAAAATATTAAGATGCCAGCACTTTTAGATCATAAAAAAGTTGATGAAGAATACTTTAAAGATTTAGTTAAAACTTTAGGAATTGAAGATAGGTTAAATCATTTGCCGTCAGAACTTTCAGGTGGACAGCAACAAAGGGTTGCCATGGCAAGGGCTTTAATTAATAAACCAGCAATTATTTTAGCAGATGAACCTACGGGAAATTTAGATAGTGAAAATTCAAAGGAAATTATGGAGATGCTAAAGGTTTCTATAAGAAAATATAATCAGACAGCAATAATAATAACTCATGATCTAGCTATTGCTGAAAATACGGATAGAATTATAAAAATCAAGGATGGAAAAGTAGTTGAATAGGGGAGAGAAGACTATGAAGAGCTATAGTCAAATAACTAATAGATACATGAAAGAAAATAAAAAGAGAACAGCTCTAACAATTGTAGGAATCACTTTAGCAACAGTACTAATATTTGCAGTTGGAACCTTCCTATTAAGTTTTAGGGATTCATATATTGCAAGCATAAGGGCTGAAGGTGATTATGAATTCCAAGTTAGGAATATAAATAAGGAACAGGTAGATAAGGTTATTAATAATGCTGAAATTAAAGATAGTTCAATATTCAATCAAGGGGAAGTTTATTCCTTGAAGGACAGTGTGAAAACAGTAAATCTTTCACAAGGAAATAAAGAATACTTTGAAAAAATAAAAACTAAAGAAATTTTAGAAGGTAGAGAACCAGAAAAAACAGGAGAAGTAATAATAGATAGCAGTGAAAAGGCTCTTCTTAAGTCTAAGCTAGGTGATGAGTATACTTTAATAGGGGTAAATGAAGAAGTTAAGGTTCAGATAGTAGGAGTATATAAAGCAGCAAGTTATTCTTCAGAGGGACCAATTACATTTACAACATATTTAGAGAATAGCGCTATTAATTTAGATTCTAATTATACTGTTTATGTAAATCTAAATTCTGAAAAAGATAAACAAGAAATTATAGATAAAGTTATAAGTAATGCTAATATTCAGGTTGAAGAGAATACTAAAATTGAAAATTTAGAATTGCTTTATTTAACGGGTAATGGCTCAGGAAAATCAATTGCAGTGGCTTTAAAGAATATGGCAATATTCGTTGTTATTATAATAATGATTTGTACAATAACAGTAATATACAATTCATTTAATATATCAGTAATGGAAAGAATAAAGTATTTTGGAATATTAAAAGCAATAGGTGCTACCCCTAAACAAATAAAGAAAATTATATTTAAAGAAGGGATACTCATGGGGCTTATAGCATTACCAATAGGATGTTTAGTAGGATTTATAGCCCTTAAGTATGGAATGAAAATATTCATAGGAGATGATCTTTTAATATTCCTAACAAATTTTAATGTGAAATTTTATCCAAGTATTATTTTAGTTACAGCAATATTAGTTTCAGTAACTATTTGGTTATCTATTTTAGGCCCTGCAAGAAAAGCACAAAAAGTCTCAGCAGTTGAGGCAATGAGGAATAAAAATGAAATTAAAATAGGCAAAATTAAGAGAAGAAAAGGAAAGTTTGTAGAAAAGATATTTGGAATTGAGGGAAGCTTAGCTTATAAAAATACAAGAAGAACTCCCTTCAGATTTTTTGTAACTGTTATTGCGTTAACAGTTTCATTAATACTATTTAATGTATTCTATGGATTTTTAGATTACACAAAACAAGCTGTATCACAGATGTATATGAATATTGTTTTCGATTCCAGTTTAACAAAAGCTAATGAGGGAGAAGAATTCACTCAAGATGAAATTAACGAGGTAAATAAAAATATATCTGCTAAAGAAAAATATGAATGTTATCTGGGTTATTCAAACTTAGCTATTCCAATAGACCGGGTTAATGGAGAATATGAAGGCAAAGCAAATAGACCTGTAGGCTCAGATATAATAGATGATACCGGATATAGAGAAATTACGGGAGCATCAATATATATTGAGGGTGAAAAAGAATTAAAACTAGCAGAACAATATTTACTTGATGGCAAAATAGATATGGAAGCTTTAAAAAATGGTGGAGTAGTACTTATTGATAGCACAAAAACAACTAATGAAGATGGGAGTAAAGAAATTATTAGAGCTACTAATTATAAAGTTGGAGATAAAATAAAAATTCCGAAATTAGATAACTATAGCTCAAAAAATGAAGAATCAAATGACACTAATATAAGGGCAGCCATTAACAATAATAATTTTATTGAAGTGCCAGTTGTAGCCATAGTAGAAAAGGACCCCTTTGTTGGGGAATATGTAAGTGGTGGAATTGAGCTGTTACTGCATAAAGATGGTTCTGCAAAATATTTTGGAAAGGTTAATCCAAATTCTTTATTATTTGATTTTGGAGATGATGAAAATAGTACAGTAGATGCTATAAAGTATATTGATGGAGTGAAGGATGCTAAGGGTTATGCATATACTGATATAGGAGACCAAGTAAATCAGATTGAACAAATGTATGGGCAAGTTGAGTTTTTTGTATATTGCTTTATAGCAATAGTAACAGTTATATCTGTCGTAAATATATTTAATACAATTTCTACGAATCTATTGCTTAGAAGAAAGGAATTTTCAACTCTTAGGGCAATAGGAATGACAGAGAATCAACTTAGAAAAAGTGTAATGCTAGAGGGAACTTTATATGGAGTTTTTGCAGCGATATTTGGAGGAATAGGATCTACAGCGCTGCTTCTTCTATTAATAAAAATAAGTGGAGGGCTAGCTGATATAAAATATAATTTTGCCTATATTCCATTTAGCCTGTCAATAGTAGCAGCTATAGCATTAACCTATATATCTACAATGATACCACTCAGAAAATTAAGAGATCTTAGTATAGTAGAGGGTATTAATGATGATGAATAGAAAATGATATTTAAGTATAATGTTATATACAAGTAGTTTTAAAGTTGGATAATTTAGTCTATAATATAGATATTAATAGAAAAACTCCTGCAAAAAAATGTAGGGGTTTTTCTACATAACTATGGAGGCTTTATGAAAATTTTATTGGTAGAAGATGATATGACTTTAGCTATGGGAATTGAATATTCGTTGAAAAATGAGAACTTTGAAGTTGTGTGTGCTGCCACTTTAAAGGAAAGCAGAAATAAATTTAAAGAAGATGATATAGATCTTATTTTATTAGATGTTACTTTACCAGATGGAAGCGGATATGATTTTTGTAGAGAAATAAGGGAGAATGATACTACTCCTATTATATTTTTAACAGCCTGTGATGAGGAAGTTAATATAGTTTTAGGGCTAGATATGGGAGCAGATGATTATTTAACAAAACCTGTGAGAGTTAGAGAGCTAATAGCTAGAATAAATGCAGTGGCTAGACGACGAGGTTTACAGAAGGAAGACCAGTTAAAGGATAGAATTATTTGCAAAGACTTAGTTATTTTCCCTTTAAAGTATGAAGTTTATAAAGGACGTGAAAAAATATTTTTAACATCAAGTGAGTACAAGCTTCTTTTATTATTAGTTGAAAATAGAGGTAACGTTTTAACTCGAAAGCAACTTTTAGGAAAGATATGGGATATAGAAGGAGACTTTATAGAAGAAAAAACTCTAACAGTATATATTAAGAGACTAAGAGAAAAACTTCTAGAGGACAAAGAAGAGCCTTATATAGAAACAATAAGAGGAATAGGCTATAAATGGATAGAGGTTAGAAAATGAGAATGGAAAAGGTTTTTAGAAATCCAGAAGCTAGGAGAGTAACAAGAAAATTTATTATAGTTTTAATTATAGGGGTAATTAGCATAGCGATTACCTCTTTTGCCATTGGAAAGTACATAAACAAATTAATGATAGATCAAAATACAGTAACTATTGCTAATATATTAGAAGGAAAAACGGATTCAAGTATAATAAAAAATTTCTATGAACTAAGAGACGTTGAAAAGATAGATGAGGCAAAAGCTCTGTTAAAAAGTTATGGATATGATGAAACTCTATCGTTAAGCAGTAATGAAATACATAAAAAGATTTTAAATATAATCCTTATGACATTTATCCCTATGGCAGTAATTTTTCTCATGGTTCTTTATATAGTTTTTATAAGAGAATTAAAGGGTATTTATTTTCAGATTAACAATATTGTAGAGAATACTTGCGCTATGTCAAAGGGAGAATATAAAAAAATTCAAGAGTATATGGGAGAAGGAGAGATGGAAAGCTTAATTTCTTCATTAAATTACATGGGAGAAAGAGTTAATAATTCTATTAGATTATTAAGGGAAGATAAGGAGAATTTAAAAGACTTTCTATCAGATATATCTCATCAATTAAAAACTCCTCTTGCATCCCTAGTTATGTTTAATGATTTAGTAAGGGAAAATGTAAATATGCCCAATGATGATAGGGCAACATTTTTAGAAAAATCGGATGAACAATTAAGAAGAATGGAATGGCTTATAATGAATCTATTAAAGCTTGGAAGAATCGAAGCAAATGCCATTAAATTTGAAGAAGAAATACAACCTTTGAGAGATACCATAAATCTTGCAATGTCTTCTCTTAGAGAAGAAGCAAAGAGAAAAGCTCAAGAATTAATAATTACTGGAGATTTAGATGCGGAAGTTCTTCATGATAAGGAATGGCTTTCAGAGGCGATTTCTAATATAGTAAAAAATGCAATTGAACATACTGAAGAACAGGGGAAAATTAAAATTAAAGTAAACAAGGGACCGCTTATAACAAAAATATATATTAAAGATAATGGGCCAGGAATATCAAGGGAAATGCAAAAGAAAGTATTTAAGCGCTTTTACAAGGGAGAGAATAGTAAAAATCCTAAGAGTATAGGTATTGGATTATCTCTTGCAAAAAGTATTATTGAGGGTCAGGGAGGAGAAATAAAAATAGTTAGTGAAGAAGGCCTTGGAACTACCTTTATAATTAGCTTTATTAGACCTATAAATTAATGAATTTAATACTATTAGTCAAATGAATAACTTTTGCTTTTATGAATAAATATATAACAGAGTAATTATAGGATTGATAGCATGAAAAAATATCATTGTTATTCAGCAAACTTTGATGAAAAGACTGAAGAGTTATTCAAAGATGCTAAATTTTTAGGACAAGGTAATAATGGAGTTGTTTACAGTTTACCTGAAAATAAAGTGATTAAGATTTTTGTAGAGGAGTCAGTGTGTAGAGATGAAGCTATAATACTTGCTGAATCAAAGGGGTCTAAGTACTTTCCTAGGCTTTATAAAAGAGGTAGGTTTTACATAGTTCGAGAAATAGTTCAGGGAATAGAGTTAGATAAGTACATTAAAAAACATGGTCTTAATAAGGAACTTACTGCTAATATATATATGTTAACAAAGGAGTTTAAAAGGTTACGATTTTCTAAGATTGATACAAGATGTAAGGATATTATGGTACGTGAGAATAATAAAGTGATGATAATTGATCCTAAAAAAGCATTTAAAAGAAATGTGAATTTCCCTAGACATTTAATGAAGGGACTTTTAAAGCTTAAGGTCCTTGATGAATTTTTCTCTTATATGATGGAGATAGATAAAAAAAAGGGGAAAGAATGGAAAAGTAAATTTCAAAAATATTGGTCTAAAGAAAAATTGAAAGCTAAACATATTAAGCTAACGGAGAATGATTATTAGATTACTATATACAATTAATGAAATATTTGCTATAATATAAATGAAAACAGTTTTCAATAACACTTGTATATTTGCTATAAAAGTTAAATTTTTTGAATATAACTATTTTATTTAGCAGATACTAATCCTGTTTATGAAATTAGAAATTCAGATGTTATATAGTAAAAAAAAGGAGGAAATTATAATGAAAAATTATGTTGAAATTGTTGACGTTGTTGGAAGACAAATATTAGATTCTAGATGTTTCCCTACAGTTGAAGTTGAGGTTTATTTAGAGGACGGTACTATTGGAAGAGCCGCAGTTCCATCAGGAGCATCTACAGGGATGTTTGAAGCTGTTGAGCTTAGAGATGGAGATAAGGATAATTACTTAGGTAAGGGAGTTCTTAAGGCAGTTAAAAATATTAATGAAGATATTGCTGATGAATTAATTGGTTTAAATGTATATGATCAAACATATATCGATAAGACTTTAATAGAATTAGATGGAACTAAGAATAAAGGAAAGCTTGGAGCAAATGCTATACTAGGAGTTTCCCTAGCTTGTGCCCGTGCAGCGGCTACATCATTAGGAATTCCATTATATCAATACATTGGTGGAGTAAATGCTAAGGTATTACCAGTTCCTATGATGAACATAATAAATGGTGGTTCTCATGCTGATAACTCAGTGGATTTACAAGAGTTCATGGTTATGCCAGTAGGAGCAGATACTTTTTCAAATGCATTACAAATGTGTGCAGAAGTATATCATACTTTAAAGAAAATTTTAAAAGATAAGGGATATGGTACTGCGGTAGGCGATGAGGGTGGTTTTGCACCTAACCTTAAGTCAAATGAAGAAGCCATATTAGTCATTATAGAAGCTATAGAAAAGGCTGGATATAAGCCAGGTGAAGATATGTTTATAGCAATAGATCCAGCTGCATCAGAGTATTATAAGGATGGAAAATATGTTTTAGAGCATGAAGGTAAATCCTTAACTTCTGAAGAGATGGTAGACTTCTTTGAAAAATGGGTTAATAAATATCCTATTATATCAATTGAAGATGGAATGGCAGAAGAAGATTGGGATGGCTGGAAGCTAATGACTGAAAAACTAGGCAAGAAGATTCAAATAGTTGGTGATGATTTATTTGTTACTAACACAGAAAGATTAGAAAAAGGTATTGAAATGGGAGTTGCTAACTCAATTCTTATTAAACTAAATCAAATTGGAACTTTAACAGAAACTTTAAATGCTATTGAAATGGCTAATAGAGCTGGTTATACAGCTGTAGTATCTCATAGATCAGGTGAAACTGAGGATACTACAATAGCAGATTTAGTTGTAGCTGTAAATGCAGGTCAAATTAAAACAGGTGCACCAGCTAGAACTGAAAGAGTTGCTAAGTACAATCAATTATTAAGAATTGAAGAAGAATTAGAGGATGTTGCTGAATATAGAGGAAAGAAAGCATTCTTTAATCTTAAGAAATAGTTAAATTAATCCTACAGATAAGAGTTAATTCTCTATTTGTAGGATTTTTATATGCTTTAAATTAAAAAAAAGACTTTCTCTTGAAAAAAAATACTGTATATGATATTATTGTACTATTGATTAGGTGGAGAAGCCTTAAAATTAGGGGGTATTTTATGAAAAATGCACTTTTAGTTATAGAAGTAATTTTAGGATTATCAGTGATTGTATCAGTTTTAATGCAACCAAGTAAATCTGATGCCTTAAGTGGATTAGTACAAGGAAGTAGTAGTAGTGACTCGTTTTATTCAAAAAACAAATCTAAAACTAAAGAAGTTATGCTTGCAAGAGTAACAGTAGTATCAATGCTATTATTTGCAGGAATTGCAATAGGACTGAATTTAATTGGATAGATAAAAAGATTAACAGCTAATAGCTGTTTATTTTTTTATCATAAAACAAGGATTTTTAATAGATTTGGGGAATACATTAATATAAGGTTTAAATATATCTGCTTCATGTGCCTTGTAAAAAAAGTTAAAAGGAGATGAAATATATGGAATTATTAATAATACCTTTAATTTGCGGAATTGCGGCTTTGATAGTTACTATATTCATTGCAAAGAGTGTAGTAAAAAAAGATGCTGGAAATGAGAAAATGAGAGAAATAGCCGGATATATTGAGGAAGGTGCTATGGCGTTTCTTAAAAAAGAATATAAGTACTTAGCCATATTTATTGTAATCGTTGCCTTGATTATTGGAGTGTTCTTAAGCATTCAAACAGCAGTAGCATTTGTTATTGGTGCTTTATTTTCAATTATAGCAGGGTATATTGGTATGAGAACTGCAGTTAAGGCAAATGTAAGAACTGCACAAGCAGCAAAAACTGGGGTTAAAGAGGCACTTTCAGTAGCCTTTTCTGGTGGAACTGTTATGGGATTATGTGTAGTAGGATTAGGTCTTTTTGGACTGGGAACACTTACAATTGTTTTTGATTTGCATACAGAATATATTACTGGATTTGGGCTTGGAGCTTCATCTATAGCTTTATTTGCTAGAGTTGGTGGTGGAATTTATACTAAAGCTGCAGATGTTGGAGCAGATCTTGTGGGAAAAGTTGAAGCGGGAATTCCTGAGGATGACCCTAGAAATCCTGCAGTTATTGCAGATAATGTTGGAGATAATGTTGGAGATGTTGCAGGAATGGGAGCAGACCTTTTTGAATCCTATGTAGGTTCAATGATTTCAGCAATAACATTAGGAAGTGTACTTACAGCAGTTGCAGGTCGTGATGCAGCAATATTTCCTATGATTTTAGCATCTATAGGGATTATTGCTTCATTAATAGGAATATTTATTGTAAAAAGTAATAAAGGAGATAATCCTCAAAAAGCTTTAAATGCAGGAACTACAATTTCTGGTATATTAGTAATAATATTTGGAGCAGTAGCATGTTATGTAATGTTTGATAGCCTAAAATTATTTATACCAGTTGTAGCTGGATTAGTTGTTGGAATGATCATAGGTAAGGTTACTGAAGTTTATACCTCTTCTGAGTATAAGTCAGTGCAACTTATTGCAAGTGAATCAGAGACTGGACCTGGAACTAATATCATTGCAGGACTTGCAGTAGGTATGAAATCTACAGTAATCCCAATACTATTAATTGCAGTAGGAATTTTCGTAGCCTACTATGGTGTAGGTGGAAATAGTGATGCCATGATTGGATTATATGGAATATCTCTTGCGGCAGTAGGAATGCTTTCAACTACAGCTATGACAGTGGCAGTTGATGCTTATGGTCCTATTGCAGATAATGCAGGTGGTATAGCAGAAATGAGTCATCTTGACGAAGAAGTTAGGGAAATCACAGATAAACTTGATTCAGTGGGAAATACAACAGCAGCTATAGGTAAAGGTTTTGCTATAGGTTCAGCAGCACTTACAGCATTAGCTCTATTTGCAGCTTATGCACAAGCTGTTAATTTAACAACTATTGATTTACTTAATCCAGTAACGCTTATAGGGGTTTTAATTGGAGGTATGTTACCTTTCCTATTTGGAGCTTTAACTATGGCATCTGTTGGTAAGGCAGCAAGTCAAATGGTTCAGGAAGTTAGAAGACAATTTAGAGAGGACAAAGGCATTTTAGCAGGTACAGTAAAGCCAGATTATTCTAAGTGTGTAGAAATATCAACTGAAGCTGCTCTACATGAGATGATATTACCAGGAATATTAGCGATTGCAGCTCCTTTAACCGTAGGAATTCTTCTTGGAGGAGAAGCTCTTGCCGGTCTTATAGCTGGTGGTGTCGTAACAGGGGTACTAATGGCAATCATGATGGCTAATGCAGGTGGAGCATGGGATAATGCTAAGAAATATATTGAAGGTGGAGCTCATGGCGGTAAAGGTAGCTATGCACATAAGGCAGGAGTCGTTGGAGATACCGTTGGAGATCCATTTAAAGATACTTCAGGACCATCTATGAATATATTAATTAAACTTATGACAATAGTATCCTTGGTATTTGCACCGGTAATTTTAGAGTATGGTGGAATATTATTAAATATATTTAAGTAGAATAAGTTGCTTCTCAATGTTTTAAAATTCATTGAGAGGCAATTTTTTTTCTTTTTCAGGTATATATGTCCTAATTGTAAACTGATAAATTATATTGAGTTGACAATTGTCTGGTGTTGTTTTATCGTTATATAAAGAGTAATAATAAAAAAAATACGGAAATAGGATAAATTATATATTTACTTTATAGGAGAATTAAGCAATGAATCATATAATAGAAAAAATTAAAAAAACTAAAGAAAAAGGATTATATAGAGAGCTTAGATATATCGAAACGGCACAAACACCTAGAGTGAAAATTAAAGAAAAAGATTTAATACTGTTAGGGTCAAATAACTATTTAGGACTTTGTGATGATTCTAGATTGAAAAAAGTTGCCATTGATGCAATTAATAAATATGGTGTTGGTTCAGGGGGTTCCAGATTAACGACAGGAAGTTATGATATACATAAAGAATTAGAAGAGAAAATCGCATCTTTTAAAGGGACTGAAGATAGTTTAGTTTTTAATACTGGATACATGGCTAATATAGGTATTATTACATCCTTGTGCGATAGAAACTCAGTTATTTTTTGTGATAGATTAAATCATGCTAGTATTATTGATGGTTGCCGTTTAAGTGGTGCAAAACTTATCAGATACAAACATTGTGATATTAATGATTTGCTAGACAAAATAAATAAATATAAAGGAAGTAACAATTTAATTGTAACAGATGGCGTATTTAGTATGGATGGAGATATAGCCCCATTGCCTGATATTGTAAAAATTGCAAAGCGACATACTATAATGACAATGGTAGATGATGCTCATGCTACAGGCATTTTAGGGAAAAAAGGATCAGGTACTTCATCATATTTTGGATTAGAAAATGAAATTGATATTATGATGGGAACATTAAGTAAAGCCGCTGCTTCAGAAGGTGGATTTGTAGCGGGTAAGAAAGATTTAATTGATTATTTAAGAAACTATGCCAGAAGTTTTATTTACTCTACAGCATTATCACCCAGCACAATTGCAGTTTCTATAAAGGCATTAGAAATTATTGAGAAAGATGATGAAAGAAGAGTAAAATTATTAAAAATGTCTGATTGGTTTCAGAAGGAACTTGAAATAGCAGGTTTTAATTTAATTAGAACAAAAACTCCTATTATTCCTATTATGGTCGGTGAAGCTGATAAAGCTGTTGAATTTAGCAAAGGTTTATTAGAAGCGGGAGTATATATACCAGCCATTCGTCCACCCTCTGTACCTGAGGGAACAAGTCGTTTAAGAATTTCTTTAATGGCAACACATTCTCAACAGGATTTAGAAGAGGCATTAATGAAAATTAAATTAATTGGAAAACAGCTAAAAATTATTGGAGGTTAATATATGAATAATCCATATTTAATTATGCTGCCTGGTTGGGGAATGAAAAGTTTTGTTTGGAAAAGAATCAATGAATTTTTATCAAAAGACTTTGAATTAATATTTATTGAATGGGATAACGTTCATTCAGTAGATGATTTTAAACAGAGGGTAATAAGAGTTATAGAACAAAAAAAGCTTGCCTCTTTTTCTATTTTAGGATGGTCATTAGGAGCATTAGTTGCTCAAGAGATTGCAATAGATAACATTTACAAGATTAATAATATAATATTAATTGGTGGTACAAGCTCCTTTGTTCAACATAAAGAAGATGAATACAATATAGGATGGGATAAAAGAATTGTAGAAAGAATGAAGTTTCAGCTTCTTAAGAGAAATCCTCAAGAAACGCTACTTGATTTTAATAATGCTATGTTTTCAAAATCAGAAAAGCAAATTGGATATGATAAGGAATTTATGGAATTGATAGTAGATACAATTGAAAATCAATCAATAAATTCCTTAGTATTGGGACTAGATTATTTAATAAAAAAAGATTTAAGAAATAAATTAATTGATATAGATAGCCCTTTATTAATGATTCATGGTGAAGAAGATAGTATGTGTCCTTTAGAATCTACTATATATATAAAAAACATAATAAGTCATTCTAAAATAGAAGTTATAAAGAATGGAGGGCATATTCCATTTTTTACAAATCCTAATGATTGTTATAATGCCATATCAAAATTTATTAAAAAAAAGGTTAAAAGGGAAGAGAAGTTATGATTGATAAACAGCAGGTAATACTTCATTTTAGTAAAAACGCCTCAAATTATAGTCAATATGCCCACGTTCAAAAAAAGATGAGTGATGCTTTAATAGAGTTTATCCTAGAAAATAATAAGGATACTTTTAAAATAAAAAACATTTTAGAGATTGGGTGTGGAACGGGATACTTAACACATTCATTAATTGAAATTTTCCCTTCTGCACATATAACTGCTGTTGATATTGCACCAGGAATGATTGATGAAATAAAGTCTAAAATAACAACTAATGCTGTGGATTTTATTTGTAGTGATATAGAAGAAATGGACCTTGAAAATACCTATGATATTATTATTTCAAATGCCACATTTCAATGGTTTAATCATATACCAATAACTATAAAAAAATTATATAATTCATTAAATCCGAAGGGCTTACTTTGTTTTTCTACATTTGGCAAAGATACTTTTTGCGAATTAAAGGAGTGCTTTGAGATAGCAAAGCAAGCAATGGACATAAAAGAAACAATATATCCTGGGCAACTTTTTTATGGATTAAATGAATTAGCTATGTTGTGTGAAGATGCTCTGATAAATCAGAACATTGATAATGAGGTTTTAGTACAAAATAAAGAAATACTTGAATATGAGTATTTTAATAACTGTAAGGATTTTTTTTATTCCATAAAGAAAATAGGGGCTAATAATAGTAATAAAAACGGTAGGGGTACATCACCAGCTTTTATCAAAAAAGTAATGAATCTTTATAATGAAAATTTTAGAGAGAATGATAAAGTTAAAGCCACTTATCATTGTTTATTTTATAAGATGAGAGAATGTCGATAGGTTTATGTAAATTTAAAAAGAAGAAATTTAAATGAGTAGAGTAAATAACAAGGGTACACCAAGTTATTTATTCTACTTTTTTATTCTTTGTGTTAAGATATAAAGAGAGTAATAATTGGAATTAATGGCCAAACTATTAATAAGATATTTTGGTGGGAGGAATAAACAATGGAATTAAAAAAAACGTTATTAGATTTTATGAGAGAAGAAGCTTATAGACCAATGGATATTCAAGAATTAGTAAGGGTATTTGAAATAAATGGAGAGGAATATAGTGCATTTAAAAAGGCATTAAGATCCATGGAAAAGGAAGGAACTATCATTAGAACTCAAAAGGATAAGTTCGCCCTTCCTGAAAAATTAGGATTAGTACCTGGAAAATTACAAGCTCATGCAAGAGGTTTTGGATTTCTTATTCCTGACAATGAAGAGGAAAAAGATGTGTTTTTACCAAGCTCATTTATTAATGGAGCTATGAATGGAGATAAGATATTAGTTCGAGTAACTAGAGAAGATAAGGATGGTAAAAAAAGAGAGGGTGAAGTTGTTCAAATAATTGAAAGAAGCAACACAAAAATTATTGGAGTATATGAGGATAGCAAAAACTTTGGATTTGTAATAGCTGAAGATGCTAGAATAAACCAAGATATTTTTATAGCTAGAAAAGATAGCAAGGGAGCACAACATGGAGACGTAGTAGTTGTTCAAATAACTAAATGGCCAGACAAAAGAAGAAGTCCTGAGGGAGAAGTAGTTGAGGTTCTTGGGAAAAAGGGAGATAAAGGCTTAGATATTTTAACTATTATTAAGAAGTTTGGTCTTCCAGAAGAATTTCCAACTAAGGTATTAAACTTTGCAGATAATATTCCTGATGAAATTGAAGCTAAGGAATATAAAAGAAGAACAGATCTTAGAGATGTAAAGATGGTGACCATAGATGGAGAGGATGCAAAGGATTTAGATGACGCCGTATCTATAGAAAAATTAGATAATGGTAGATATAAGCTAGGAGTACATATAGCAGACGTTTCTCACTATGTTAGAGAAAAAAATCCTTTAGATAAGGAAGCGCTACTTCGTGGTACTTCAGTTTACTTAATTGACAGAGTAATTCCTATGCTTCCACAGAAATTATCAAATGGAATATGTTCTTTAAATCCTAATGTGGATAGACTTGCTTTAAGTTGTTTTATGACTATCGATGATACTGGTAAGGTTCTTGAACATGAAATAATGGAATCAGTAATTAGAACAGATGAGAGAATGACATATACTGATGTTACAAAAATTCTTAAATATAACGATGAGGACTTAATCAAAAGATACAGCAATTTAGTAGGTGACTTCAAAGTTATGGAAGAACTTTGGGATATTTTAAATAAGAAGAGATTAAAAAGAGGAGCAATTGACTTCGATTTTGAAGAATCTAAAATTATTTTAAATGAATTAGGAAAGCCTATTGATATTAAACCTTATGACAGAGAAATTGCTAACAAAATCATAGAAGAATTTATGCTTGTTTGCAATGAAACAGTAGCAGAGAACATGTACTGGGCTAATCTACCTTTTGTTTATAGAGTACATGAAAACCCAGATGAAGAAAAATTGAAAAAGTTTAAGGAATTTGTATATAATCTTGGTTATGCAATTAAGTGGACTGGGGAGATAAAGCCTAGAAATCTTCAAGATATACTAGAGAAGGTTAAGGGAAAGAAAGAAGAAACAGTAATTAGCACTCTTTTATTAAGAAGTATGATGAAAGCTAAATATTCACCTGAATCCACAGGTCACTTTGGACTTGCAGCGCAATATTACTGTCACTTTACTTCACCTATTAGAAGATACCCAGATTTGCAAATTCATAGAATTATTAAGGAACATTTAAATGGTAAAATTGATGAAGATAGAAAGAACATGCTTAAAGATTTAGTTGATATTTCAGCAAAGCAGTCTTCAGAAACAGAGAGAACAGCTCAAGAAGCTGAAAGGGAAGTTGATGATTTAAAGAAGGCTGAATATATGCTAGATAGAATTAATGAAGAATTTGAAGGAGTTATTTCGTCTGTTACATCATTTGGTATCTTTATTGAGCTTCCAAATACAATTGAAGGATTAGTTCACATTACTGCTTTAGATGATGATTACTATGTTTATGATGAGAAGCATATTTGCTTAATTGGAGAGAGAACCAAGAAGGTTTATAGGTTAGGGGAAGGTGTTAAGGTTAAATGTAGTAAGGTTGATATTCCTAATCGTGAAATATTCTTTGAAATAATTGAAGATGAATATAGCAGGCAGGAAATTAAGGCAACTAAGGAACTAATTAAAAAATTACCAGAAGTTAAAGAATCTCTAAAAGAAGTTGAAGAAGTTAAGGATTTAGAGTTATAATTAAGTATAAAAATAAACCTAAGTAGGTGATAATATGGTAAGACAAAAAAGTAGTAATACCTTAGCACAAAATAAAAAAGCTAGACATGAATATTTTATTGAAGAGACAATAGAAGCAGGAATTGCTTTAGTTGGAACTGAAGTTAAGTCTGTTAGAAATGGCAAATGTAATTTAAAAGAAAGCTATGGAGACATATATAATGGTGAAGTGTTCATAAAGGGTATGCATATTTCACCCTATGAACAAGGTAATATTTCTAATGTAGAATCTTTAAGACAGAGGAAGTTATTGCTGCATAAGGAACAAATTATTAGATTAAATGGACTTGTGCAAAGAGATGGATTTACTTTAGTCCCTCTAGCAATGTATATTAAAAATGGTAAAGTTAAGGTAGCCCTTGGTATTTGTAAGGGTAAGAGTAACTATGATAAAAGAGATGTATTGCTTGAAAAGGCACATAAGAGAGACGTTGATAGGGCAATGAAAGAAAGAAATAGAGAGTAAGTATATAGTTTTAAAAATCGCTGATATTAATCAGCGATTTTTTATTATCTATGATTTATTCATTAAAGAAATTTTTAGAAAATTAAAAAAAGGAGTACAATTGTAATCCTTTTTTTGTGAGGTATATCATCTAAGGGGAATAAAATTAAAATGAGTGCTAGTAGTAATGTTATTAGTAGAATTAGTCCTTAGTGGATATTCTTTAGAAATAACAACAAATGCTGTAGTGAAAAGATAAAGAAGTATAAGAATTAGAAATACTATTCGAAGAGAAACTCTTTTTTCTATAAGTAAACTTCTAAAATCTTGCAACCAAAGTGTCATGAAAAAGCCTCCTTTATATAAAAATGATAACTAAGGATAGTATTTGCATTTTTTTTGAATTTTATTTATAAAATTACTGAGAATATTTATAAATTCAATATAAAAAATGGATAAGTCCTTAATTTTAGCCAGTTGACATTGAAATTTTAGTATTATATAATAAGAGTCTAAGAGAATACAACTTAATATAAGTTTTGATTATTCTTCTTACAACATGGGGGCGATTTGGCTTCGACGGGGGTGAGATGGGTTTGATAAGCGGGCCGAGGAACGCATGGACACCTCGTAAAAAAGCTATGCCTTATGTAAACGCAGAAGATAATTTAGCAATAGCAGCTTAATTTAAGCTACTCATCCGCCCAGGTACCTATGACTTGGATAACGGGTGTCATTAAGTAGGAAACGAAGTCTAGCAAAGCTTTGAGCTAGAGGGGTATTTATGAAGCTAGCGAATTAGTCTCCCGTCTGTAGGGGTACTAAGAAGCGAAATTTAATATACAGACTACGCTCGTAGAAGGTCAAATTGATCTGCTTTCGGACAGGGGTTCGATTCAATAGAGTTGCCTTATATAGTGATATATAAGTGATAATTTGGCTTTATCGGTGAAACCGTAGCAAGTGATGTTGCCGGCAATACCGAGAGGTATGTAGGGAAACCTAACAGCCTCGTATCGACTTATAGGTTCCTAAAGCTTTTTGCTATGGAATACTAGGATAGAAGACATAAAAACTATACTGAGCTTCTATAATACGCCAAGGGACAAAAAATAATTTGTTCAAGATATAGTCAGGGCCATTAGAAATAATGGACGCCGCTGACCCCTCGCCTCCACCATAAGAAAACAACAAGTTTGATACAATGGAAAACCCTTGAATTCAGGGGTTTTCGTTGTTTTTTGAAGATTTTAGAGTAGGGATTTTAAGATTTAGAGATTAAATTTATAGAATTTTATATTGGACATGCACACCACTATGGATTTTTAATTTAGGTGTGTGCATTTTTAGAGTGGGTGTGCACTTTTTAGCGGAACAACATAAGGTAGATTAATGTATAACGGGGATAAGCTACAAGGTGAAAATAATTTTAGAAACTTGGTTATTGTCTAGTATACATAAATTATTTTTGTGATCTTCTAGAATACCCTCATAATTGCTCTCTTGATAAGAGATTACATTGCTGCTTGTATCTAAAATGGCGACTATATCATTTTTAAATTTTCGCTTTTTTAATATTGTAGTGTTAGTTTGGCCTCCTATTTGTGCTACACAAATTGCATCTTCAAGTATTGAAATATCTTTCGCACAAGTAAAAGGCATATTAATATTCCAGGTGTTAAGTTGATAATTAATGCAACCAAATAATTGTAATCTCTTACACTCCTTTTCATTTTCAAAGTCTTGTAAAAAAGATAAATTTTTGGATTGTGATTTGTTATTAATTAGCTTATCCAGAACGAAAATAGAGTTATATTTAAAACATAATCCAGAAGTTAAGAGTTGATTCAAAATATCCGTAAATATAATATTATTAGAGATTGTCAATTTTTTAAAAGCATATAAGAAATCAATTTCTTCAAAGGAGAGTACTTTAACAATTGCATTATTAGAAATAGAATTTGCAAAAAGTACTTCTTTAACGTCATTTGATGTAGAACACGTTATGTGTGGTGAGGAAATCTTATTAGTTATTAGCTTTGCATCCATTAATCGTCGTAAAGATAATAAGTGAAGAGGTGCATAGTTACCACTGTTAGGAGTGCGATTAGCATATTTTAAAATTTTATCAGTCTTATAATCTGGAGATAAATCAAAAATAAATTTATCGAATAAGGTAAATTGGTTCCAAGATGAAAGTGTTGTATGCCATCCTTTATATTTAAGATTACTACAACATGGATTATTCATGAAGCAGTATTTATTTTTTACTTTAGTTATATTAGGCCAATTATTATTATCACCTAAATCTAATACATTATTTCCAGATTTTACATATGTGCTATTTATATCATTAAAATTATAACTTGTTGGTGCTGATATTTCTGCATTTCGGCTAATCATTGCTATTTTTCTTCTGCAACGAGCTAAATTATAGTTTCCTATTTGTGGGATAGCATATTCTTCTGCACATACAAAGAAATTTTTAGAGGTTGAAATCCAGCGTGTTTTATTTTTTGAACCAGAAGAAACTTGTACAGTTGCATTGTCAAGGGCTTGCTTAAAGCCTGTAATTGGTGAATTCAATCTGCTTTGTATGCCATTGTTCATATTTAAATTAACTATATCATCATAACTTAACGCTCTAAATAATAATTTATCATTCATTTAAACATTCCTCCTCTTAATAAATATACCTATATTATATAATATTTTTAATTTGCTGCAAATCATTTTTATTAGCCTTAATAAATTATAATCAGTAAAAATTATAAAAGAACTACTTTAGTAGATTTGATATGTTCTCACATACATGGCACGTTGAGTGCGTTGTGAGGATAGAGAGGAAATAGGGTTGTGGCAAAGGGTTAGAAGATTTTAGGCAAAATTTATGTGTGTTTTATGTTCCCTCAGACTGGTGTTTGGGGGAACTTTTGGGTTAGGGGGGGACTAACTTTTACGCAAAACTAAGGATATTTGCGTTTAGGTATAGGTTTTGTGTAATTGTTTATGTTGGTAGAGCAATTATGGGGTAGCGGAAAGGCTATTTGTTTTTAGAAAATATTCAATTATTTTCTGAAAGGGTAATGAAAATAATGACAAACTTTATTAAAGTGATGTATAATTTTAGTAAAGGCTAAATTGCTGGCGTGACGTATGCATACATACGCAGATTGAATCGTGGGAATAAAATAACAAATATTGCATATGATAATGGAAGGAGATCCAAAAATGAAAATAAAATTATTTGATTTTGAAGAAAAAGATGATAATGAGGGTGAGCAAATAATGATAAGTAATGTTGACAAAGATATTAATATGAAATATGAGCAGGGAGAAGCTAGAATAATTACTGAGCAAGGAGCTTATAAGTTGGCTATTTTGCCTCAGATTTTTAAGCAGGACAACTATATGTTAAGACCTGATTTTCAGAGACGAATTACTTGGGATGATAAAAAAAGATCTAAATTAATTGAGTCATTTATTATGAATATTCCGATACCACCAGTATTCATTTATGAAAAAGATTATGATAATTATGAAGTTATGGATGGCTTGCAACGTATATCTACTATCATCGATTTTTATGAAGATAGATTTAAGCTAGTCGGCTTAGAAGAATGGAAAGAATTAAATGGTAGAACCTATAGTCACTTACCTCAAAAAGTAAAAGAAGGAATTGATAGAAGACAATTATCATCTATTACTTTATTGAAGGAATCTGCAAAAAATAATATTAAAGCACAAATTATCAAAAAGATGGTGTTTGAACGGTTAAATACAGGCGGTGTACAGTTAAAAGAGCAAGAAATACGTAATGCATTATATAATGGTCCATTCAATGCTTTATGCATTGAGCTATCTGAAAATATAACTTTTAGAAAGCTTTGGGGAATAATAGAATATAAAGAGGTTGAAGAAGAAGATATTGTTGTTGAAGAAGAAGCAGTTGAATTTATTAAAAATAAATTATATATGAGAATGTATGATGTTGAGTTAGTTTTAAGATACTTTGCAATGAGAAATATTAATAACTATTCGGGTAAATTAAGTCTATATTTAGATGAATGCCTAAAAAGAAGTAATAATTATTCAACTTTACAATTACAAGAATTGAAAAGTTGTTTCCAGGACAGTATCAATAAAGCAGATGTTCTATTTGGTGAAAAAGCATTTTGTATTTATACGAAAAGTAGAGGCAAAAATCAGTGGAGCTCCCCTCTAAATATGATATATGATGCAATGATGATAGCATTGTCTTCAGAAGATATTAAAATTAAAGGGAAATATGATATTGCACAAAATGTTGAAAAGTTAAGAAAGGCATATGAAAATAGTGGCGATATGTTTGATGGCAAGAAACAAGCAAAAACTGAAATTTTAAAACGTGCAACATTTTTATACGATTTTATAAAAGATTTATTGTAAAGAGGGAAAACGGATGAGACAATACATAGCACAACTAGAAAAAATAGAAAGTAAATTAGAACAAATTTGCTTGTTTATTGATAGCATTGAAATACAAAAAAAGGTTATATTAGAAATTAGAAAAAATAATGAAGATTTAAGTAATATGGAAATGACAAATACGATTAAAATAAAGAGCTATATGGAAGCACTTGTGAATTCTGAAATACAGTATAATGCTATTATTATCAGTATTTATGGTTGCTTCGAAAACTTTTTAGATGAGATGTCAAAACTATATATGGAATCTATTTTTGAATATACTGAATACTATAGTGAATTATCTATAAATTCAAGAAATAAGTATATTCAGAAAGTAGGAGAATTCTTAACTAATCCACAACGTTTTTTAAGAATGGATATCGATACAAAGGGTGTTGTAGAAAATGCATATAATTGTTTGTGTGGTAATGAAGTAAATATTTTTACTCCATTAATAACTGCTCATGGTGGTAATCTGAAATATGGACAAGTATGCTTATTACTAAAAGATATTGGGATAGAGGATGTAAATAATAAGATATTGCATAATGAATATATAAAAAGATGGTATATGGATAGAGATGGCTATGCATATGATATGGTTCAACAATATATTAATGACTTGGGAGAAAATGCATTTAAAATTCTGGATGAGTTGGTAGACGAAAGAAATAAGGTTGCACATGGAAATGTGGAGCAAAGAAAGGCACTGAATTTAATAAAAGAGGAGACTATTCCATTTTTAAAATATTTCTCAAGGGAACTTTGTGATATTGTTATTGGAGAATTATATTTATTAATGTACGGTAAAAATATTCTAAAACCTTTTGAAAATGCGATAGATGTTATAAATAATTATATTTTGTGTATTAATAGTGGAAAATCATTTCTGAGGAAGGGCGATTATATTTTTGCATATTTTAATAATATTGGAATTCCCTTAAAAATAGAGAGTATAGAAATAGATAGGATTTCAATAGAAAATATTAATTCTGAAAATATAAATGTTGGGATAAAGGTAGACAAACGTATAAAAAAAGAATATGAGTTTTTTTATTTTGATATAAATGAATAATAAATGATTGGTAATGTCGTACCAGTAGAATTGGCAAGACAAATCGCTTATAAAATAAAAGAAACATTGGAATCACATATTAAATAAAATACCCTCGTGTCATAAATATGATGTGAGGGTATTTTTCTATATTTTTATAGGATATTTACCGGTTTTTAAGTAAATGACATATTGATTGGGTGATAGTTATAGGGGGTCAGATAAGTACTCAAAAGGATAAATTTTTGCATTAAGGTATAGGCTTAAAAATTGAAGGATAACCTAGCATTTTCTAGGAATAAAAATATTATACTCACTATCCAATTCAGTAAGAATATGGTTGTGGTTAAATCTATTAGGTTCTATTTGGACAAATTCTCCAAGCCTAAATAATTCATTTGTAGTTGTTATCTTTGTTCTAATTGGTAGTTTGTGGAACGGTTGAAATTTAGAGTAAACATTTTTACCACGATTACTTCTTTCGGTTAACGGATTAATAGGGCGATAGGCAACTTTAAAATCACCGACCATTTCTTCTATTACATCCGCTGTTATTGGTTGAAGATTTATAAGTACATCATTTAATGAAGTAGGATGATGGGAAGAAGAATACAGGCAGTTTGCTACATGAGAACCATTTCCAAATCCTCTGCACACACTTAGAATATCATCATAAGTATAGATATCTAAAAAGTCTTGCCCAGTCTTACCTGTGCGTCTTCCGTAACATATACTTACACCTACAAAAAGATTTGCTTGAGGTTGGTTCATCCACCAATTAGCCCATGAAGTTGCAGCTTTAGTTTGGCTAAGAAATGAAGTTTCACTAAATTCTTGTAAAAATCTAATATGCCCATACCAATTTCCAAAATAATCTGCATTTGAAAGTTTTGCTGATATTTTTATTGGTTTAGAATTTTCTAATTCAATATAAACATCAGTCTTATTATTTTTATCTTTACTTCCTATACCAGAGGTATTAATTATTCTTGCACTAGGTCTTATACCTAAATCAAGCATCCATTGAGGTAAAACATTTGGCAGTCTATCACCAATAGTTACTGCTCTAACAATAGCAAATTCTAATGCATCAGATAATCGTGACATATAATTTAACCCCCTAAAATTATTCGTTTATTGTATAATTATAACATTAATTTTATATTTGCACTATAATTTGTTATCTAGGAATTAGATGTATTAAAAAAGTTCTAGTGATGATTTTGTTACAACATAAATTATAGTTATAGAAAAGATAATATGATACAATATAAAAGATTAGGGGTTTTTAAAAATTTTTTATATTGTATCATATTATTGAAAACAAAAAAGTAGTTTTATATATTAATAAGATTAGTGTTTAAGATTATTCAATTGTTATAAGTTTGAAAATAGTAAAAATAGTGAGGTAGGATCTAATGAGTAATTTTATTGAAGCAGAACAATTAGTAATTGAATGTATGCAAATAGGTACTAAATTTATTAAAAATGACAAAAGATACATAATAATAAAAGTAGGTAAACCTAGACCTAGCAAAGGGAGAGGTGAGCCTAAAACAGACATATATGTTTTAGCACAAGATGAATATGGTACTTATGAGGAAATTAAAATATCCTATAAAAAACCTAACGCTGATTTTTTAGAAAATAAAACAACTTTACTTAGAGTTGAACAAATTTTAGGAGATGAGTATCAAAAAATCATTCTAGAAGAGATAGGATTATTGAGAGATAGCTTTGAAAGTAGAATTATAATATGTAAAGAAAAACACTCAAGAACAGATAAAGGTGCGATTACTTTAGGTTGGAGATATGAACTAACTAATAAATCAGGCGGTGAATTATCAGGAAAGGCTAATTATACTAGAGAGCAAGTACTAGAAGTGTATAAAGGAATAAAATTAGAGACTGTAAAAAGAGATGCAAAAGTTAATGGAGAAATTATTAAAAACTCAGGAGTCGCTGATTATATTTTAATAAGTGATAATATCAATTGTGCACAAGATGCTATAGACCAAATGCAACTAATTGAGGATTATGTTACTTTGCATCCAGAAATATACTTTGTTTGTAAAGCGGTGAACTATCTAACATTAAAAAATAAGGGTAAGAAATGGGAAGGGAATAGAGATCTATCAGTTGCGGTAGAATGGAGTAATCGTGACAAAAAATTAATGGGAGAGCTTAATTTTAACAAACCTTTGAGTAAAACTGCAAATGAATCAGCAGAAAAACTTATAAAAAGTATGAAAGAAATAGGTATAGAAACTACAGAGGATATTGATAGTAATAATGTTACCAATATAGAGAAGGTATATGGTTTAGACTTGATAATTCCTGAACAAAGAGTTAACATGACACAAACTCCTAAAGAAGGGATTGTTGATATGAAAACTAATGAACGAGGCAGAGGAAAGTTTAAACCTGCACCAAATTATAATGCCGAGCAAGTAAAGCAACTCTTGCTTGCCAAAATAGAAGAAGAGAAGAATTCGTTTTCAGATTCAGAGACAGATATTGATTTTACACACCTTAATTATGATGATAATAAATTTAATTTATTATCTTTATTCTCTGGATGTGGAGGATTAGATTTAGGATTTGAATTAGCTGGGTTAGAAGCTGTTTTAGGAAGCGAGTTAACGGAACGAGCATTTGAAAACAAGTCTATATTTAATAATCATTTGAAGGATAATATTTTTAATACAGTATATGCTAATGATATTTTTGAGGAAGCAATACAATCCTATAAAGAAAATCTTTCTAACATAACGTATGTAGATAAAAAAGATATTAGAAAGATTAAGATGTTCCCTAAAGCAAATATAGTATTAGGAGGCTTTCCATGCCCTGGTTTCTCAGAGGCAGGGCCTAGATTAATTGATGATAAAAGAAACTTTTTATATTTACATTTTATCAGATGTCTTATACAAACCCAGCCATCAGTATTTGTTGCTGAAAATGTAAAAGGTATGATGACGCTTGGAAATGGAGAAGTATTCAAACAAATAGTTCAAGACTTTGCAGCCGCAGGGTATACAATTTATCATAAGTTACTAAATTCTGCTGAATATGGTGTTCCTCAAATTAGAGAAAGGGTACTACTAATAGGGGTTAGAAATGATATTGATTTTGAGTATGTTTTCCCAGAGCCTACACACGGGTATGGAATAGATAAACTAGAAGAGGTTGTAACATTAAGAGATGCAATTGGTGACTTAGAGCAAAATCCTGGTGATTATTTTACCGGTTCATATTCATCAATATTTATGTCTAGGAACCGTAAAAAATCTTGGAATCAACCTAGTTTTACAATACAAGCGTCCGGAAGACAAGCACCTATTCATCCAGAAGGAAACCCAATGGAGAAAGTAGGAAAAGATCAGCATATATTTACAGAGGGGGAAGAAAATAATCGTAGACTATCTATAAAAGAAATAGCTAGAATACAAACATTCCCGAATTGGTATTATTTTAGCCAAGGAATAAATGAAAAGAAATCTGAGAACGCGAGACTAGATTTAGTATATAAACAAATCGGAAATGCTGTGCCTGTTAGATTAGCTTTAGCTATAGCTAGACCTATAGCTAAATGGATTGAATCTCAACAAGATATAAATGATATAAAATAATAGTGTCAGTCACCTAGAAATTATAATAGGTGACTGGTCATCAGTTTTTCTTAAAAAGAATATCTAGTATTTCATGAAATAAATATAGGAGAAAAATATAATGAAATTTAATAGAACTTTAACTGCGACGGTATATATAGTTAATAAAGATAAGGTTTTGCTTCACAATCATAAAAAATACAACACTATTTTTCCTGTTGGAGGTCATATAGAGGCTGATGAGTTACCACATGAAGCTGCTTTGCGTGAAGCATATGAGGAGTCAGGTTTAAAAGTTAATCTTTATAATGATGAAAAGCAATTGGACTTAGGCAGAGTGCAACAACTACCTAGACCTATTAATCTCTTGTTAGAAAATATAGGTCACGAGCAAGAAAATATTGATTTCATTTATTTCGCTACTACAGATACTTTAAACTTACGTCCTGGTAGGGGTGAAAGTAGTGAGTTTTATTGGTTAACTAAGGAAGAGATAATTTCAAACGAAGATATTAAACCACATATAAGAGAGATGGCGTTGAGAGCATTAGAATACTTAAGCTAAAAGTTCAATAAGGTTTATAAATCAAAAGACATGTCATACTTCATATCGGAAGTGTTGGCATGTCTTTTAGAGTTTTATGAAAATTATATGATACATCATTCTTCCTACAGATTATTTGCTATTAAGTTGAAAAATTTAAGTGCTTATAAGCTTATGATCCATTTTTAAATTAGCCAATAAAAATCAGCATTTAAAGTGTAGTTTAAAAATATTTAATCGAGACTATAAAATGATTAATTTTTAAAAGCTTTGTCTATAATTTAAATATTAAGGAGGTGTATAGACATGCCTAATAATTTTATAATTAATTTTACTAATTTAGATGATATAGAAATATATGAACTTTTGTTGCAAAATAGAATTCCAAATTTTCCATCTGGGTTTTGGGCTAATAGAAGTTCAGAAGAAGCAAAAGACGTAGCAATTAAATTATTGAAATATCTAATTGATAAAAGACTAAAATTCAACAAAAAAGATGTAAAAACAGAAGTTTCGAAAAAGTTCTTAACCAAGTATAAGCTCCATACTGCTTCAAAGTTATTTGGACGTTCTGCTATTCGTTATATATCATGTGCTTATCCAGAGGGCGGATATCTACCCTGGCAATTTAAGCATGATAAAGTACCTCAAAGCTACTGGACGCATGAAATAAATAGAATTAGTGCCCTGAAATATGTATTTGAAATAGAACTTCGATGGAGCATCGATGATACTAAAGAAAGATTGTGTTGGGGTATGCTTGAAGAAAATGGTCTAGGTTCGTTACATAGTTATTACCCTAATTTATTTGAAATAATTAAGGCAGTATATCAAATTAATATATATCCTTGGGAGATAATAAATAGTGAAGTTCCTAATGGAACATGGGAAAGTAAGAGGAATAGAATTAATGCTGTGAAATGGCTGATTAGAAGGGTCAAATTAAGAAATGAACAAATTGACAGAAAAACATTTGCTAAATATGGATTAAGTATGTTGTTAGGTAAGTATTATTGTGATAATGCAACAAGGGCTATAAGAGAAGCACTTGATTGTGAGTAGCCCATTAATCTTGGTAAATCAACAAATGTAAATTGAGTGATCTGGAAAAAAGAGACAGGGGAACTTGCTGAGGAATGTGGGAGTAAAGTAACGAATTAAGCAATAAAAATAAAACCCCAGAAAAATAAGGGGCTTTATTTTTTTTTTGAAATATATAAGTTTATAACCGCAAAATTAAACCTAAAGGCATATATATTATGTGGAGGTGATAAGATGAATAAAATATTAAAAAAAACCATAAAGGCTACGAAGAAGTTACGGAGAAAGGGATTAATATATATTGGTGATAATATCAATCTTAAAGCAGAGGTTAACTCTCAGTTTATAGCTACAATTGTTGAAGGGTTAAATATTTTTATGGAGGAAGCAAAATATGAAGTACTTAAAAATAATAAAGAAAGACTTCTACATGAATTAGTTATTTCGGGATTTAGAAGGGATGACTTAATTTATAATTTCAGTTTTGATTTTAAGATGAGTATTATTAAAGAATTTATTGACATTGAGGATCCAGAGCTAGTGGATGGAATGTATTATTTTATTACTAATTACGGAAACCTTAGAGAATTATATAGAAAAGCTTTGATTCAAATTAAAGAAGAGAAGTTTAAAAATCTAATTTTCAATTAAAGTAAAAACATATCTAAAGAGTTTGACTAGGGAGCTTTCTTAACAAAAACAGATATATTTTTAGTGTATTAACATAATTCTATATTCAAAATGTCAAAATTAATGAAATAAATAGAAAACCAAATAAATTATGACAAAAACCCCTTGACAACATATTTGCGCCAAAGTATAATAATGACAGATAGAAATAGAAAATTTGGCACTAATAGTAGAAAACAATCCAATACAACAATGGATTGACAAAATGGAGGGGTTAAAGTGGGAGAAATAAAAGTTTCGGTTAAACGAGAAAAAGAAAATAGTTACCAGTTTGATATTAGAATGGGGGGCATCCGTACACGCCCCACAATTGAATGCACTGAAGAAAGTGCTCTACTAATTCAAAAACAACTTAGTTTTGTGAATGAGAATCCAGAACTTTTTAATGTGGATGAACCACTAATACTAAGTGAGTTTATTTCAAGAATATACGGATTATATGGTGAAAATGCAAGCATTTCACAAGGAAACGAGCTTATTAATGCTACAATTTCTGAAACAACAAAGATTTTAAGGGTATTGATAAAAAAGACATCTATTGTACGTAAAAGTCCTGTTGGAGAACTTATGATAAAAGCAAAGTGCACTTTTTCAACATTTATTAGACTATTATTTTTAGGCCAGTTTGGAACTGGTAAATCTACAATTGTTAAAAAATTAAGTAACATTCCAGATGACGTAGATTTTCCAGTAGTTGATACTGCAAGAACTACAATACATGATACTCATTATATATTTAAGGACAAGGACTTATATAAAGAGTTTACATTTTCTGTTGATTTTAAGCCCAATTTTGAAATATTTAGATTAGTTTCTGAATGTTATACTCGTGCAGTAGATAAAATTTTTATAGGGATTCAAGAAAATAAATCAAAAAATGAAATTCGAGATAAATCAATGATGGACTTTGTATCAGACCCAGATAAAATTTTTAAAATTGAGTATGTTTTAGGGAAATACTATGAAATAGATAATAGTAAAAGAAATTTAGAAGATAAATTGCTGCAAATAAAATTTTGGGATAAAACTTTTGAAGATATTTATACTATGATAATTAATTTTGTTATAGACAATGTTCAAGGATTTAGTGATAAAAGTGAGAATAATATTGCAATTGAGAAAAATATTAGAGATTTGTTTTTAAAAGATGAGAATTTAAAGGGTGAATTGGGTAACTTAGTTTGGGGTGTTGTGGAAATACTTGAAGAAAAAATTAAGATAATATGTAGTGAACTTGAACAAAATGGCATGGGTAATATGGTTAAAGATGGTAATTATATTGTAGGATTTAAAAATGATAATTATATAATTGAACGCATGGAGGAATATGTAACACCTTTTTCATCAACTAGCATTAAAAACTTTACTAATATTATAACTCCATTGGTTCAATCAATTGCAATCGAAATTCCTTATAACGAAAAATTGAGTAAGGCAAATAAAAGTAAAGTGATATGCATAACTGATACTGTTGGATTCGAACATCGGAAAACTGATGATACTGGTAGTTTGGAAGGTAGCACGAATTATATTTATAATAATTATGATATTATTGGAATTGTAGATTCAGCAAAACAGTCAATGAATGGAACTACAGAAAATATTTTAAGAGAAATATATAATAATGCTGATAAAAGTAAAGTTATGTTAATGTATACTTTCTATGATGATTTCACTAAGAAGGACTTTGAAGATGATATCGATAAAAATAATTTTTTAATAGATATTCAAAATACTACATTTAGAAAAATTGATGCTACAGAAAGTGTGCATAATTTTATTTCTTCAATTCAAAAGAATACTTTGTTTCTAAAGGGTTTGATGTTAAATGATAATAGGTGTATTGATAAACTTTTAACATCTATACAAGACCATTTTATAAATTTATACGATTATAAAACTTTTATTCTTAAAGATACTAAAAAACCTATTATGGCGTTTAATTACAAAAGACTTGCACTGGTATTTAGTAAAGCTCAAGACGATTTTATTAAACAACAAACTAACTTATATTTACAGAATTACACTCATTATAAGACAACCGAGGCATTAACAAATAGATTAAGTAATGGACAAACATATTTTTCGGGTGTTACTAAAACATTAAAGCCAGTAGATGATTTTTGTTCTATTTTAATGAGCAAAATCGAACTATTTATTAAAAATCCTGATAATATTAATTTTTATATCAAGACTACAATTCCGAACCATAGTGAAAGAGTAATTGATTGGTTGAAAGAGGAAATAAGCGGTAATCTAAAAATTATAGTAAAAAGAATATTTGTAGAGACTAGAACTAAAACATGGTACAACTTGTACATGGATGGAGATTCAGGTGTTGATTATAGACGAAGAACTGGTATCCTTAAAGAATTAAATAATATCTTACCAGAATTAGATATTGAATATACAACCTTCGCTGATAGGTGGATTGATGAGATTGAATCTATATTTGAGAAAGTACTAAATGATATGAAAAATTATTGATGCTAAGCTTACTTAAGATGATATAAAGTACAATAAATATATAAAAACAATTACTAAGGGGAGGATAAAATGGGGCAACAAGTTAAATGTCCACTTTGTGGGAAGAGGTTATTTGATGTAGAGGATGATGCGACAGGGGTAATATCAATAAAGTGCATTCAGTGTAAACATGTTGCCCAGGTGAGATTGGAGAATCAAATTACAAATAACCTAAGAAAAACTAGAGTCATATGTTCATAGCTAAAAGGACTCTAAAAAATTACCTAAGAGCCGAACAATTGTCTTTAACAAAGCTTTTGTCGGGTTCTTATTTTTCACTCTGTTATCTAAATTATAATCCCTGAGTATATATATTTCAGGCTAAATAATTGATAAAAAACTTATTTTGATGCTATGTAAAAATTTAATAAAAAATAAGACCATTTATACTGAGCTATAAGGAGTAAAATTAACTACCTAAAATGCCTGATAATTGTTAAAAAACAGTTATCAGGCATTTTTATTTTTATGATTATTTAATAAAATTTATAAACATACCGAGCAACGGAGTCGAAACTGAACTACCTAATAGCCGGATGATCGCTAATTAAGTTAGCGGTTATTCGGCTATTTTTTTTGCCTTTTTTTATATGTAAATATTTTACTTTTGATACGCATGCATTGAAAGTTGATGTACGTGTTTTTAAACATTCAAGTATTAACAGTTATTAAAAAAAATAAAGGAGAGATGTAATTATGAATATTAAGTATGAATTCGTAACAGGAGAGATAGTAGAAATTGAGGTTTCAAATAATATTGCTGAGCTAAATATAGAGATTGAAAAAATAACCTACAACAGTAACCAAAAAGAAAGACGAAGACACTATTCTTTAGACGATATGCAAGGGCATGGTTTGCAATTCGAAGATACAGAAGTAGACATTGTTACCATAGTTGAAAAAAGAGAAAGAGATGCTTTATTACGTAATGAGTTGGACAAGTTGTTGCCACAACAAAATCAATTAATAAAAAAGGTATTCTTTCAAGGTATGACAATCATTGAGATTGCTCGTACCGAAGGTGTTAGTGAAGCGGCTATTAGAAATCGTTTAAATAAGATTTATAAAAAACTTAGAAAAACTTTAGTTTAGGGGGTTCGGAATTGCAATTTTCATGACTTATATATGTAAGGCCGAATTAGAAGCCTTCAAATAAGTAATGAGGAGGTAAATATTATGCAGACAATTAAAATCACAATTACAAGTCCTACACCAGCAAATATTGTACTAAAAGAATGTAAACCTAAAGAGCAAGATGTTGCCGGTAAGATAACAGAGCTGTTGAAAAATTTTAAATCAAAGCAGGAGGTTATAGACCATGAATAAAGAGAAGAAGGTAATTCTGCAAAGAGAAGTTTTAGGTAAAGACTTTAGATGTTATGGAGATATTGATTCACCGCTTTTTCTTGCAAAGGATGTAGCGGAGTGGATTAAATATGATCCAAGCAAAGTTAATGAGATGGTAGCAATGGTTGATGCTGATGAAAAGCTGACCGAAACAATTTCGTGGTCAGGTCAGGGACGGAAAATGTGGTTCTTAACTGAAGAGGGCTTATATGAAGTTATGATGCAGAGCCGCAAGCCATTTGCAAAAGAATTTAAAAAACAGGTAAAGCAAATTCTAAAAGATATAAGAAAACATAAAGTTTATGCAACGCCTCAAAAATTAGAAGAAATGCTAAATGATCCAGATTCAATGATTAGAACTTTACAGGCATTGAAAACGGAATGCGATAAGGTTGCGGCACTAAAAGAGAAAGTAGCTAAGGATAGACCAAAAGTAATCTTTGCTGATGCTGTATCGGTTTCAACTACATCTATTCTTGTTGGAGACTGTGCGAAAATCATAAAGCAAAATGGCGTTGATATAGTTGGTACGAGGTTTTTTAGATGGCTTAGGGAATATGGCTACTTAATTAAACAGAAGGGAACTGATTATAATATGCCAACTCAAAAGTCAATGGAACTTGATTTGTTTGAAATTAAAGAAACGGTCATTACCCATTCTGATGGTCACATTACTATAAGCAAAACCCCAAAGGTTACTGGTAAAGGCCAAGTATATTTCATTAATAAATTAGTCGCAGCTTAATTAAAAGGAGGAAACAAACCATGAGTAAAAATAAATTAGCACTTGAAATAGTAAATAATTTACGGCAGCTTGCAAAAAGTATTGAAACCTTTTTGGAAGAGATACAGCCTGATGAGAATACTTTAACGGCTACTCCACAAAAATCAGAACCAATAACACTTGAAACGGTACGAGGAGTTTTAGCTTCAAGATCACAGGGTGGCAAGCAACCAGAGGTCAAAGCATTAATAACTAAATATGGAGCAAAAAAACTTACTGATATAGATCCAGCTCGTTATGAAGATCTATTAAAAGAAGCTGAGGTGATGTAATGGGAACGCATGCTTTACTTTCCGCAAGTTCTGCCCATAGGTGGATGCATTGCAATAAAAGTGCAAGACTCGAAGAGAGTTTTGAGAATACTACTAGTATTTTTGCTGAAGAAGGCACGTTTATGCATGAACTAGGGGAATTAAAGCTTAGTAGATATATTGGTGCTGTAAAAGAAAGTATTTATAAGAAAAAGCTAAAGGAGTTACAATCCAATGAATTCTTTAATTTAGAAATTGAGGAAGCGGTAGAAGTTTATGTAGCTTTTGCAATTGAATTAATTGAAGCGACCAAGCAGAGGTGCAAAGATCCAATCTTTTTGCTTGAACAAAGACTGGACTTCTCTAAATATGTTAAAAGTGGGTTTGGCACAGGTGACCTTGTAATTGTAGCAGATGGAACTCTTGAAATAGTTGATTTAAAAGGTGGAAAAGGAGTAGCAGTTTCTGCAGAATGCAACCCTCAAATGCAGCTTTATGCTCTTGGCGCTTTGATTCTATTTGATTGTTTATATGATATTCAAACTGTACGCATGACTATTTGTCAGCCACGTTTGGATAACATCTCAACATATGAGTTATCAGCCGAAGAACTCTTAACTTGGGCAGAAGATGTACTAAAACCAGCAGCTCAGCTTGCATGGGATGGAGAGGGTGAATTTGACCCTAGCGAATACACCTGTAAGTTTTGCAGAGCAAAAGCGACCTGTAGAGCCAGGGCTGAGAAGAACTTGAAAATGGCAAGATTTGAATTTAGACAGGCAGCCTTATTAACTAAAGATGAAGTAGCAGAGGTATTATCGCAGGCAGATGATATTGCAAAGTGGTGTAAGGATATTTGGGCATGGGCAGAAGCAAGGGCAATTGATGGTGAGGATTTTGAAGGGTTCAAGATAGTTTCAGGTAGAAGCAATAGGGCCTACGGTGATGAAAAATCTGTAATAGAAAAACTCACCGAAGCTGGATATTCTGACGATGAGATTTACGCAAGAAATCTGAAAGGAATAACAGCACTTGAAAAAGTGTTAGGTAAAAAGGTTTTTTCAGAAGTACTAGCTGGACTAATTACTAAACCACCAGGTAAGTACACGATGGTTTCAGAATCCGATAAAAGACAAGCAGTCACAGTAATTAATACGGCAGCAGCCGATTTTAAGGAGGATATTTAATATGGAAAAAAAGACAAACGGTAAGGTTATCACAGGTAAGGTTCGGTTGAGTTATGCAAACATATGGGAACCTAAATCAATTAATGGTGGTGATGAAAAGTACAGTGTTTCTCTTATTATCCCAAAATCTGATAGTAAAACAGTAGCTGAAATCAAGTCCACTATTGAACTGGCAAAGCAAGAAGGTAAAGCAAAGTTTGGTGGCAAGGTACCTGCTAACTTAAAGCTTCCACTTCGCGATGGAGATGTTGAAAGGCCAGATGATGAGGCCTATAAAAACAGCTATTTTGTTAATGCCAATAGTAAGGACAGGCCTCAAGTTGTAGATAAAAACGTAAAGCCTATTCTAGATCAAAATGAAGTTTATAGCGGTTGCTATGGTAGAGCGAGCATTACATTTTATGCTTTCAATCAAAACGGTAATAAAGGGATTGCTTGTGGACTTCAAAATATTCAAAAGTTATCAGATGGAGAACCCCTAAGTGTTCGTAGCAGAGCAGAGGATGATTTTACAACTTCTGAAGAAGAAGATTTCTTAAACTAAGCAAGGTGGGTGGGAGTAATATACACTCCCACCTTTTCAACTAAACAAATGGGGTGAAGCAGTGAAGATCTTGGCAATAGATATTGAAACTTTCAGTAGTGTTGACTTAATAAAATGTGGTGTTTATGCATATGCATCTGCTCCTGACTTTGAAATATTACTGTTTGCATATGCTTTTGATGATGAAGATGTAGAAATTATTGATATAGCAAGTGGTGAGATTTTACCAGCAGAGATTATTTCAGCAATACAAGATGACAGAATTGTAAAAACAGCTTTTAATTCCAACTTTGAAAGAACTTGTATTTCTACTTATCTAAAAAAGCAACTGTCACCAGATGTATGGAGATGCGCAGCAGTCCAGTCTGCTATGCTTGCACTTCCAATGTCACTAAATGGAGTAGGGCAAGTATTAGGACTTCAGCAGCAGAAAATGAAGGAAGGTAAAGATTTAATAAGATACTTCTCAAATCCTTGTAAACCTACAAAAAGCAATGGAGAACGGACTAGAAATCTTCCACACCATGCACCGGAGAAATGGCAGTTATTCAAAGAATACTGTAAACGTGATGTTGAGGTTGAAAGGAATATAAGAGTAAAAATTTCAAAGTATCCAATAAGTGAAAATGAACAGGAGATATATAGTTTAGATCAGCAAATTAATGACCGAGGTGTTCTTGTTGATATGGAGCTTGTTAAAAATGCAATAGAATGTGACTGCATTCAGAAAGCTGATACTTTTTCAAAAGCACAACTTTTAACGGGACTTGAAAATCCTAATAGCGTGGCACAGATAAAGAAATGGCTTCTGGAAAATGGAATCCAGGCTCCTAGTCTTTCTAAAAAAGCAGTAACAGATTTAGCTAAGGAAAGCGATGGAGAGGTTGAGATGCTGTTGAATTTAAGGTTACAACTTGCAAAAACCTCAATCAAGAAGTATGAAGCAATAGAACGTTCAGTGTGCCCAGATGGAAGAGTCCGAGGTCTTTTACAGTTTTATGGTGCTAATCGCACAGGGAGGTGGGCCGGCAGGCTAGTGCAAGTGCAAAACCTTCCACAGAACCATCTCAAAGACTTAACTCTAGCAAGGAACTTAGTTAAACAAGGTTGCTTTAATGAGCTTGAACTTTTATTTGATAATGTACCAAATGTTCTATCGGAACTAATCCGAACCGCCTTTATCCCAAAACCTAACCATAGATTTATTGTTGCGGATTTTTCAGCTATAGAAGCAAGAGTTATTGCGTCGATAGCCGGTGAAAAATGGCGCATGGATGTGTTTGCAACCCATGGGAAAATCTATGAAGCATCTGCAAGTCAGATGTTTAAAGTGCCAATTGAGGAAATAACCAAAGGATCACCTTTAAGGCAGAAAGGTAAGATCTCAGAACTCGCCCTTGGCTATGGAGGGTCAGTTGGAGCACTAACTGCTATGGGTGCTCTTGAAATGGGAGTAGCAGAAGAGGAACTTCAAGGACTTGTTACTGCTTGGAGGCAGGCTAACCCAAACATTACAAAACTATGGTGGAATATTGATAAAGCAGCACTTAAGGCTGTAAAGGGAAGAACTGCTGTAGCGGTTGGTAAAATAAAAATCCATTATGAAAGTGGCATTCTATTTATCACTTTACCATCGGGACGAAAACTCTCATATATTAAACCAAGAATTCAGCTTAACAAATTTGGTAGAGAGGGTATTACCTATGAGGGTATTGGTGCTACAAGGAAATGGGAGAGGATAGAAACTTATGGACCAAAGCTCGTAGAAAATATTGTACAGGCTATAGCTAGGGATCTATTAGCTGAAGCTATGCTACATGTAGCTAATAGAGGCTATGACATAGTTATGCATGTGCATGATGAAATAATTGTAGAAGCACCTAAGAATTTTGGCTCATTAAAAGAAGTCTGTGATATTATGGCTGTTGCTCCTATTTGGGCGGATGGATTGCCACTTCGTGCAGATGGGTTTGAATGTGATTATTATAAGAAAGATTAAGAGGGGGGTATAAACTATGGTGAGTAATGAGCGGTTATTTATAGATGGGGATATAGATACTTTATATGAAAGAAATAAAAAGCTTATGTTTCATATAGCTAATAAATTCTCAAATCTTAAATTAGAATATGATGATTTTATAGGATGCGGAGATTTAGCATTTGTTAAAGCTACTAAGAAATTTGACCCTAATAAGAGTAAGTGGGCTACTTTTTTTAGCACAATCATGGTTAATGAAATCTTGATGGTAAACCGTAATCTAAATAAGCAATCAGAGATAATTTCTATAGAAACAGTCATATGTAGCTATAGTGAGCAAAATGTATTAACACTTCAAGATATAATTCCTGAATTAAAAGATACTATGGACGATGCAATAAATTTAATGACTATAAAAGAAATTTTAGAGTTATCTAAAAAACTATCACCTAAAAAATGTGAAATATTTGGGCTATACCTGCTAGAAATGAAACAAAAGGATATTGGAACAAAACTTAATTTAAGCCAATCTTATGTTGCAAGGTTGATTAAAAGAATATGTATAGAATTAAAAGATGCTTATGAAAAGGGAGCTTAATTATAAATCATTGTTTGGAGATATATACCTAAGGAGAGTGATTAAAAGTGATAATATCTGTAGCAAATAGTAGAACTTCAAAGTATTGGAAAGCTATAAATATTTCTTGGGATGAATTTTCAGAGAAACTTAAATCAACAATAAGAACTGCTGAAAGTATAGAAGAATACAAAAAACTATCAAAACCTAAACAAGACGAAATTAAAGATGTAGGGGGATTTGTTGCAGGTCAACTTAAAGATGGTAAGCGTAAAACAGGATTTGTTGAAAGTCGCTCAATGCTTACGTTAGATATGGATTATGCGTCAGTCGATGTATGGGAACAAATCACTCTCTTTTATGACTTCACCTGCTGCATCTATTCCACTCATAAACACACAAATGAAAAGCCAAGACTTAGATTAATTATCCCTTTATCAAGGAATGTTACTGCAGATGAATATACAGCTGTAGCTAGAAAAGTTGCAGAGGACATAGGAATTGAACAGTTTGATGATACAACCTATGAACCAACAAGGTTAATGTATTGGCCAAGCACCTCAAGTGATGGAGAAATTATTTTTGAAAAGCAAGATGGTATATTTTTAGATCCTGAAAAAGTGCTTTCAAGGTATAAAGATTGGCAGGATACTAGCAAATGGCCTGTATCCTCAAGGCAGACAAGCCTTGTAAAACATAGCATTTCAAAGCAAGCTAATCCACTCGAAAAGCCTGGAGTGATAGGTGCATTTTGTAGAGCCTACTCCATTCAGGATGCAATGGATGGATTTTTATCAGACGTATATAAACCAAGTTTACTTGAAGGCAGATACGACTATATCCCAGCCGACTCAACAGCAGGTGTCCTCCTATATGATGACAAGTTTGCTTTTTCGCATCATGCTACAGATCCAGCTTGTAGTAAATTATGTAACGCTTTTGATCTAGTGAGGATTCATGAGTTTGGAGAACTAGATGGTAAAGCGGAGGAGGATGCCACCCCATCTAAATTACCTTCATATAAAGCTATGCAAGAGTTATGCATGGCTGATGATAATGTTAAAAAACAATTGGCACAGGAACGTATGCAGCAAGCAAGTATGGAGTTTGAATCAGTAGGCGATGATGAGGAGTGGCAGAACAGGCTTGAGGTTGGAAAAAATGGTGAGGTTCTTAACATTCTAAAGAATTTAATTACCATTCTTCAAAGTGACCTAAAGCTAAAATCTATTGGGTTCAATCAGCTTAGTGATGGTATGGAGATAAAAGGTGAAGTTCCATGGCAGCACCCCAGTAAGTTTTGGCGTGATGCAGATGATGCACAGCTTATTAGCTATATTGATTTAACCTATGGAACATTTTCAGCAAGAAATTATGAGATTGCTGTAACAAAAGTAACTGATGATCGTTCCTACCATCCAATTAGGGAGTTTTTAGATAAGCTTCCTGAGTGGGATGAAGTTCAAAGAGTGGACACCCTACTTATTGATTACCTTGGAGCAACAGATAATGAATATATTAGAGCAGTAACAAGAAAACTTTTGTGTGCAGCTATAGCAAGAGTGCTAATACCAGGGTGTAAATTTGATACCATGCTTGTTCTTAATGGGCCACAAGGAATTGGAAAGAGTACTCTTATATCAAAGTTGTGCGGAGAATGGTTTTCTGACAGTTTGCATTTATCCGATACTAAAGATAAAACTGCAGCAGAAAAATTGCAAGGATACTGGATTTTAGAAATTGGTGAACTTGCAGGTCTTAGAAAAGCTGAAGTTGAAACATTACGTAGTTTTTTATCCAGGCAAAATGATATATACAGAGCTAGTTTTGGAAGGAGAGCGACACCTCATCCAAGGCAATGCATATTTATAGGAACAACAAATGCTGAAAATGGGTATTTGCGTGATACTACTGGGAATCGTAGGTTTTGGCCAGTGAAAACTCCTGGTGACGGAGGAAAGGCTTCGTGGACAATTAAAAATGAAGATGTTCAGCAAATATGGGCAGAGGTTTTGGTTTACTACAAAGCAAAAGAAACATTATTCTTAGATGACAGATTATCAATGCTCGCAGTAAAAGAACAACGTGAAGCCATGGAAACTGATGATCGTGAAGGTGTGGTACGTGAATATCTAGAAAAATTACTACCAGAGAAATGGAGTTCTATGAGTCTTTATGAAAGAAGAAACTTTTTAAATGGTGGTGACTTTGGATCTACAGCTATTGGTACTATTAGGCGTGAGCGTCTTTGTAATATGGAAATATGGTGTGAGTGTTTTGAAAAAGAAAGAGCCAATCTAAAGCGACAAGATGCAAATGAAGTTGCTACCATTATGGCTAGAATTGATGGGTGGAAAAAATCTGATTCTAAAATTAAGTTTCCACTTTATGGAGTAGTAGTAGGTTATGCCAGGGTTGCCGAAAAAGATAGGGGATAAGAAACTTACGGAAACTAAGCAACCACTTTTAGTAGTTGCCAATTGCCTTTATATTAGAGTTCAGCAACTAATTAGGCAACTAACAGAAGTGTTATGTGACAAGGGTTTATCTCACTCTATTGCTATGGTTGCTTATATAATATATTAGATTTAATTAAGTAGTATATAAGAGAGAGATAGCCCGCTACACATACATATAGCGCGCAAGGGAATTAAGGGCTAATTGGCAACCACAAGAAAGGAGCAAAAATGCGAGAAAGTGAAGTTGAAAAAACATTAATATTTGAAGTAAAGAAACGTGGTGGTATTGCACTTAAGTTTATATCGCCTGGAATGTCGGGCGTTCCAGATAGATTGGTACTTATGAATTGTGGAAGGATAGCTTTTATTGAGCTTAAAGCTCCTGGAAAGCAAATGCGACCACTTCAAATAAAGAGAAAAAGACAATTAGAAGCATTAGGATTTTTAGTATATTGCATAGATAAAAAGGAGCAGATTGGAGGGGTGCTTGATGAAATATGTGGCACATGAATATCAAAATTATGCAGAGGAATTTATCATTAAGCACCCTGCTTGTGGGTTGATGCTAGATATGGGTCTTGGAAAAACAGTTATAACTTTAACCGCAATTGATAATCTTATGTATGATTATTTTGATGTTGCCAAGGTTTTAGTAATTGCTCCACTTAGAGTGGCACAGGACACTTGGGGTAAAGAGTGTGAAAAGTGGGAGCATTTAAAGGGACTTAGGATTTCAAAGGTATTAGGGCCTGAAAAGGAACGAAGAATCGCTCTAGCACGAAAAGCTGACATTTATATTATCAATCGTGAAAATGTAGAGTGGTTATGTACTAATTATAAATTGGATTTTGATATGGTAGTCATTGATGAGTTATCAAGTTTCAAATCACCTACTGCTAAAAGGTTCAAGGCACTTCGTAAAGCCAGGCCACAGGTAAAAAGAATAGTTGGACTTACAGGAACACCAGCACCAAATAGCTTACTTGATTTATGGAGTGAGATAAATCTACTTGATATGGGTCAAAGACTAGGGCGATTTATTGGTAGCTATCGAAATGAGTATTTTGTGCCAGATAAACGTAATCAGCAAGTAATCTTCAGCTATAAATTAAGGGATGGTGCAGAGGATTTAATTTATAACAAAATATCCGACATCTGCGTTAGCATGAAAGCTTGTGATTATTTGAAAATGCCAGATAGAATTGATAATTTTGTAGAAGTCCAAATGTCAGAGAAGGAAGAGGCACTTTATAAAAAGCTTGAGAGTGAAATGCTTCTTCCATTTGCTGATGGAGATATTGATGCAGTAAATGCAGCAGCTCTTTCAAATAAATTACTTCAAATGGCAAATGGTGCTGTCTACGATGAATTTAAAGCAGTAAAGATTATTCATAGTAAAAAGCTTGAAGCATTAGAAGATTTAATTGAAGCAGCTAATGGAAAACCTGTACTTATCTTTTATGCTTACAAACATGATAAAGAAAGAATATCAGAGAAGTTTAAGGTAACTGCAATATTAACAAGTGAGGATATTTCAAAATGGAATAATGGTGAAATCAACATTGCTATTGCGCACCCTGCATCTACTGGTCATGGGCTTAACCTTCAAGCAGGTGGTTCAACGGTTATATGGTTTGGTCTTACTTGGAGCCTTGAACTTTACCAACAAGCTAATGCAAGGCTCTGGCGTCAAGGGCAAAAAGAAACTGTTGTTATTCATCATATCGTTTCTAAAGGAACTATCGATGAGCAAGTTATGAAGGCTCTTCAGAAAAAACGAATAGGTCAAGATGCTTTAATTAATGCAGTGAAAGCAAGAATTGGGGGTGGAGCTTATGACAAAAACAGATAAAGGAAAAGATACGAAAATGCTGTTGCTAACAATAGCATATTTAGAAAGTTTAATAGTTCCATCGAAGGATCTAGGTTTCATCTACTATGCTGTTTTCTATCTAAGAAAAACTATTGAGGAAAGAGGTGGCATTAATGACTAAGCAAGAATTATCGCAGCTATATTATCTTAATCGAGAAATTGAGCAACTAAAAAATAGAATAGCAGAACTTGAGTGTATTGCCACCTCTACATCTTCTGTAATAACAGGGATGCCACACGCAAGTGGTGTTTCAGATAAAGTTGGTAAGTATGCGGCAGAGATTGCGGATCTTAAGGAACTATTAGACTTAAACCTCAAGAAGTGCTTCTATGAACTTAACAGGCTGAACAGGTTTATAGAAAGTATTGAGGATAGTCAATTGAGGATGATCCTAAGTCTTAGACATATCAATGGCTTAGGTTGGCATCAGGTAGCAGCGAGCATTGGAGGAGGTAATAGTGATAAGAGTGTTCAAATGATGGAGAGTAGATTCTTAAAGAAAAACTAAAGTTGTTACCTTTGTTACTCTAGGCTGTGTTAATATAATATTATAGAAAGTATAGTTTGAAGCATTTGCTGTGGAAACGGTAGGTGCTTTTCTTATGCCCAAAGGAAGGTGAGAAGTGTGCCAAGGAAACCTTTAAAACCATGTAAGCATCAAGGCTGTCCAAAGTTAACTGATGGTAGCTATTGCGATGAACACAAGGGACTTCATGCCAAGGACAGAACGAATGCAACGGGTCGTGGGTATGGTAGCAGGTGGAGAACAGCTAGGAGTAGATTTTTAAAAGCCAATCCTTTGTGTGTTAGATGTAATCAGCTGGGTAGGATAACAAAAGCAAATGTTGTTGACCATATCAAACCGCATAGAGGTGACAAAATATTGTTTTGGGATGAGAGCAACTGGCAATCATTATGTAAGAGTTGTCATGACACTAAAACCATGACTAAAGATAGATATAAAGAATATACATTTTGACCGGGTAGGGGGTCCAGAATCCCTAAAGAGGACATGCAGATGACCGCCGCCCCCTGTCGCGTGAATTTTCGCAGAATTACGTAAGGGGGGGTACTATAAAATCGCATAATAGAAAGTTCAAATTAAGTAGCTACAAGTGTTTGTGGTTACTTTTTTATTGCGTAAAAGTTTATGAAAGGAGTAACTCACATGACACTTGATGAAAAAGAAAAAATAAGAGAATTAAGATTAAAAGGTACTGGATATAAAGGAATTGCTTCACTCTTAGGATTAACCAGGGATAGCGTTAGAGGATTTTGTAAGCGTAATGGTTTAGATGGTGACTCATGTGTTGTTGCTCTTAATGTTGAAGAAAAAATAAAAAGAAATCTATTTTGTGCTTGTTGTGAAAAACCAATTAAGCAAAAAGTCCAAGGTAGAACTAGGAGATTTTGTTCTGGAGATTGTAGGCGGAAATGGTGGCGAGAGCATCCAAATGAAAGGAAGAAAAATGATGATGCTATTTACAAGTACACTTGCCCATATTGTGGAGAAGAATTTAGTTCTTATGGAAATAAGAAAAGAAAATATTGTAGTCACAACTGTTATATAAAAGATAGGTTTTGGGGGGATGAAAATGGAATTTAAGAAGTTACAGATAGATTCACTTATACCGGCTGAATATAATCCAAGGAAAAAGCTAAAGCCTGGTGATAGTGAGTTTGAGAAAATCAAAAATAGTATTAATGAGTTTGGATATGTTGATCCAGTAATAATTAATAAGGATTTAACAGTTATAGGTGGTCATCAGAGAATATCAGTATTGAAGACACTCGGAGTCACTGAAATTGATTGTGTAATTGTTGATGTTGATAAAACAAAAGAAAAGGCATTAAACATTGCCCTTAATAAAATTAGTGGTGAGTGGAATAAAGAATTGCTTGCTGATCTTATAAAGGATTTGCAATCTTTAGACTACGATATAGCATTTACAGGATTTGATCCCCCAGAGATTGATGCTCTGTTTAATGAACTTTACCCTAAAGGTGTTAAAGAAGATGGATTTGATGAGCCTCTACCTGAAACTCCAATTACAAAACAGAGAGATATTTGGCTTTTAGGAAGACATCGTTTAATCTGTGGGGACAGTACAAAACTTGAAACTTATGAAGTTTTAATGGAAGGGAAAAAGGCAAATCTAGTGGTAACAGATCCCCCATATAATGTGGCATATGAAGGAACAGCAGGAACAATTCAAAATGATAATATGGAAGATGAAAAGTTTTATGAATTTCTTCTTGATGCTTATAAAGGTATGTATGAAAGTCTTGCAGATGGTGGGTCAATTTATGTATTCCATGCTGACAAGGAAACAGTTAATTTCAGAATAGCTTTTAAGGATGCAGGATTCTTTTGTCATCAAACTTGTATTTGGATAAAAAATTCACCAGTACTCGGACGATGTGATTATCAATATACTCATGAACCAGTACTTGTAGGTTGGAAACCAACTGCTGGGCATAAATTTTATGCCGATAGAAAGCAAAGAACTACTTGGAATTTTGATAGACCAACAAAATCAAAGTACCATCCAACAATGAAGCCAATAGCATTAGTAGCCTACCCAATTGTAAATTCAAGTTTAACTAATTCTATTATTCTTGACCCCTTTGGTGGCAGTGGTTCAACTCTTATAGCATGTGAACAAACAGATAGAGTTTGCTATACTATTGAGCTTGATGAAAAATATGCAGATGTTATTGTTCAAAGATTTATAGAGCAGGTTGGTAGTGATAATAGTGTATATCTTTTAAGAGATGGTGTAAAAATAAAATATATAGATATCGAAAAGGAAGGGGAAGTAAATGACCTTCCTTGATTTCTGCTATTTAAAATTTTATAGAGTGTCTTTATAAGTTGAAAGTTGTCATTCGAATTATGTGTTTTAGTTGATAGAATTCTGCATATGTAACTGGCTATATACCCCGTGTAGAGCTAATATGTACACTACGAAAAGGTAATAAACATATTTTGAAAGGGGTATAAACGCAATGAAAAATCAAACAATTGGTGTGGAAATTGAAATGACAGGAATTACTAGGGAAGAAGCTGCAGAGGTTACTTCAAAATTTCTAGGAGGAAAGATTGGAAGAGCATATGATAGCTACGATACTTACAAGATAATAGCACCAGATAATAGAGTTTGGCAAATAATGAGTGATGCCAGCATTCAAACCATGAAAAATGAAAAAGGTACACTTGTCTCAGCAAATAGAAGTTACAGTGTTGAATTAGTAACACCGATTTTAAAGTACGATGACGTAGAAACTTTACAAGAACTTATTAGACAGCTCAGACACTCAGGCGCAGTTAGTGAAAGTAGATTGCAATGTGGTATTCATATTCACATAGGAGCAAAAGAACATACCCCAAATACCTTAAAGAACTTGGTTAACCTCATGTCTTCAAAGGAAGATTTAATTTACAAAAGTTTTGAGATAGACCCTGCAAGAGTTAGGTTTTGCCAAAAGGTTAATAACAATTTGATTGAAACTATAAATAAGAAAAAGCCAAAAACATTATCAGAGCTTGCAGATGCTTGGTATAGCGATTATGGAGTTGAGGGCAGAGGACGTCACTATCATACAAGTAGATATCATGGGCTTAACCTGCACAGCACTTTTACAAAAGGTACAATTGAATTTAGGCTTTTTAATGGAACCCTGCATGCAGGTAAAATTAGAAGCTACATAGTTTTCTGCCTAGCCATTAGCCATCAAGCATTAAAGCAAAAAAGTGCAAGTGCAAAACGTACCCACACTGACAATGAAAAATACACTTTTAGATGTTGGTTACTTAGATTAGGACTTATTGGGGATGAATTCAAAAATTGCAGAAAACACCTTATGAAATCCCTTGATGGAAATTCAGCTTGGAGAACACCAAGAGCTGCTTGAAACTAAATATACAGATAAAGAGGGGATTTCATTTCCCTCTTTATCAAACTAAATTATTATAAAGGAGAAATGCAAAATGGCAGGAGAAACAAAGCTGTATGGTGCATATGGTTCAAATATGAATTTAGAACAAATGAGTCATAGATGTCCAAAAGCTAAGGTTGTAGGAACAGGAACACTTGAAGGTTATAAACTAACATTCAGAGGGAAATATAAAGGTGTTGCAAATATTGAACAATGTAAGGACAGAACAGTACCTATTGTTCTATGGGAAATAACTGAGGATTGTGAAACAGCACTTGATTTATATGAAGGGTTCCCTAATTTATATATTAAAAAGCAAGTTGAAATTACGGTGGAAGGTAAACCAAGAAAAACTTTAGTTTATATTATGGTAAGAAAATATAGAGATATGGTGGCACCTCCTACAGAATATTATTTCAATGCAATTGCTAGAGGATATTCTGATAATGGGGTTGATTTAAAACCTCTACAAATTGCATATTCAGAATGTCTATCTGAATTAAGATAGTGGAGGTAAGTATGGATAAATTTTTTACTCAGAAAACTTGTGATAGGTGTGGTAGTTTTTTAGAGAAAGGCAGAATAATGTCAATGTTTAATACAGATTGTATTTGCATGGCCTGTTCTGAAAAAGAAAAGAAGGATAAGGATTATGAGAAGGCTGTAAAGGCTGATCATGAAGAAATCAAAAAAGGTAATTTCAATTATAAAGGTATTAGAGATAATAACTAAGAAAATTTTGTTAGGGGTCTACTTTATAGTAGGCTCTTTTCTTATGATAAATTTTAAAGATTGGGGGTGAAACCTATGGCACAAAGAGGAAGAAAGCCAAAGCCAACTGCAGTAAAAGAACTTGAGGGCAATCCAGGGAAAAGATCCCTTAATGAACTGGAACCAAAGCCTGAGAGAAAGGCACCAAGGTGTCCTACCTGGCTTGATCCAGCAGCTAAAAAAGAATGGCGAAGAGTAGCAAGTCAGCTTGAGGAACTTGGTATATTAACAGAAGTTGATATGGCAGCTTTTGCAGGATATTGTGAAGCCTATGCACGTTGGAAAGAGGCAGAAGAATTTATATCAAAGCATGGAACAATTGTAAAAACACCAAGTGGATATTGGCAACAAGTGCCACAGGTGTCTATTGCTCAAACTTATCTTAAGATTATGATTAAATTCTGTGAACAGTTTGGACTTACACCATCATCAAGAAGTAGAATTGTTGCAGATAAGGGTTCTAATGATTATTTAGATCCTATGGAAATGATGCTAAGAGGTGAGTTGAAATAATGTATGATGAAGCAAAAGCAAAGCGTGCTGTTGATTTTATCAACTGCTTAAAGCATACAAAAGGTCAGTGGAGAGGAGTACCTTTCGATTTACTTCCTTGGCAGGATAAAATAATCAAAGATGTATTTGGAAATGTAAAAGATAATGGATATAGAAAGTTCAACACAGCTTATATAGAAGTTCCAAAGAAGAATGGTAAGTCAGAACTTGCAGCAGCAGTAGCACTTTTAATGACTTGTGGTGATAATGAATGGGGAGCAGAAGTTTATGGATGTGCTTCAGATAGGCAACAGGCTTCTATTGTTTTTGATGTTGCAGTTGAAATGGTGGAACAATGTCCAGCACTTAAGAAAAGAATTAAGCCTATAATGTCAATGAAAAGATTGGTGTACAAACCTACAAATAGTTTTTATCAGGTTCTATCAGCTGAAGCATATACAAAGCATGGACTTAATGTTCATTCAGTTGTTTTTGATGAACTTCATGCTCAACCAAATAGAGAGTTGTTTGATGTTATGACTAAGGGATCAGGGGATGCAAGATTACAGCCATTATTTTTTCTAATAACTACAGCAGGTACAGATAGAAATTCTATTTGCTATGAGCAACATCAAAAGGCCCTTGATATTATTGATGGTAGAAAAATAGATCCAACATTTTATCCAGTTATATATGGAATTAATGATAATGATGATTGGGGATTAGAGGCGAACTGGTATAAAGCGAATCCATCACTAGGACATACTATTGATATAGAAAAGGTTGTAAATGCTTATAATAGTGCAAGAGAAAATCCGGCTGAAGAAAATATATTCCGTCAGCTGAGATTAAATCAATGGGTAAAACAATCCACTCGTTGGATGCAGATGGATAAATGGGACGAGTGTGATTTTAATATAGATATAGATTCACTAAAAGGCAGAGAATGTTATGGAGGACTTGACCTTTCAAGTACTACAGATATTACTGCTTTTGTTTTAGTGTTTGCACCAAGAACATCTGAAGAAAAATATATAGTACTTCCTTACTTTTGGATACCAGATGATAATTTAAAGCTAAGAGTGCGACGTGATCATGTTCCTTATGATGTGTGGGAAAAGCAAGGTTTTATAAAAACAACTGAAGGTAATGTGGTCCACTATGGATTTATAGAAACTTTTATTGAGGAGTTAGGCACAAAGTATAATATAAAAGAAATAGCCTTTGATAGATGGGGAGCTGTGCAAATGGTACAAAATCTTGATGGTATGGGATTTAAAGTAGTTCCTTTTGGGCAAGGTTATAAGGATATGTCTCCACCTTCAAAAGAATTAATGAAGCTAACCCTTGAGAAGAAGATAGCACATGGAGGGAATCCAGTTCTTAGATGGATGATGGATAATATATTTATAAAGCAAGATCCAGCTGGCAATATTAAGCCTGATAAAGAGAAATCAACTGAGAAGATAGATGGTGCAGTGGCTTTGATAATGGCATTGGATAGATCAATTAGGAATCAAGGGAATTGTGGTAGTGTTTATGATGAGAGAGGAATTCTAGTGTTGTAGACAAAAAGATAGTATTGAAAAGTATGGCTAACTTTAATTTTATTAATATTAAATCATAAGGAATCGTTACGAAAAATATTGACAGGATAATTAAGGATATGATATATTAAACATAAGGAACCGTAATGAATCATAATGAATGAAGTGAAAGAGAGGAAAGAAAATGAATATTTTTCAAATGAAAACAAAACCCCACGGAATTGAAAGGGCTAGGCAATTTATTGATGAAAAGTTCGTATGCATTGGTTGGCCTGGCATAGGAAATTTAGAACAAACCAGCAAGGATGAAATACGTGATAAACTAGAACAAAGTTATGGTTATACAGGTCATAAACTTGGGAATGCACTTGGGCAGGTTAATACATTTATAAATACCATGAAAGCTGGGGATGTCGTACTTATTACCGAAAAAAACTGGGTTTATATTGGTACAGTAGGAAGCTATAAATATGACCAACAGTATGACAACGAGCAAGATGCTATGTGTCATAGAAGAAATGTTGAATGGACTGACAGGGTTCTAATTACTAATCTTGAAAGTAGTATCCAAAGGCTTATTAGTAACCGAAATACAATATGTCAATACCCAGAAGCTATTGAAGAATCAGGACTTGATAAGATTTTCGTTAAACAGCCATCATTAAATAAAGAAAATTCTGCAAAGTTAGACAGCTTGTTTCAGGATGCTTTAGTAGTATTAGAAGAAGAATTGAAATCGACAGATCCAGATCGCAGACTTAAAGCAGCGGCGGAACTAATAAGGTTAAAAAACAACTAATAAATGAGGCTTATGTGATAATAGAGTAATAAACGGATAAAATTAGTACTAAGATGAAAGGGGAAATCAATATATGTATTATAAAATCAAATACAAATTAAGGAATAATCATTTAAAAAATATTAATTTGTGTGATTATATAGAGGAATTAGGTCGCGGAGTGGAAAATTACAACATAAGATGTGCAAATTCTAAAAATATTAAAGAAATTATTGATATGGCAATTAGTAGAGATTTTATAGAAATAACTCTAACATCAAATAAGATTCTTAAACATCCGAGTTTAGCACTAAGAATATTCTCAGAATATTTAGTGAAGAAAATGGGGTTTAATCGATTATTAACAACATCTATTCCTGCAAAATTATTTAGAAGTGTACAAATACTAAATGTATAATAAAGAATATTAGAATGATAGCAACATTGAAAGCATCTCATTAGAGGTGCTTTTTTAATGCCAATCTTCGGGAGGAAATAAAATGAAGATACCAATAATATCAAGACTTTGGGAGACTAGAGCAGGTCCTAAGAATAGCTTCTGGGGAAGTACTTATAGTTTTTTCTTTGGAAGTACAACTAGTGGAAAGACAGTAAATGAAACAACAGCAATGCAAACTACTGCAGTTTATGCTTGTGTTAGGATACTTGCAGAAACAATAGCTTCATTGCCGCTGCATACCTATAAATACACAGAAACCGGAAAGGAGAAAGCTACAGAACATCAAATATATAATATCCTTACGGATGAACCAAATCCTGAGATGACCTCATTTGTGTTTAGAGAAACACTTATGGGTCATCTTTTATTATGGGGAAATGCATATGCACAGATTATTAGGGATGGAAGAGGCAAGGTTATTGCATTATATCCTCTAATGCCAGATAAGATGGTCGTAGATAGAACAGATAAGGGTGAGATTTACTACATTTATAGCAAAGATGGACAGAGCTATCCACTGAGAAATGATGAGGTTCTGCACATTCCTGGTCTTGGATTTGATGGTTTAATTGGCTATTCTCCAATAGCAATGGCTAAAAATGCAATAGGTATGGCAATAGCAACTGAAGAATATGGAGCTAAATTCTTTGCAAATGGAGCTAACCCAGGAGGGGTACTTGAACATCCAGGTGTAGTAAAAGACCCTGCAAGAGTTAGAGAAAGTTGGAACAGTGTATATCAAGGTAGTTCAAATGCCCATAGGGTTGCTGTTTTAGAAGAGGGGATGAAGTTTCAAAGCATAGGAATTCCACCAGAACAAGCACAGTTTTTAGAAACTAGGAAGTTTCAAATAAATGAGATAGCAAGGATATTTAGAATACCTCCTCACATGGTTGGAGATCTTGATAAATCAAGCTTTAGTAATATAGAACAGCAATCACTTGAATTTGTTATGTATACTCTTGATCCTTGGGTTGTTAGGTGGGAGCAAGCAATTAAAAGAGCCTTGTTTACTGAAAGTGAAAAGAAGGAATACTTCGTTAAATTTAATGTGGATGGATTACTTAGAGGTGACTACCAAAGCCGTATGAATGGGTATTCAGTAGGAAGGCAGAATGGTTGGTTATCTAGTAACGACATTAGAGAACTTGAGAACCTTAATAGAATACCGGAGGAGCTTGGTGGAGATTTGTATTTAATTAATGGGAATATGACAAAACTTGCTGATGCAGGTGCATTTGCCAATAAAAACAATACTGGATTGGAGGAGAAAAAGTGAACAAAAAGTTTTGGAACTGGGTAAAAAATGAAGAAGGCAGAACACTTTATTTTGATGGATATATAGCACAGGACAGTTGGTTTGATGATGATATTACCCCTAAGCAGTTTAAGTCTGAACTTACAGCTACTGAAGGAGATATATCAGTATGGCTGAATTCACCAGGTGGAGATGTATTTGCTGCAAGTCAAATTTATACCATGTTAAAAGAATATAAAGGGAAGGTAACTGTAAAGATAGATGGACTAGCAGCTAGTGCAGCATCAGTTATTGCAATGGCAGGAAGTGAAATATTATTGTCTCCAGTTGCAATGATGATGATTCATAATCCAGCTACAGTTATTTATGGAGAATCAGCGGATCTACAAAGTGGAATTGAGATGCTATCAGAGGTAAAGGAAAGCATAATAAATGCTTATGAGCAAAAGACTGGACTTCCACGACTAAAGATATCAAAAATGATGGATGCTGAAACTTGGTTTAGTGCTAAGAAAGCAGTAGAACTAGGTTTTGCAGATAAAGTTTTATATGAGGATACTGAGGAAAATCCTACAGATGGTTTTATTTTTGATAAGGTAACTGTTACTAATACCCTATTGAGAAAAATACCAAAGGCACAGAAAACACAGCCTAAAGTAGAAACAGGAACACCTCATGAACAACTATTAACAAGGCTTAAACTAATAAAATAATAAATTTTGGAGGAATGTGTTATGAATAAAATATTAGAACTTAGAGAAAAAAGAGCAAACCTATGGGATAGTACAAAAGCTTTCCTAGATAATAAAAGAAATGGTAATGGATTATTATCAGCAGAGGACACATCAACTTATGAAAAAATGGAAGCAGATGTTGTAAACTTAGGAAAGGAAATAGACAGATTAGAGAGACAATCGGCACTTGATTTGGAACTGTCAAAGGCGACTTCTAATGCTATAAGAAATAAACCAAACGCTAATCACAGTGAAGAAAAAACAGGAAGGGCATCAAACGAGTATAACACTGCATTCTGGAAGACCATGAGAAACAAGAACAGCTTTGATGTACAAAATGCTTTGCAAATTGGAACTGACAGTGAAGGCGGCTTCCTTGCACCAGATGAGTTTGAAAAAATATTAATTGAAAGCTTAGAAGAACAAAATATATTTAGACAACTTGCCAATGTAATTACTACATCTTCAGGAGATAAGAAAATCCCTGTTGTAGCAACTAAAGGAACAGCATCTTGGGTAGATGAAGAAGGAGTAATTCCAGAATCTGATGATTCATTTGGACAAGTATCTATAGGAGCATATAAATTAGCCACTATGATTAAGGTTTCTGAGGAACTTCTTAATGATAGTGTTTTTAATTTAGAGAGTTATATAGCAAAAGAGTTTGCTAGAAGAATCGGGGCAAGAGAGGAGGAAGCTTTCTTTATAGGGGATGGTACTGGAAAGCCTACAGGAATATTCAATGCAACTGGTGGGGCAACTCTTGGGATTACAGCGGCAAGTGCCACAGCTATAACTATTGATGAGATTATGGATTTATTCTATTCTCTAAAATCACCTTATAGGAAGAATTCTATATTTACTATGAATGATGCTACAGTTAAGGCTATTAGAAAGCTTAAGGATGGAAATGGTCAGTATATTTGGCAACCCTCAATTACAGCAGGACAACCAGATACTATTTTAAATAGACCTGTAAAAACTTCTGCTTATGTACCAGTACTAGGATCAGCAGCTAGAGCTATTGCCTTTGGTGATTTTAGCTACTATTGGGTAGCGGATAGACAAGGTAGATCCTTCCAAAGACTAAATGAACTATATGCAGCAACAGGACAAGTCGGTTTTAAAGCAACGCAAAGAGTTGATGGTAAGCTAATACTTCCTGAAGCTATTAAAGTACTGCAAATGAAAGTTTAGTTATTATAGTGTAATAAAAATGATGGGGGTGGGTGTATGGTCATTTCATTGGAAGAAGTTAAATTATATTTAAGAGTTGATGGGGATGAAGAAAATGCACTCATCACCAATTTTATAATTACAGCAGAAGAAATATGTGAAGGGATTTTAAGATATCCTATATCTGAATTTACTATAGTACCAGAAACAGTAAAGCAAGCCATATTATATGCAGTAGCTAATATGTATGAAAAAAGAGAGAACTTTGAGGTTAAAGATGTTCTTGAAACAATGACAAGGATACTATTTTCATATAGAAAGGAAAGCTGGTGATGTTATGGAGATAGGTGATTTAAGGCATAGAATAATTATTCAGAAATTTACTACAGTAGTAAATAAAAATGGATTTGAGCTTGAAGCTTGGCAAGATTATAAAACAGTATGGGCATCAGTTTCTAATTTATCCGGCAGAGAATATTATCAAGCAGCAGCAATTCAAGCAGAGAAAACTGTGAAGTTTTTAATAAGGCACATAGATGATATGGATACATCAATGAGAATTATATTTAAGGATAAGCCGTACAATATAACTTCCATTGATAATAGGGACTATGCAAATAAGTATCTTGAAATAAAAGCTTTGGAGGTGGATATCGGTGGCTAGCATTGAACTTGAAGGGATGGCTGAACTTATTGATAAAGTAAATAAGCTGGGATCAAAAGGTGAAATAATTAAAAAGAAGGCGTTAGATAAAGCCGGAGAACTTGTAAAGACAAGCATGGAGAGAAAAGCACCTAGGTCTGGAGAAGCTAAAAAGCATATGGCAGAAAATATACAAGTGTCAAAAATAAGAAAGGAAGATGGTGTGGACTTTGTTAATATTGGACCTAATAAAGGAGATAACTCAGAGTTCTTCTATAGTAAATTTACAGAATGGGGGACAAGTAAAATACCTGCACAGCATTGGGCTGAGAACTCCCTAATTGAAAATAAAAGAGAAATAAATCAAACCATTATGGAAGAATTGAAAAGGGGTCTTGAAGAATGATTAATAAACTGATTATTGATGCCCTAAAACCACTTAATATTCCAGTAGCTTTTCAAAGGTATAGTGGAAAAGCTCAAATTTATATTACTTTCTATGAATACTTGGCTACAGGAGAAGAATATGAGGATGACGAAGAGGCTTTGACAGCACATTATATTCAAGTAGATCTATGGTCAAAAGTAGATTATATAGATGTAGTAAAAACTATAAAAGAACTTTTGCTTAATGCAGGGTTTAAAAGATTAAATGAAATAGACCTTTATGAGGAAGATACTAAAATCTATCATAAAGGTCTTAAATTTTATTATTTAGAGGAGTGTGATATAAATGGCTAGACAAATAGGGTTAAGAGATATTCATATTGCTATATTGAAAACAGATGATGCCACAGCAACAACCTATGATCCACCAATAAAACTCGAAAGAGCAATAAGTGCAAAACTTTCACCAAAGTCAAATTCAGAAAATATTTATTCAGATGATGCAGTTGAAGATATAATTACTGCTTTTGAAGGGGTAGATGTTGAAATAGAAGTAAATCAACTATCACTTGAAAGTAGAGCAAAGCTTCAGGGATCAAAGGTTGTGAAAGGCGTTCTTATTGAAAATAAAGATGATATACCACCAACTATAGCTTTAGGATTTAAGTCAAAGAAGAATAGTGGGAAGTTTAGATTTGTGTGGCTACTAAAGGGTAAATTTGAACTTGCTACAGATGAATATGATACTGAAGCAGAAAAGCCAAAGGCACAAAGCGCGAAGATTAAAGGGAATTTCTATTCAAGAGAATCAGATGGTAACTATAGATTCATTTGTGATGAGGATGTTCAAGGTGTGGATGCAACAATCATAAGTGCTTGGTTTACTGTGGTACCTAGTGAGCCAAATCCGATATAATAATAGAAGTTAAAAAGTGACAAATTATTAGACGTTTTATGTACTATTATGCAAAATTATGATATAATTTTATAAAAAATGGATTTTATGTATGAATAATTTAATAATTTTTTGGGGGATAACTATGAAAAAAGTGATATTAAATATTTTAGAATTATTAAGTTGGATTTGGACAGTAATATGGCTATTTTTATCTGAAAAAGGTAAGATTCAGATGAAAAAAATAAAAAATATAATTATAGTAAATAAAAATAAATTAAAAATTAGTATGAGGCTTAATTTTAATGAAGCAAAAAATAAACTTATCCACAATAAAATAGTTGTAAGCATGGTTATAGCTATAGTTTTTATTGTGATTGCTAGTGTAAATGCTTCTAATAAACACGAGAAATCAAAATTAAATACTTACAACAACATTATAATTACAAGTAATATAGAAGGATTAGAAATAACTAAGGAACCATTTGATCCGGATAGATTATCTGTTATTGTGAAATTAAAAGAAGGTTATGTGCAAAGCAATAATTCGGTAGCTATTAAAGATTTGATTCTTGAAGCCTCAATAAAATATCCAAATAAAACAAGAGAAGTTTATTGGAATGAGGCATTATTACGTTCAGACGGCATAGGTGTTGCATTTGATAAGTACTCTGGTGCAGAGTCTATTGTTCTTACTAAGTATACAGGAATTATAACTACAGAAGCCCAAAAAGAAGCCCAAAAAGAAAAAGATAAAAAACAGAAGCTTGAAGATGATGCCATAGCTCGAGCTAAACAACAATCTGACGCCATAGCTCGAACTAAACAAGAAGCTGACGATAAGGTAATGGCAGAACAAATTGAAAAAAATAGATATGAAAAAATTTCTGATATAGATAACACTCAAACTTGGAGAGTTTATGTTGAAGCGGGTAGAGATCTTGGAATTTATGGGAATGCAGGAAATCAATTGGTAATAATTATTCGTGATGAATCTGGAAACCCCTTAGTGTCAGATATGTTATGGAATGGTGCTTATGATAAAAGCTATACTCTTAGTAACATCTATAATGGATATTACACTGTTGAGCTCAGCTATATATCTCAATACGTATATAATTGGAAATTTCAAGTTGAATAGAGTAATTTTTGATATAGATCACCTATAATATACCATTAATTTCATAGGAGAATATAAAGTAAGATATTATTTAAATTTCGAGAGGATTTACTATTAACGTAAATCCTTTTTCTTGCCAAAGAGCAGAGTGGATGAGATTTATTTGAAGGCATTAGAACTTAAAAATAAAGGAATAAAAATTAAACTTAACAACGAAGAGTATGAGCTTAAATTTGATATGAAAACCTTCAGTGAATTACAAGAAGTCTATGATGATTACTGTAATATTTAAGTAATAATTTACGATTAAGAATATTAAAATATTTTATGCAGTAGGAGGTTTTAAAAATGAATATAGTTGATAAATTGACTTTTTGTTTAGAAGAAGAAAGAATTCTTCCAGTTTCAAAAGAAACGTGGAACTCATTCAAGTTAAATCATTGTTTTCCAGAGAGTAAACAAGAGAAAAAAGAACAGTATAATTACATCAGTGAACAAGTTGGTAATAAATCAGGAATATATATTTATATGAAGGATGGAGATTACCTGTATATTGGGAAAGCTAAACCATTATCTAATAGAATAAGAAATCATTATGTAGAATCCTATAAACCAATACCTGATAATTGTCCTAAAGAGAAATCGAGATGGGATAGATTTTTTGCAGAATATAACGGGGAAGTAGAAATATATTGGAGAGAATTTGAAAGTGAAGAAGAAAGACAATTGGTTGAAATTATTTTAACAAAACTATTAAAGCCGGTGTTTCTTACATTTAAATAGAAAATTTTCATCTAAGTTCATATAGTACAAGGTATAAGGTTATTAAAAATGCGTCTTGTTTATACCATGTATTTGCAATGTTATAAAGTGAAATTAATTTTTGAAAGATTAGAGGAGATTTCCCTATAATAAAAGAAAAATGGAGGAAGCAAAAGTGAGAACAAAGTTAGTTAAAATAGTAGATACAGATGGTAATGTATATGAATACAATGGAGTAAAGAGGGCTTGTCTGGAATGTACATTACCTATTTGGTATGGAATATATCCAAGTAGAGTAGTACCAGGAAAATATGAAGAGTTATTTAGAAAAATAGCATCAGTAACAGTTGATGATACTGTTAGGTATAAAATTAAGGAGTAACTAATGATTAGTTGCTCTTTTTTAATTTAAGAAAGGAGCTGAAATAATGAAAGCATCAGAACTTAAAAATAAAGGAATAAAGTTCAAACTTAGTGATAAAGAATATGAATTAAAGTTTGATATGAACACCTTCTGTGAATTAGAAGAGGTATATGGTGATATTAATCAAGCCTTTGAAGATTTACAGAATAGAAAAATAAAAGCAATAAGAGCACTGATTTATTCAGCAATTAAAGCTGAAGATGAAAGTGTGACTTTAAAAGAAGTAGGAAGAATGCTTACTTTAAATGATATGGAGAGATTAGGAACAACTATTAATGAAGCATTGTTGATAGCAATGCCAGAAGTAACTGAAAACATGGGGGAATAGAAAGCCACACTAATTCTGAAGGATGGGATTGGGAGTGGCTTTTCTATTTGGGAACAAATCTTTTAAAAATGACAGAAGAACAGTTCTGGAGGAGTACACCTAAGAAACTGCAAGCTCTTTTCAATATATATAAAAGAGTAAATGGAATTGAGGAACAAGAAGATACTGATTATATAGATAATGTTATTTTCTAAGGGGGAGGTGATGTAATGGCAGCAGATACAAGTACAGTTGTAGCAAGAGTAGGTCTTGATGATAGAGGGTTTCAAGAAGGCGTAGCAAAAATTCAAAGGGGCTTAAAATTAGTTCAAAGTGAATTTTCAGCAGCAAGCACTAAGCTTGGTGACTTTGGTAAGTCTACTGATGGACTAAGACTTAAAGCAGATACTTTAAACAAACAAATAAATCTTCAAAAAGATAAAGTTGCGGCTTTAAATAAAAGCTTTCAAGAAAGTGTAGAGAAAAAGGGTGAAGATGCTAAAGCAACAGAAAACCTTAAAATAAAGCTAAATTATGCTACAGCAGAACTTAATAAAATGCAAAATGAGCTTAAGCAAACGACCAAAGAATTGAACACTAAAAGCTCTGCTTGGTACAAACTTTCTCAAAGTATGGACAAAGCAGGCGAAAAGATGAAGGCTGTAGGTGAGAAAATGTCCTCAGTTGGAACTAAACTTTCAACAGCTGTTACATTACCTCTCTTAGCAATTGGAACTGCCGCAGCTAAAATGGCTATGGATGCTGAAGAGTCAGAAAATCTCTTTGAAGTATCTATGGGTTCCATGGCAGGAGATGCAAGAAAGTGGTCAGAAGAAACCTCTAAGGCTCTCGGATTAAATGCTTATAGTGTAAGAGAAAGTGTAGCCACCTACAATGCAATGCTTACATCTATGGGGCTTACAGGGCAGGAATCTTTAAATATGTCAGAAGGATTAACACAGCTCTCTTATGATATGGCATCTTTTTATAATCTTAAGCCTGAAGAGGCTTTTCAAAAGCTAAAGTCAGGAATCACAGGTGAAGCAGAACCATTAAAAGCTTTAGGTATTTTAGTTAATGATACTACAATAAAGACTTATGCTTATACTAACGGTATTGCACAGCAGGGACAAGAACTTACTGAAGCACAAAAGGTTCAAGCAAGGTATGGAGCAATTATGGAAGCTACTAAAAATGCTCAAGGTGACCTTGGAAGAACAATGGACAGTCCAACTAATAAGATAAGAATAATGAAAGAACAAGCAGAGCAGATAGGTATTCAGTTTGGTCAGATATTAATTCCAATACTTGAAAAGCTTATGGCTGTTATAAAACCGTTAATGGATAGATTTCAAGGGCTGTCTAAGGAACAACAAGAAACAATAGTTAAAATAGGGTTAATTGTAGTGGCGCTTGGACCTATAATTTTAATCGTTGGGAAAGTAATTACCATCATTGGGACTTTAGTTTCAATATTTAGTACAGTTTCAGGTGCTATTGCAGCAGCTGGAGGTGCATCAGCTGCACTTGGAGCAGTATTTACAGCAATAACTGGACCAGTTGGAATTGTAATTGCTGTTATAGCTGGACTTATTGCCGTAGGTGTACTTCTTTATAAAAATTGGGATACCATAAAAGCTTCAATCAGTGGGGTATGGGAGTGGCTTAAAACTAGCATAGGCAATTCAGTAACAGCAATAAAAACAGCTATAGTATCTACCTGGGAGTCAATAAAGGCAGTGGTACTTCCAATAGTTGAGGGAATAGCAAATGTCATTAAAACTATATGGGAAGGTGTAAAAACAACTTTTGCTTTTATATGGGAAGTAATAAAGACAATTTTTATGGGTGCTTGGACTATAATTTCTTCTATTGTTCAAACCGCCATAAATATAATTGTAGCTGTGATTAGTGTTGCATGGCAGCTTATTCATACAGTAACAACAACTGTATGGAATGCTGTATCTGGAGTGATACGTACCGTTTGGAATGGAATTGTAGCATTTTTGAATCCAATAATTCAAGGAATAGTTAATTTTATTACAGGAGCATGGAATACAATAAAAGAAGTTACAACTACAGTATTTAATGCAATTTCCTTTGTTATAAGTACAGTATGGAATTCAATAGTGAATTTTATTACACCAATAATAAATTCCATAGTTTCTATTTTGACTACAGCTTGGAACATAATAAAATCAGTAACAACTACTGTATGGAATGCTATAGAGTCAGCTTTAAGCGCAGTATGGAATGGAATCAAAAATACAACCATGGCAGTTTGGAATTCAATCTCAGGTTTCTTTTCAAATATGTGGAGTGGTGTAACAAGCCTATTTACAAATACAGTTAATGGCATAAAAAATACTGTTTCTAATGTGTGGAATAGCATTTTAGGGGTTACAACTTCTGTGTGGGGAGGAATTAAATCAGCAATAATGTCACCAATTAATGCTGCAGTTAATTTTGTAAAAGATCAGATTGATAAGATAAAGAACTTCTTTAGTGGTTTAAATATAAAGTTACCCCATATTAATCTACCACATTTTAGTTTGGACGGAAAATTTAGTTTATCGCCTCCACAAGTTCCTCATTTAGCAGTTGATTGGTATGCAAGCGGAGGTATTTTTAATAGACCTAGTGTCATTGGAGTAGGTGAAGCTGGAACTGAAGCAGTTCTACCAATAGATAGACTTGATGAACTCATGGCTAGAGCCATTGAAAAAGTAAAAGGTAATGTAAATGGTGGGGGCTTAACTCTTAATATTGAGAATTTTATTAACAACACTGATAAAGATATAGAACAACTTGCTTATGAACTTGATTTTTATAGGCAAAGAGTATCAATGGGAAGGGGTGTTACCTAATGCTTAGCTTTACTTTTGGTGGTAAAAATAGTTTCACTGATTATGGCATTATAGTTTCAAGTAGGCCCAGTATTCCTTCCCCTAAAAGGAGAGTATCATATATCAATATACCTGGAAGAAACTCAAACTTAATATTTGATGAAGGGACTTATGATGATATAACCATTGTTTTAGAGTGCACTTCTAAAGATAGAAATAATCTAATGGATAAGATGGATAATATAAAGGCATGGCTATTTGAAGCTGGTGAAAGTGATTTAATTTTTAGCTTTAACCCTAATAAAAAGTATAGAGCTCAAGTAGTAAATTCAATAGATTTTAAGACAGTCTTTAGATGCGTTTTAGATTTTCCTATTATATTTAACTGTAAGCCCTTTAAGTATTTAGTAGAGAATACCTTAAGCACTATTAATCAGTCAGCAACAGAGGTTATAAATTCTGGGAATATAGAAAGTGACCCAATTATCTCTGTTTATTGCTTAGGAGATATTACATTAAAGATTAACAATGAACAGATAAAGTTAATTGATATAAATGGAAAGGTAATAATTAATTCAGAAATACAAGACTGTTATGATGATGAAGGAAATAGTTTAAATGAAAAAATGACAGGTGAGTTCCCAAAGCTAAAAACAGGAGTAAATATTATTGAATGGATTGGTACTGTTAGCAAGGTAGAAATCTTACCTAACTGGCGGTGGTTGTAGCTTTGATATGCTTATATGATAGAAAAACTTTAAAGGGGAATTTTAATAATAATGGGATTGCTATTTTAAATGAATGTATAAAGGCAGAAATTAATAATGAACTAAATGGTGATTATAGCTTAGAGATAGAGTATCTGGCAAATTCAAAGAAAGCTAAATACCTTCAGGAATTTAATATTATTAAAGCTGATGGTCAACTTTTTAGAATATATAAAGTTGAAAAGATTCAAGGAAACGATGATAGGATTAAGATTTGGGCTAAGCATATTTTTTATGACTTAGCCTTTTACTTTATAGAGAATGAAAAAGCGATACAGTGTAGTGTTAAGACTGCTATGCAAAAAGCAATGATGGGTGATTTATTTCTATTTTATATGGTTGATAGCGACATAATTACAAATAACTCCTTGGAAATGATAGAAGTTAATCCAGCAGAAACTATGTTTAAAATAATAGAGCAATGGGGTGCTGGAGAACTATATAGGGATAATTTTGAGATAAAGATATTAAACCAAATGGGTATGAGTACTGGAGTTTTAATAAAGTATGGTAAAAATGTTAGGGGAATTAAGATAACCTATGATGCTACAAATGTAGTAACAAAGCTATATCCTAAAGGAGCAAATGGCATTATACTTTCCGAAAAATATATCGATGTCCCAAATTGGAATAGTGGTTCATTTCCTCCTTTTCCTCTAATTAAAAAGGTTGAATTTAAGGATGCAAATGATGAGCCAACTTTAAGAATAATGGCAACGGAGGCAGCAAAAGCAATAGGTCTAACTAATGTAAATATTGAAGTGGATTTTATGGAATTAAGCAAAGCTAAAGAATATGAGAATTATAAAATGCTTCAGGAAGTAAAGGTTGGAGACTTTGTTATTGTACGGCACAGTAAATTTAATATCGATGTAGTAGTTGAAGTTATAAAGGTTAAGAAGGATATTTTAGTAGGTTATAATAGCAAAGTTGAATTAGGACAACCAAAATCAGCATTTGATGATATATCTAAAAAGCTTCAAACTGTAAAAGATGATTTAGGGAATATGGTAGCAAAGGTTGCTTCCAGCATAATGTACTACGCAAATACAACTGCATTGAGCGTGACTACAACTGTCATACAGCCAATATATTTAGGAGTAACTGCAGTTAGCAGTACTAATCTATCTATAAATTTAGCAATTTACGGAACAGCTTCAGTAGCATGCACTTTAACTATCAATATTCAATTGGATAATAAAACAATTCCCTTCACACCAAAGCAAAAGCTTCAAGCAGGAGATAATGTGATAGGAATTCCATTAGCTATTCCTCAAGTTAATTCTGGTGCACATTATTTAGGGGTTTTTCTAAGTACTGATACAGGGACTTTTACAATTCCTTTATATAATCTTCAATGCCTTATAGATGGAAGAAATCTTCAAGGAGGGTTAAGTTCAGAACCTCCACATGTTGAGTTAGCTGAAAAAATAGCCTACATTAATATTAAAAATACATCAACTATAAACACTGTCGCTTCATTTATAATGGATGAATTATTAAATTTTCAAATTTCACAGACAGTTTCCTATTTTAATATACCAGAAGATAAAATAACCCACTCAGTTTCAGTAACTTTAGCTTAATAGTATACATCATAATATATAAATAAATTTAGCCTAGGGAGGAGATAAAATGAACTTTAGAGAAAGTCTTGCCTATAGTGATAATCTAATAACTGGTGATCACTTAGAAATTATCAAAAAGAAACCCATAACCCCAATTAAAGGAGTTACAACAATTGAGATTTTTGATGACTTAACAAAGAAAAAAATACATGAAGTGAAGTCTGAAAATATTATTAATAATTTATCGAATAAGTATGCTTTCATGGATTATTATTATGAGCGGATAAAAGGAACAACAACATCAACAGTTTACAGTGCGCCTTTTCTTTATTTACTTTTGACAAGCTATGATGGAGCTGAAGATGCGGAGATAATGGCTCATAGAGGGGCATTAGTGGGATATGCACATAAGTCAACAGCTTACGCTGGTTCAGATATATTAAAAGGAACTATTAATACTGTAGAAACTCAATTGGATATAAGCGGGAATGGGCTTTTGCATTTTGTTTTCGACTTCCCGACTAGTGCAGCTAATGGAACTTTTCAAAGTGTGTGGTGGGCTCAAAAATATTCCATTGATAAGATAATTGCAGGCACTCAAATTGCACGAGGCCCAAGTGGTGAAGCAATTACTTTTAGTTACAGCTCAACTAGAGCTGCTATTACCCTTACAACAAAAAGTGGAAAGAAGCTTATAGTAACCTATAAAAGTAATGATTATTTAACTTCTGGTCTTTGCTATGGGGTTGATTGCTTTATAATAAATAATAACTTTGAAGTGACTAGTCAGTTTGCTATTTCAAGTAAGGTTTCAAGTTATATTTATAATCAATTCTGCGGAGTTGGTGTAGGGGATGATAGTTTAATTTTAATAAATGGATATGGAACATCCAATAACATCGCTATAGTAAATTTAACAACTGGCGCAACAAGTTATCTTAGCTTGGCAGCTCCTGATCAATATAATGTAGTGCAAATGGTTGGAAGTACCCTATATTTGGTTAGGGCTGATAAGATAAAAGTTTATACAGTTAATGGAAGTACAGTAACCTTTGTTAAGGATATACCTTTTACAAGTAATACTTATAATTATATGTATTTTCAGTTTCTTGATAATCTGCCACATTTCTGTAAGGCAGATGGTTATGTATATAAGTTAGAAAATGATAACCTGAAGCTATCAAATTATTATATAGAAAATGGAGAAGCCCGTATGAATCCTGATGATCCTTATAATAATATTTGGACAGGTAAGGGCATTATCATATCTACAACTTCTGGGCAAATAGTTTTAAATAAACTTAAATTTGCAAGTTATGTAGGTGCTCAAAATCTGTTACCTGAACCTATTACTAAAACAGCTACAAATACTATGAAAATACAATATGATTTTCAGATAGAAAAAGTTTTATAAGAATTAAGGAGGAAAAAGAAATGCAAAATTCAATTAATATTCTCCAAACAATATTTGCTACAATGGGTGGCTATGTTGGTTGGTTATTAGGAGGGGTTGATGGCTTTATGTATGCATTGATTGCTTTTGTTGTCATTGATTATGTAACAGGCTTAATGGTAGCAGTACTAGAAAAAAGGCTATCAAGTGAGATCGGGTTTAGAGGTATATTTAAAAAGGTGTTAATTTTTACATTTGTGGGCATAGGAAATATCATAGATGTTTATCTCGTTAAAAACGGTAGTGCAATTCGTACTGCTGTTATTTTTTTCTACATTTCTAATGAAGGGATAAGTATTATAGAAAACTCAGCTAAGGTAGGATTACCAATACCACAGAAATTAAAGGATATTTTAGGACAGTTAAATAAGGAGGATGATATTAATGGGTAGATTATGTTTTGATTATGGACATGGTGGAGAAGATGGGGGTGCTTGCTATAATGGTAGAAAGGAATCCAATGAGGTATTAAGTTTAGGGAGAGCAGTAGCTTCGGAGGTTAGAAGACATGGAATTGAGGTTGATGAAACCAGAACTAGTGATAATACAGTAAGCCTTAACGATAGAAGTAATTTTGAAAATAGAAATGCCTATGACTACTTTATATCCTTTCATAGAAATGCTTATAAACCAGAACAGGCTAGAGGGGTTGAAACTTTCACTTATCTAAACACAGGAGCAAATTCTAAAAGCTTAGCAGATAAGATACAAGCTTCGCTTGTAGGCTTAGGTTTTGTAAATAGAGGAGTTAAGCAAGCTAACTTTCATGTGTTAAGAGAAACCAAAGCACCAGCAGTTCTAATTGAGATAGGATTCATTGATAACAGTGGAGATAATAATTTGTTTGATGCAAAAAGAAATGAAATCATAAAGGCATTAGCAAAAGCTATATTATCACAAGTTGGAATTAATTATGCTGAAGCTTCAGCACCAACGCCAACACAACCACAACCAGCAAGTGGACAAACTCTTTATAGAGTAATGGCAGGTTCATATGCTGTAAGAGGAAATGCTGAAAATCAAGTTCAGAAGCTAAAGGCGGCAGGGTTTGATGCCGCAATTATGATATTTAATAAGTAGAAAATTAATTAAATAGCCTTTCCATATTTAATGTTTATAAACAAAAAGGGAAATTAATTTTATTTTTGGACATGATGAATGACGGAGGAGGCTATTTTGCTTACTTACTTTTTTAGGAGGTGAATTCTAATGACTGAGAATGAGAAAGAAAAAATAAAAAATATGAGGATAGAGGGGAAAAGTTATTCACAGATATCATTGTTACTTGGTATTAATGAAAATACTGTAAAGACCCATTGTAGGCGAAATAATTTAGGAGCTAAATGCATTAAACCTAATACAGAGAAGGACGTATATATTTCCTGCAAGAATTGTGGGAAACACTTAAATCAAGGAACAAAAGGTCAACCAAAGAAATTCTGCTCTGATGAGTGTCGTAGATCCTGGTGGAAAGCCAATGATAGTGAGCATATAAAAAAAGCTTATTATATTTTAAGTTGTACGGGATGTGGAAATAAGTTTGAAAGCTATGGCAACAATAACCGCAAGTTCTGCGGCCATGCCTGTTATATAAAATACCGTTTTAAGAAAGAGGGGGATTTAAATGACACAGCATCAATTTCAACGTGAAAAGAATTACAGAGTTTCCATTGCTATCGCTAAGGTTATGATTTTAAGAAAATTAATAAACGAGAAGGAATACAGTAAAATTGAAACAATGCTAATTACAAGATACAAGCCTGTTTTTGGAGGTTTATAACGCTTATTTACTTGCTATGTATCAAAATCGGAGCTAACATGGGTAACTGAAAGGAGGTGATTCCATGTCACGAAATATTAGAAAAATAAATCCTTCAGTACAAAAAGTACCTACAAAAAAACGTGTAGCTGCTTATGCAAGGGTATCAAGTGGAAAGGAGGCAATGCTTCATTCACTTTCAGCACAGGTTAGCTATTATAGTGATTTAATACAAAAGCATAAAGGCTGGGAGTATATGGGAGTTTATTCAGATGAGGCTATAACGGGAACCAAAGAAATTAGACCGGAATTTCAAAGACTCTTAGAGGATTGTAGAAATGGTAAAATAGATATGATAATTACAAAATCAATCTCTAGACTAGCAAGAAACACAGTTACCATGTTGGAAACTATAAGAGAACTGAAAGACATAAATGTTAATGTTTATTTTGAAAAAGAGAATATATACAGTATGAGCGGGGATGGTGAGTTAATGCTTACTATCCTCGCTTCTTTTGCGCAAGAGGAAAGTCGTTCAGTCAGTGAGAACTGTAAATGGCGTATTAGGAAAGGATTTGCAGATGGGGAGCTTGTAAATCTGAGGTTTATTTATGGGTATAAAATAAAAAAGGGGAAAATTGAAATCGAGGAAGAAGATGCAGAAATTGTCCGTATGATCTTTAAAGATTATATAGATGGTAGGGGGTGCACCAAAATTGCTAAGAAGCTTAGTGAAATGGGGGTTAAGAAACTACGAGGTGGAAAATGGAATTCAGAAAGAGTCGTTGAGATTATAAAAAATGAAAAATATACAGGCAATGCCTTACTTCAAAAAAAGTATGTAAAAGACCATTTGACAAAAACTTTAGTTTGGAATAAAGGCAATCTTCCACAATACTTTGCAGAAGGTACCCACCCACCTATTGTTGATTCAGACACCTTTCAAAAAGCACAAGAAATTTTATCTAAAAACAGAGAACGATATTCGCGAGTAAAAGAAAGTAGAAAGTATCCTTTTACTAGCAAAATAGTATGTGGTATATGTGGAAAGAACTACAAGCATAAGAATAAGAAAGGTAGGGTTTCATGGGATTGTTCCACATACTCAAAATATGGAAAGGATAGTTGTCCATCTAAGCAAATACCAGAGGAGACTTTATACATGGTAACAACTGAAGTTTTAGGAATTTCAAAATTTGATGAAGAGTATTTTGCAAAGAAGATAAAGGAAATACAAGTTCCAGAGGGAAAGCATTTAATTTTTGTCTTCTACGATGGTTCTATTATTAAAAAAGAATGGAGTTATAAATCACGAACTGAAAGTTGGAGCGAGAAAGTACGTCAGGATGTAAGAGCAGAAAGTCTTAAAAAGTTAGAAGGGAGGAATTAACTTTGTCACTAGCAAGAGCAATAACAGTAATACAACCAACAACAGGGAGACTTGCACCAGTAACTACAACAGCGGCTACAATAAAAAGGGTGGCTGCATATGCAAGGGTTTCTACGGATAATGATGAACAGATTTCAAGCTTTGATGCCCAGATGGACTATTATACAAGGCAGATTAAGGCAAATCATAGGTGGACATTTATTGAAGTCTACACCGATGAAGGAATTTCAGCGACCAGTACAAAAAAACGTGATGGATTTAAAAGAATGATTGCAGATGCATTATTGGGAAAGATAGACCTTATATTAACCAAATCAGTAAGCCGTTTCGCAAGGAACACTGTGGATACCCTTACAAATGTTAGGCAGCTTAAAGCAAAAGGTGTTGAGGTATATTTTGAAAAAGAAAATATCTATACCATGGATAGTAAGGGAGAATTATTAATAACAATTATGTCGAGCTTAGCACAGGAGGAAAGTAGGTCAATAAGCGAAAATGTTACATGGGGCCAGCGTAAGAGGTTTGCAGATGGTAAAGTAAGTCTTCCGTACAAGCATTTTCTAGGTTATGAAAAAGGTGAAGATAGCTTACCTAAAATTATTGAAAAGGAAGCGGTGGTTGTTAGGTTGATTTATAAAAAGTTTCTTGAGGGTAAGACACCATCAGGAATTGCAAAGCATTTAACCATAAATAAAATTCCAAGTCCAGCTGGTAAGGAAGTTTGGCAGCCCAGCACAGTACTGAGTATTCTTAAAAATGAAAAGTATAAAGGTGATGCTATGCTACAAAAGAGTTTTACGGTGGATTTTCTTACTAAGAAAAAGAAGATTAATGAGGGGGAAATACCACAGTATTACGTTGAAAAGAGCCATCCTGCAATAATTACTCCTGAGGTATTTGATCTAGTTCAGCATGAGTTTAAGAAACGTAAGGATGCCAAAGGTTACAAAACTGGTGGAAGTTGCTTTTCAGGTAAAATTGTTTGTGGTAAGTGTGGTAGCTTCTATGGGAGCAAGGTTTGGCATTCCACCAGTAAATATCGCAAAGTGATATGGCAATGCAATTCTAAATTTAAAAATGAAGAGAAGTGTAGCACTCCACACCTTTACGAGGAAAAATTAAAAGAGGCATTTTTAGGAGCTTTTAATAGCATTCTTAATAATAAAGATGAAATTTTAAAAGGGTATGAGGCAATTATCCAAGAATTAACCGATACTTCAAAGATTGATAAAGAAAGTGATAAGATCCAAAGTGAAATGGAGATAGTTACTGAAATGATTCATAAGTGTGTGGAGGAAAATGCCCATAGCACTTTAGACCAAGCAGAATATGAAGAGCGGTACAAGGCTTTAGTAGAACGATATGAAAGTATTAAAAAAGGAATTGAAGGAATAAATGAAAAGCGGCTAGAGTCAAGTGCTAAGCATGAAAGTATTGAAGCTTTTATTAAAGAACTAGAGAAAAGGGAAGGTTTGGTTACAGAGTTTGATGAAGACCTTTGGAATGCTACTATTGAAAAAATAATGGTGCATTCGGAGAATGAGATAACTTTTGTATTTAAAGATGGCATGGAATTAGATTGGAATATATAGAATCAATATCACCCGCAACTCTTTTGCTTGAGTTGCGGGTGCTGTTGTTTGTAATCATTTATGGTTTATATTGTAAATAAAGACTAAATGATTTATAATATTTCTATTGAAGTATGGAGGAATCGTAATAAAAACTTCGGACATGATACAACAGCTATGTGAACAAATGAGTCCGATTTATGATAGCTACGTTGATGAGGTGCTTCGTAATTTTAGAAATTGTGACAGCTTTTCATATTTCCAAGATGGTGATTTGAAGGACTATGTAAAATTCAAAGGCATACTGATTGATTTCCGTGTATTCTATAGCCTGGATAAATATAACATTAAGCAAATCGACCAGTATGTTTGGCAGCTAGGGAAGGATTACTTCCCGAAGAAGTGCGGAAAGAAAAAATAAACGAAAATATAGGAGAAGATAACATGGCTAATTTTTTAGAAAAGTTTCAGTCTGATAATCGCGTAGCAAGACAGGAAATGATAGATAAAGAAGTGGCTATCGCGAAGGAAGAATACATAGTTAAGGCTGCTGCAGCTTTACTGGAAGCAAAGGTAAAAGAAGATAAAATCAAAGAGTTGCTATTTAAATATTGGGATCTAAGACCAAGCGATGCAGCGCTATTCCTTCAGAAAGCAAAAGATACACATTTGGAGGAACAAAAATGACAAACAATGAAGAACAGGCATTGAAGGATTTCTTGTTAGACATTGATTGCCTAAAACAATTAGATGACTGGACTGATGATTTTAACCTGTTTGATGTGCTAAGAATTACAAATATGGAAATTCGTCATAGTAATATTCTGGCATGGATTTTTGATCCAAATGAGAATCATGGTTTGGGAGATTCTTTTATTAAATCTTTTATTACAAAGGTTGTTAGTAAGTGCGACCAGAATAAATATAATGCATTTGATTTGCTACTGCAGGATTTCTATTCTTATCAGGTTTATAGAGAATCCAATCACATGGATATTGTTCTCGCCTCTCGCGAAGAAAAGACAGCAGTTATTATCGAGAACAAGATATGGTCGGGAGAATCATCTCATCAGCTAAATGATTACTTAGAGAAAAGTAAGACAGAGTACAAAGACTGCAATCAGATTTTGTATGTATTTCTTACTCCTTATGGCAGAGAAGCAAGTGATCCGGATAATTGGATAGCATTCTCATATGGGGAAATAATCGATTCCTTGGAGAGCTCTATAAAAGGAATGAACCTTCGTGATGAGGTTGTGCTGGTGATACACAACTATATTGATATAGTGAGGAAGAACATTATGAAAGAAAAAGATGAAAAGTTAGTTAGAATTTGTAATGAGATTTACAACAAGCATAGAATAGCCCTGCGGTTAATTTTTGAAAATGTTAACATAGATAACTCTATAGAGCATGAAATTATCTGTGAGACACTTAGAGAACTTAATGATAATGGAAAGATTATTTTTAAGGATGAGAATAAGTGGCAGTTCTTCACAGCATCAATGGATGAGTATCTTCCGGCATTAGATACGGCAGATAGTTCATGGGGTACAAATTTGGTTTACTATTACTGGTTTGAGAAGGGTGAAGATAAGTTAATTATCCATTTTGAACTTGGTGGATGGAATCTTACAGATGAATTAACGAAGAGGACTAATGCATTAATTGAAGCCTCAAAAAAGAAGGTAGATGAATATCGTTATAAGAGACTTTACTATAAGGCTGTAAAACTTTCACAAGATGATTACGAGGCAAGCTTAAGAAATGCTACGAAATCTTTAGTAAAGAGTGCTCTTGAGAACGAGAAAAAACTGCTATCTACGGTGAAGGAAACAGTTGCTGAGTCTTAATGGCATTGATATGTTTCCACATACCGCGAACGGACTAAAAAACGGTTGACCTGTTCCCAAGAACATCGACACAATAATGGAAACTCGGGCTAACCGTTGACTTGTTTCCGAATATTGCGAAAAGCTTAATTAAGAAGGATATTATGACAAATGTAACTTTGATAAGATTAAAGGTACTCTTGATGCGGTTGACTAACCGTTAAAGAGAAAAAATTGAGGTGTTCAAATGCTTACTATTGAGGAATACATTGCCAGAAGGAAAAAAGAAGATAAACTTAATGAGTTTGACCTTGATGCACGCACTCAAAACATGAAAATTTGTGTTGACTATATATTTGAGTACTTTAACAACTACCTCAATACTACAGAAGCTGATGAAAAAACTGTACTACATAATGAAAAGCTGGAGAAGTATCGTAAGCAGCTTAGGGAGTATGAGCCTGAAGTTAGGGAATGGGTGGTTGGCATATATAATGAGTATGGGAAGCAAATGCATAGGTACATTGGAAACATTATGAAGGAGAATGAGCTGTTCTTTTTATATGTTACTGACAGTGAATTTAGAAATGCATCATATGATTGTTACTCAAGGTTAATTAAAAAGTTTTCGTTCCTCAAGGATCAGACAGAAATGTTATTTCTTTTTATTAAAGACTATCACAGGGTTGAGAGTGAACAGCGGTTTGGCTTTGGGATACCATCAATATCGGAAGAAATAACTGATTGGGTCGATAAAACCTGGGCAAAACACCAGGTTAATCTTCTTGCTTTTGCTTACGACTGGATAAATAGTTTTTATGAAAACGAGGATATTTGGCCTTCAACACATAGAAAGAAGAGCCAATATACTTGGAGAAAGTATGATTATGATTATAAGCAGAAAAGTAATCTCTTTAACCTGGATTCACTGTATAGAAAGATGCCGAAGAAATCATTTGTCAAAGGAAGGAAGCAAGAATTAGAAATTCTATTTATGTACTATTGGCTTCATGACATGGAAGGCGATAATGATTATTGGCAGGAGTATTTAGAGACAGTCTTGCCAGCTTTAAAAAAAGAGTAGTATAGGGGGCCGAAAGCTATGATAGATAAAATTATATATCGATTAGACGATGATATTTCCTTTCGTAAATGCAGTTTACATGATGAGAGTAAGGTAAATCATGGAGATTGTACAAATTATTATACGAAAGAAATCAGCTGGAAGGATTATTATTTTTGTAATCAAGAGGGTATTCATTTACATTGTTCTAAGCATCCAGAAATTGAATTGAATATTGATAGTCAATATGGCGAAGTAGGACTTGTCTGTCCAAAGTGCCAAAAAAGAATAGAAATTGATAGCCTAAAATCAGTTTATTCACGTTGCCAAAAGCTACTGAATATTGAACTGTTTAAGGATGCAAAGCTTATTAGGTTAGATGATTGGTATATTCCAGAAGTAAAGGAAAAAATCAAACCAGATCCTGACTATTGGATAAATACCAATGTCAAAACAGATAAGGATGGGAATACTATAGTAGTGCTTTATATAGGATACAAAGGAAGTAAGGATAAAGTACAGTTCTTTATAAAGCCTGAAAAGGGACAACTTTCAAGTGATCATAAAGATATGGATCCAACAAAGGTTCTCTCAAAAATTGTAGTTACATTAAAAAATCGTACCTTATCGCAAGAATACGAAGATGAGTAAACAACGCTATTAGGGGATTATGATATTCATAACCAATTTTGACAAGTGCAAGTATATAAGGAGAATAACAGTACAGAGAACTTCAAAACTGTTGGTATGTTTCCGCAAACCTCCAAAACGCTAAAAAAATGGTTGACATGTTCCCAAGAACGCAGACATCAATAATGAACACTCAAATATATCAATACAAGTGTGTGCACCTTTTAGCAGAAATACATATAATTTAGCGATATTAATAATACTACTTTTAATTAATAAGCCGCTTAACTGTATCAAAATCATAGTGCTTGGACATATGATCACTAAGATTGTGATACAATGTAAACCCACTGATTTCAGTGGGTTTTATTGTTTTTTTAGGACATGCCTTGATAGAAATTTTTGACTTTTAGAGATTAATTTATAGATTTTTATAGTGAACATGCACACCCCTGATGTTTTGGAATTAAGGGTGTGCATTTTTTTATTGGGGTGTGCACTTTTTAGCGGATAAGATATAATTAATCATTAATTGTATAAGAAGCATTGCTAGAACATCTTTAAAACGTATATAATATTATGCAAAGAGTGGTAAAATACAAAGATTTTGTATGAAGGAGCTTTATATTATTTCTGAATCAAAAACAACAGCAAAAGGCTATATTAACAGGAATAAACAGAAAAACTTAGGATGCAGATATGAGAAAGGTTCTGATCACGGACAATATTTTTATATATTAGAATGTCAACATTGTGGGAAACAATATAAAAGTAACGGCTCTGATATCTTTCAAAGAAAATGTCCAGAATGTCAAGGTGGTAATCCTTAAGATATGTTTTCGTGGAATGGGCACGTTGATACGGTGGTATTGATGTCAAGGGAAATGAAGTTTCTGATATGGGCGTTGTGGCATAATAGGATAACAGGGGGAAAGGAGATAGTTATGGCAAATGTGAGCAATCAGCTTAAAAAGAATATTAAGTATCTACGAACTGCTTATGGTGAATCACAATTAGACCTTGCGTTAGCTGTTGGACTTGATTCTCCAAATGCGATAGCAAATTATGAAAAAGGAATACGTAGTCCTAAGCCAGACACAAGGAAAAAGATAGCATCTCATTATCGTATTACCGAAGATGAACTGACACATTCAGATTTTTCAGGTTTGCACTTTTCTACATCTCAACTGGGAGATAAGAAAAAAATGATGGAAATGACAATGTTGATGTTTCCTATCATCTGTACTGAAAGAACGATGGAAGATGCTTCATTTAAACAAGGCTATGCTGCCCATATGCGTGCACTTGAAGCAATGAAAGAAGGACGTGAGTTTGCAGATACTGACTATGATATCTGTGTTAGCTCATATTCTGATTCATATGATAATTCAGAAACACCAGAGTCGATTGCAAATCTTTTGTGGTGGTTTTTGATTTCAGAGCTGAGTGTAAAAAATCAGTGGATGATTGAAGGTGCGAAAGCATTAAATGATAAACGTGTTAGCGACATCAATTTCTACAAAAAATTTTATTTAAAAGATTGTACGGTTTCTGAGGAAGAAAATCTGTCAGAGGATATCGAACAAAAAGATTTAGAAGATTTGGAAGAAGTCATAATCGAATTACTAAAAGAGCTAAAAACATATACAGAAGTATCTGCTCTTGCAGATTACTATATAGCCATAAGATATATTTTAGGGTGTGTCAATAATAACTTAACCGAAGGAATGAATAAGGCGATTGGCGGAGAAATGATGTTGTCCTTTATGAGTCTTGGAAATGAGTATGCTAAGAAATTTATTTTGCAGGGAATTAGGAATTCTCCAAAATAAATACAGGAATTTTATGAACCTCACAAAGCGTGAGTGACAAAATCCTCTGAGCGAATATAATAGATACATAAGCATTCAAAATTTCGTTAAGGAGGATTTCATATGGAAGAACAGAAAACCGAATTTATACAGTGGGTCAAGACTCATAAGAAAGATCTTATTATTGCAGGAGTAAGTATTGCAGCGATAATTGGTATCATTGTTGGAATAAAAAACAAAGATTCAATTAGGGCATTGTGGGAGTCTTTACGCAAAAGTATGGAAAAGGATCCGATCAAATCATTAGTATATCCTTGTGAAATGGTTGAGAAGATTACATATGAGTCAGTTCCAGTGGTTAATGCTGTTTCATCAACAGAAATTATAAAATTTCCATCGAGCCATAAGTCACAGGTTTCTTTTGAAGTATGCGATCATATACGAAATTTACCTGATGGTCGGAATGCTTCAGCTAAAAAAATAGCAACTGCAGCAGAATACGGGTATAATCTTAAACCGAGACAAACATGGGTTGATACATACACTAAAGGCATAGAGGTTGCGTAACAATATATAAAATAAGGAGGAAGTTCTTATGGGATTGTTTGATGATTTTAAAGGAAAAAAAAGCTGGGAAGAAGAAAATGCCTATACAGGAGAGACCTCTGAATGCCCACGATGTGGACATTCTCTAACTAAAAAATATGTTTTCAGCGGAATGTATTGCGAAAATTGCAGGTATGGTTTAGATGATGACGACGACGATGATAGCGAATCTTTAAGTGTTTATGAAGCTGCAGAAATTTGGGCTTCACATGGAAAAGACGAAGATTACATGTTTGGGTACTCCGAAGAAGAATTAGAAGATGCTCTCTAAAAGAAAGCCCTCCCGGCCATCATCGAGATATATCGGAGTTAGTATTTAAGTTTATTTGGACAAACCTTAGTAAAAAAAAATAAGTTTTGAGCTTAGATTTATAGATTTTTATGTTGGACATGCACACACCTAATGTTTTTGAAATTAGGGGTGTGCATTTTTAGAGTGGTGTGTGCACAATTTAGCAGTATTAGATTGTAGATTTAAAAGTAGTAATTTAAAATGGAAATATGAAACTTATAATTAAGATAAGTAAATAATTTATAGGGTCATGAATTTATTTTTAGGAGGACTTAGAACATGAAAGCATATCAGATTAAAATAGAACTAATAGATTCCAAACCTCCAATTTGGAGAAGAGTCATTATTCCAGCAGATGTTACTTTTAAAAGACTACATGATACAATTCAGTTTGCTATGGATTGGTGGGATAGGGATTTATACAAATTTGAGCTTTTAGAGGAGAAACTTTAACATAAGGCAGCCACAAACTTTAAAAATAGATAAGTATATTGAAAAATATAAAACCTTTGAGTATGTCTATGATTTTGGTGACTACTGGAAACATAAAATTGAATTAGAAAAAATAGTAGAAGATTATCCATTTGGATATCCAGTAGTTATAGAAGGAGAAGGTGCTTGCCCACCAGAGAATGTGAGAGGACTTGGTGGATATGTAAAATTTCTTGAAGCTTGGAACAACCCAGAGCATGAATAACATGATGCTGTAAGGATGTGGGATGAGAGTCAGCATTATCGTGATTTTGACATAGACTTTATAAATAACCTGCTTAAGTCTTGTTTGAAATTAAAGAAAAATGAGAGATTAAATGAGTAATGCAAAGTAGGAATTATATGTTTCCGCAGACAACCCATGTGGAGTGCGTTGTTAGGATAGAGAAGAAATAGGCTGGTAGCAAAGGGTTTAGAGGTTTTCAGGTAAAAATTGAAGTGTGTTTTATGTTCCCTCAGACGAGAGTTTGAGGGAGATTTTGGGTTAGGGGGGGCGTATAAATATGCAGAACTAAGGGTATTTGCGTATTTGTTGAATGGGTTTATATTACTATTTCAGAGTGATGGTGGTGTTCCCACAGAATAAGTTTGGGAATTTTTTATTAAGTGGGTTGCCGTCTAATATAAATGCGATTGATTGACTTTCGGCGCAATTATGCTTATACTGAAGCAGTAGAATTATAAACATGGAGAAGAAGTCATCTGTGATATTAATTGTAAAATTGTATGAAAGTCTGTAAATTAGCGATGTATTGTTAATAGTGCAATAGATATATGTAAAATTTGGAGTGTAAGTGATGAATTATATAACAATTAAAGATGCAGCAGAAAAGTGGAATCTTTCAATAAGAAGGGCCCAAACTTTATGTGAAGAAGGACGTGTATTAGGGGTAACTAAATTCGGAAATGCGTGGGCTATTCCAGCAGATGCAGAGCGCCCAAAAGATGGTCGTGTGAAATCAGGCAAATATAAAAACTGGCGGAAATAAGGTGATGATTGAGAGAGAGATTTGTATGGGATGATATTATGTTAATAGGTTTCACCTAACTTTTCAGTTGAATAGTATGTATTCATGGAAAAGCACTACCCATTAAACGTAGGATAAAAAAGGATTTGACATAGGAGGCATTTATGAATGCAGTATCTTTATTCGCAAATATAGGAGTAGCCGAGGCCTATTTAAAAGAGATCGGTATAAATATCGTGGTAGCAAACGAAATCGTAAAACGTAGAGCAGATTTGTACTCAGAAATATATCCAGAATCTAAGATGATTTGCGGAGATATAAACGATGAAATTATATATAGTGCAATAGTCAATGAATGTATTTATAATAATGTAGAGATAGTTATTGCAACACCACCATGCCAAGGAATGAGTACTGCTGGACCCCGGTAACTGTCAATATAGTTGTCGCATAAATAATAAATTTTTTAAATAACTTTGCATTAGACACAATATTCTAAAACTTTATATTGCATTCTCTTTTATTAACATCTCTTTTATTTCATCAGTCGGGTTAAGTGCTACTTTTTCAGGTGATTTCCAAGTTCTAATACCTTTATTAAATCTCTGTGGACATAGTTGTCTAGTCGATTCATAGACTTTTCTTCTATGCTCCATTATTTTATTATCTTCTCTGTTATGTCTACTATTTGGTGTTAAAAAGTTTAATCCACTATGATAATGTTCATTATTAAACCAATCCACAAATATAGATACCCAAATTCTTGCATCATCGAGTGTTTTAAACCCATCCTGTGGATAATTAGATCTATATTTTAGAGTTCTAAATTGAGCTTCTGAAAATGGGTTATCATTGCTTACTCTAGGTCTGGAATATGATGACAAAACGCCAAGAACCTCTAGTTTAGCCTTTAATGTAAAAGACTTCATGGGAGCTCCGTTATCAGAATGAAGCACTAGAGGCTTATTTCTGATATTTTCATTTAGTATTGCTCTTTCAACTAGCTCCGCAGCTAATTCCCCATTTTCTTCTGGCCAAACTTCAGCCCCTACAATTTTTCTACTATAAATATCAATAATCATGTATAGCTTATAATAAATACCTCTAGTAAAAGTATTGAAATATGTAATATCCCAGGTCCAAACTTGATTAGGCCCATCCGCAACAAATGTTGTAGGGTGATTTTTCTTTGTGGGTACCTTGCTGCGCCCGCGGTGGCATTGCATATTTTCTTTTTTAAGAATTCTATACATTGTTGATTCAGAAGCTATATAAACGCCCCTGTCTGCTAAGGCAGGAACTATTTGAGATGGTGGTAAATCTGCAAATTCAGGATTACTAACAATATTTAATATACTTTGGTATTCTTCTTTTGTTAGTTTATTCATGTGCTCTGGGCGAATGGCCGTTGGTCTTTTATCTGGTTGAATTCCACCTTTTGCCGCCCACCTTTCATATGTTCTCTTGCTTATTCCAGCTACCTCACAAGCCGGAACAAGCCTTGAACCATTACTATGAGCTTCTTTAATTAAAGTAACAATTTCAATTCTATCTTGAATCTTAATTAATCTTCCTCTAGATCCCCTAAAATCAGATTTAGCTTTTTTTTTAGGACTAATAGAGCAGTTGTTTCTGCTAAAGCTTTATCCTTAATTCTAATTTCTTTTTCTAGAATTTTAGCTTTTTTCTTCTCTTTATTTAATTCTTCACGAAGCTCCTTGCTGTCCTCTTTCTGTAGTTCATTGGCTGCTAGACAGCTAGCTCGCCATGTTTTAATATCTTCTACATAATATCCATTTTCTCTGCAATATTTTGAAAGTTCAATTTCTGGCATGGTGTAAGATTCCATTACAGCAAGAAACTTTTCTTTTGGTGATAATCCTTTTGAGGGTCTGCCTTGTTTTTTACTCACAGTTCCACTAATGGCTTTTGTTTTCCATGTTGATAATGTTGATTTGCTAATACCTGTTTCTTGAGATAATCTTGATATTGAATAATTCTCTGGTGGAAGCATTCTTGATAGAAACTTTTCTTTTTCCTCTTTAGTATATTTTCTATTATTTCTTCTATTATCTGTCATAGGTTATCTCCTCATCATGCTCATCTTCGTTCGAGCATATCATTTTTTCTTCCCTACGACAACTATCTTACCACCTAAGGGGGGTATAAAACTAAGAATAACGTTTAATTTAGATGTGGCAGGTGCTGATATACTGTATAGAATTAAGTAACCCAAATGGAATGGTAGCTTGGTTACTACATAAATTATCTTTTATGTCTATAATCATCAATAGATATTGTACATTTGATAAGGTACGCATCGCCTCTACAAATGAAACCCTCGACTAATTAATTAGTCGAGGGTTTTCTTATTGTTTAATGAATACCACCGGTTATCGGTGGTCATAATTTAGAAATTCTCTGGATCGCCCAGGTGTTAGAGGAGAAGGAAGCGAGCCTCTTGTTACTCATTAAATTTATAGTAACTTAATCAGCTCTTCTAACTCTTCAGATAAAGCTTTTGCAAGCGTAAAATCAGTATCTTTTAAAGCCAATTCTATTTTGGTTTCAACTAATTTTTTCTTTTGTTCAATTTCTAAATAGTCTCTGTCAAAATGACTAGCATAAATCATCTTTCTAAATTTTCGCATACTCATTTTTCTAATTGTCTTATCTTCAATCATTAACACAAAATCCATACAGTTTACTATAGAATAGAAATCATGAGAAATCATTAGAATTGCACCTTTATAGTTTTCTATGGCTTTTTCTAGTGCTATTTGTGAATAGGTGTCTAAGTGACTTGTCGGTTCATCAAGAAGCAACATGTTTGCTTTACTAGCAGAAACTTTAGCCAATTGAAGTATATTTTTTTCTCCGCCAGATAAAGACCCTATCTTTTGATTAATTATTTCTTCTTGAAAGCCATAGTTTGAAATATATGATCTAATCTCTTCATAAGTTTCAAAACCAGCATCGAAGAACTCTTCAAGTATGGTATTAGAATCATTTAGTGTTTTGCTTTGAAGTTGAGATAAATAAGCTACTTCAACGTCTTCATTTATCTCAATAGAATCATGATTATTTTTAAATATTTCTCGAAGTAAAGTGGTTTTCCCGGTACCATTTGGACCGATAATTGCTACTTTATCAGTAGATTTAATCTCAAAGTTAACATTTTCTAGAAGTATATCTTCAAAAGCAACACTGTAATTATTAACCTTTAAAGCAATGGTTTCTTCCATTTCAATATCAGTAACTAAACTGATATTGGGTTCTTTAATATCTACAAATGGCGTTTTAATTCTACGTTTTTCTAATCTTTCTTGAATTTTAACTCTAGAACTTAGAGATTTCCCTCTAGCAGCTTCATGATGCTCAGTTGCCAGATATCTTAGTTTTTTTATTATGATCTCGTTTCTATCAAGTTCTTCATTATCAGCAGCAGCTAATTCTTGTAATTCAATTTTAGTTTGAAGTAATGAGAAGTTATAATCAATATATCTTCCATCAAATTCTTGTAGTTCCATGTTTTCAAGGTGCAGAATTTTGTTGAAACAATGATTCAATAGATATCTGTTGTGAGTAATAATTAACATTGTTCCTTTGTGTGAATTAATTAGATCTCTAAGAGAATTAAGGTTTCCAAAGTCTAAAAACACATCTGGTTCATCCATAATCATTAAGTCTGGGCTATTTAGCATTTCCTTAATTACTTGAATAAGCTTGAATTCCCCACCACTAAGTTCAGATATCATTAGATCTTTATACTTGATTAAGTTTGTAAGATTTAGGTTTTTATTAATAGTGTTTTCGAAATCATCCCCATTAATTGCATCAAATGCATCTAAAGTTTGTTGATACTTTTCTAGTAAAGAATCAATATCCGAAGATGTTTCCATTTCAGTACAAATAGATGTTATTTCATTTTGTAGTTTAATAAATTTTTCCCCTATGTATTCGAAAACTGTAATTTCTTTTATTTTGTCTAATTGTGAGAATTGACTTACATACCCAATTCTACAATTTGGGTATATCTCTAACTTACCATCGAACATATATTTTTCTGGATCCATAATTATATCTATCAGTGTACTTTTTCCGCTGCCATTTGTTCCTATAAAAGCACAGTGTTGACCATTTTCTAATGTAAATGAAATATTATTATATAGATCCTTTTGTGGAAATGAGTAGGACAAGTTATCAACTTTTATCATATTATTACCTCCATTTATCAGTAAAAAAGAGCCTATAAAAATAAGCTCTTCAATATATTCTCTTATTAATTGCAATTCTATACTTGATTTTTTATGTAGTAAAGACATTCTACTGAATTTAACATTAATAGTATAACACTTTTTTCGACTAATTTCAATCATTTCATATCAGTAACAAAAACTGTCCTAGTTTTTCAAAACAAAGCCTTTTGAATTAGGTATATGTAGGAATATTTTTGAAAGTGGTAACTTATATTACAGTAATTAAAGGTACATTATCTATAGAATTAGATGAATAAGAAAATCATGAATATAAGCAAGGAAATATATTAAGGAATGAGGTAATATTATGTATGAAAAATGGATTAATCAATTAATAAAGATTGAGTTATTTAAAGATATTGAAAGAGAAGAACTTAAAAGCATATTAGGTTGTTTAAAACCTACTATAAAAACTTACAAAAAAAAAGATATAATAACTATTGAAAAAGACAAATTAACTGGAATAGGAATAGTTTTAGATGGGGAAGTAGTTGTGGGAAAAGAAACTTTAGCTGGTGATAGAGTTATGATGTCAAAGTTAAGATCAGGAGAACTATTCGGAGAAATAGCAGCTTTTGCTAGTAATGAATGGTTAGCAACAGTAGTAGCAAATACAGATTGCACTATATTATTTTTCCCCCCACAAAAAATTGTAGGAATATGTAATAAAATGTGCGTTGGACATAGAAGCTTGATACAAAATATGCTGCAAATAGTATCAAGAAAAGCACTTATTCTAAATAAAAAGGTGGATATTCTCTCTCTAAAAAGTATAAGAAAAAAAATTAGCACATATTTGATTGAGCAATATAATATTGAGAATAACCTTACTTTTAATATATCTTTAAAGAGAAATGAATTAGCTGAATACTTGCTGGTATCTAGACCTTCTCTTTCACGAGAATTAATAAATATGCAGAAGGAAGGAATTATTGATTTTCACAGGAATCATTTTAAAATAATAGATTTACAAATTCTAAAGTCATGTCTATGAAAAAGAGTAATTTGAAAGATTATACGAACATTCGATTATGGTAACCTAAGATACCGAATTTATATGGAGAAGAACATATAATAATAATATAAGTTAAAAGATTAATTAAAACAAAAATTCAAAGGAGGATTTTAAATGAGTATGTTTTGTTATCAATGTCAAGAAACTGCTAAAGGAACAGGTTGTACAATAAGAGGGGTATGTGGAAAGATAGATAAAGTTGCTAATTTGCAAGATTTAATGATTTATACACTAAAAGGAATTGCTATATTTCAAAAAAAAGGATTAGAGGAAGGAATAAAGTTTCCTAAAGCTAATCATTTAATATTAAATGGATTATTTATGACTATTACCAATGCGAATTTTGATGATTCTGCATTTATTGAAAAAATAAAAGAAGCTTTAGTACTTAGAGAAGAAATAAAGAAAGAATTAATAGATAAAGGAATAACTTTAGGTGAATTACATGATGTAGCTACTTTTGTAGCAGAAACTGATTTAGAAATTTTAGCAAAATCAGAAGCTATTGAGGTTGGAATATTAGCTACAGAAAATGAAGATGTACGTTCTCTTAGAGAATTGATTATTTATGGAATTAAAGGTATGGCAGCTTATGCTGAACATGCGTTAAACTTAGGAAAAGAAAATGAGGAAGTTTATAATTTTATTTCAAAGGCATTAGTAGCTACATTAGATAATACATTAAGTGCAGATGATTTAGTAGCACTTACATTAGAAACAGGAAAATTTGGAGTAGATACTATGGCAATGCTTGATGAGGCCAATACAAGTGCTTATGGAAATCCAGAAATAACTGAAGTTAATATAGGTGTTAAAAATAATCCTGCTATATTAATATCAGGACATGATTTAAAAGACTTAGAAGAACTTTTAGAACAAACAAAAGATACAGGCGTAGATGTTTATACTCATGGTGAAATGTTACCTGCTCACTATTATCCATTCTTTAAGAAATATTCAAATTTTGTAGGTAATTACGGTAATGCTTGGTGGAAACAAAATGAAGAATTTGAATCCTTTAATGGAGCAGTGTTATTTACAACAAACTGTATTATACCACCAAAAGAGAGCTATGCAGATAGAGTTTATACTACAGGTGCTTGTGGATATCCAGGATTTAAACATATAGAATCTAAAGAAGATGGTAAAGCAAAAGATTTCAGTGAAATTATAGCACATGCTAAGAAGTTACAATCACCTACAGAAATTGAAAATGGTAAAATAGTGGGAGGTTTTGCTCATGCACAAGTATTTGCCTTAGCAGATAAAATAGTGGATGCTGTTAAATCTGGAGCTATTAAAAAATTCTTTGTTATGGCAGGCTGTGATGGAAGAATGAAATCAAGAAATTATTATACAGAATTTGCAGAAAAATTACCAAAAGATACAGTAATATTAACTGCAGGATGTGCTAAGTATCGCTATAATAAGCTGAATTTAGGCGATATTGGTGGAATACCAAGAGTTTTGGATGCAGGACAATGTAATGATTCTTATTCACTAGCTGTAATAGCTTTAAAATTAAAAGAAATATTTGAATTAAATGATATAAATGAACTTCCTATAGCTTATAATATAGCATGGTATGAGCAAAAAGCTGTAATAGTGCTTTTAGCATTACTTTATTTAGGAGTAAAAAATATTCATTTAGGACCAACATTACCAGCATTCTTATCACCAAATGTAGCTAAAGTATTAGTAGAGAATTTTGGAATAGCAGGGATAGGAACTGTTGATGAAGATTTAGAAAAGTTTTTAGGATAATTTAGTGAAATTGTATCAAAATTATAGTTATTAGACATGAAAACCACGACAGTAATGTCGTGGTTTTTTCTATCAAATTTTATATTATGAATAAATCAATTTATGTTAAGTTGTGAGTAGAAAGAAAATATAATTAATATTAAGTAGATAAGAAAAAAGAAGGCTGATATAATGTTTTTTAGAACAGTTATAAAGGAGTTATTAAATGAAATATTATTTAGCACCAATGGAAGGAATTACGGGATATATATATAGAAATTGTTATGAAAAATTTTTCAATAATATTGATAAATACTTTACACCTTTTATTGTTACAAATCAAAGTAGAAGTCTTAAAACTAAAGAATTAAGAGATGTTTTGCCTGAAAATAATAAAGGGATGAATATAGTTCCTCAAATACTGACTAATGATTCAGAAGGTTTTATTACTACTTCTAGAAAATTACAACAATTAGGTTATAACGAGATTAATTTAAATTTAGGCTGTCCTGCAGGAACGGTTGTTTCAAAAAATAGAGGTTCAGGATTTTTAGCCAAAACAGAAGAACTTGATATATTTTTAGATGAAATATTTAAAATAGATGATATGAAAATTTCTATAAAAACTAGAATAGGAAAAGATAGTCCAGAAGAATTTTATGAACTAATAAAAATTTATAATAAATATCCTTTAGAAGAATTAATTATCCATCCGAGAATACAAAAAGATTTTTATGGAAATAAACCTAATTTAGAGGTGTTTACAGATGCATTATCTTTAAGCCGCAATCCAGTATGCTATAATGGGGATATTTTCACTATTGATGATCATAATAAATTAATGAAAGCTTTTCCAGAGGTAAAAACAGTAATGCTAGGAAGAGGGATAATAGCTAATCCAGCGTTAATAAATGAGATTAAAAATAATACTTTTATAGATAAAGAAGTATTAAAAGATTTTCATGATGAAATTTTAGATAAATATATAGAATTATTTGATGAAGATAAAAATGCAATATTTAGAATGAAAGAACTATGGGGATATATGATTTACATGTTTTCAGATAATAAAAAATATGCTAAAAAAATAAAGAAGTCTCAAAAGTTAAGTGATTATAATGAAGCTGTCTTAAGTTTATTTACAGAGCAGGAAATAATAGAAGGGGCCGGATTATTTAATAATAAATATTAAATATAGATAATTAATTTATTACATGGGTGATTAATAAAAAATATGAAGTATATCTAAGAAAATACTTAATAAGTGGAAAGGATAATGTTATAAGAAAGTAAGGAACATTATAAAAGGTGATGTCATATGGCAATTACTGTAGGAAAATTATTTGGAAATGGGACTGTTCTATATCAAATGAAATTATTAGCAGGACACAAAGGGCTTAATAATCTTGTAGAATGGGTACATATTATTGAAGATGATGATGCAAGTAAATTCCTTCATGGGCAGGAAGTTGTATTTACTTCTGGTATTCTCAACAATTGTGATGGTTGGCTATTGGAATATGCAAAAAAGCTTTATAGCGTAGGTACAAGTGCCTTTGTTGTGAATATTGGACCGCATACAAAATTAATACCTGATGATGTAATAAATTACTGTAATTCTGTCTATATGCCTCTTTATACTATTCCCTGGGAAACAAGGATGGTGGATGTAACAAGAGATATCTGCTATCGTATCATGCAAAAGGAACAAGTAGAAATAAGTATTGGTACAACCATTAAAAATATTATATTTAAAATAGGTGATTTAGAGACACTGATTTTGCAGATGGAACGATATGGATATTTAAGAGATAGTAAATTTTCTTTTATTGTTATGTCTTTTGAAAATGAAAAAGATAAACATAAAAATGAAGAATTTAATATTAATAAAATAAAAATGTATGCTGAAAGAATTGCTAGAAGCATTCATGAATTATATATATCTTTTTCATATAATGAGTGCTGGGTTTTGGTCCTTGTAAATTATAGTGATTATGATATCCAAAATTTTGTAAACATTTTCTTTAAGAATTGGAATGATTCTTTATGGAAGGTATATATGGGTATAAGTGGAAATGAATCTGGAATTAAAATGCAAGCTGAGAATTTTAATAATGCATTTACAGCCATGACAATAGGAAGAAAAAAGGATAAGCAAGTAGTTTTTTCTGATAAACTTGATATCTATAAGCTGCTTTTAAACACAAAAAACAAAGATGTTTTAAAAGAATATTATGATGATACATTAGGCAAATTAGAAAAATACGATAAAGAAAATAATACAGACTTAATCTCTTTTTTATATGTATATTTAAATAATAATGGAAGCCAGAGTTCTGTGGCTGAGAAACAATATATTCATAGAAATACAGTTAATAATCAATTAAAGAAGATAGAAAAAATTACAGGATATAATCCCTTGAATTTAGACGAGAAATTAAGACTTTATCTAGGGTTTTTCATTAAAGATATAATGTGAATATGCATGTGCACAAGAAAAAATGGTCACCTATTCATTGCTAAAGATAAAGGGACAGGTATATAATATAAACATATTAAAGAAATAGAAACAAAGCAACGGAGCTTGTTCAATAGAACGAGGTCCGTTTTTTTTACTTAGAAGTAATGTATAGATATTAATAAGGGAGTGTATAAATATGAATGGGGAAGAAATTAAGAATACATTAAAAAAATATAATTTACAATCTTGGAGTAAACAAAGAAATATCAATCCAATTTCAATTGAAAAGGGAGATGGAATTTACTTTTGGGATTATGATGGGAATCGTTATTCAGATATGTCCTCTCAACTTGTTAATATGAATCTTGGATTTGCAAATAAAGCAATTGCAGATGCAATTAAGGAACAAGTTGATCAATATTGTTTTGTAGGACCATCTTACGGAGCTGAATCCCGTGCAAAGTTAGCTAAGAAGATAATTGAATTAATGCCTGACAATATGGGTAAAGTATTTTTTACAAACGCTGGTGCAGAGTCAAATGAAAATGCAGTGAAAATGGCAAGAATGTTTACAGGTAAGTCAAAGGTATTTAGTCGGTACCGTAGTTATCATGGATCTTCCTTTGGAGCAGGTAATTTAACAGGAGAGCCAAGACGATATGCTTTAGAACCTGGAGTTCCTGGATTTGTTAAATTCTTTGATCCTTATATTTATAGGGAAGCAATAGATTTCGAATCTGAAGAAGTCGCAACAAAATATTATTTGGCCAAGCTTAGAGAACAGATTGTATATGAAGGACCAGATAGCATCGCAGCAATTGTACTTGAAACTATTACTGGTTCTAATGGCGTTATTATTCCACCAGAAGGTTATCTTCCTGGAGTTAGAAAATTATGTGATGAATTTAATATTCTATTAATTTTCGATGAAGTTATGACAGGGTGGGGCAGAACTGGTAAAATGTTCGGATTTGAGAATTTTGATGTAAAACCAGATATTGTTACTTTTGCAAAAGGTGTTACATGTGGTTATGTGCCCCTTGGTGGAGTTGTAGTAAACAAAGAAATAGCAGCATATTTTGATGATAATTTATTATCTTGTGGATTAACTTATAGTGGGCATCCATTAGCTTGTGCAGCTGGTGTTGCTTGTGTTAATTACTATGAAGAAGAAGACATTTTAACTAATGTAAATAAAGTTGGTAAGATACTTGGTGAAAAATTAGAAGTGATGAAAGCTTCTCATCCATGTGTTGGAGACGTAAGATATATTGGATTATTTTCAGCAGTAGAGCTGGTAAAAGATAAAAAGACTAAAGAAGCATTAGTACCTTATGGTAAAGATTCAGAAGGAATAATGGGGAAAATTCTTGGTGAATTAAAAGAAAGAAAATTTATGACTTATACTCATGAAAATATGATACTTATTGCTCCTCCATTAATTATTACAGAGTCACAATTAGAGGAAGAACTACTTAAATTAGATGAAGTACTTGGGATTATAGATAAAGATTATATTTAAATGAGGTGAAAAAATGGCATATGAATTCAGCTTACCAGGAAGGACAATTATTGGAGAGAATGCATTAGAGTCCAGTGAAAAAACGATAAAAGGTTTTGGTAAAAAAGCATTTATTGTATCTGGAAAAAATGTAACTAAAATGGGAACAGTAAAGATTTTGACAGACTGTTTGGATGCCTGGGGAATTGGTTTTGAATTGTTTAATGATATTATAGGAGAACCAACAGATACCATGATTGAGAATGGTGTGATAGCTTATAAAAAAGCAGAATGTGATTTCTGTATTGCTATTGGGGGTGGAAGTCCTCTAGATAGTGGCAAGGCAATTGTTGCTATGGCAAAACTTGAAGGTACAATATCAGATTATATGGGAATAACAATGGAGGGAAATTTTCCACCATTGGTACTAATCCCAACTACAGCAGGAACCGGTTCAGAAGCAACTAAATTTACTATTATTACAGATTCAAAGAAGAATATTAAAATGCTTCTAAAGGGAGAAGCTTTATTGCCTGATTTGGCAATAATTGATTCTAAGTTTTCTATGACAGCACCTAAAGGTGTTACTGCAGCAACCGGTATGGATGCATTAACTCATGCAATAGAAGCATATACTTCAAGAAAAGCAAATCCATTAACAGATACTTATGCACTATCTGCAATTAAAAGAATTTTTACATATTTGCCATTGGTTTATAAAAATGGTGAAGATAAAAAGGCAAGGCAAGAAATGTCTTTAGCAGCATTTGAAGCAGGAGTATGTATTAATAATTCTTCAGTAACATTAGTTCATGGAATGAGCAGGCCAATTGGAGCAATGTTCCATGTGGCCCATGGAATTTCAAATGCCATGCTTATAAAGGAATGTCTGTCTTATGTATTAGATGGTAGTTATGTTAGATTCGGTGAAATTGGAAGAGCGATTAATGCAGCAGATGGTGAGAAAAGTGACAAGGAAGCAGCCGAGGCATTTTTAGAAAAACTTAAAATTCTATGTGATGTATGTGAGATTCCTACATTAAAAGAGTATGGAATAAATAAAAAGGATTTCGATGATGTAGTAGATAAGATGGCACAAGATGCCATAGATAGTGGAAGTCCATCAAATACTATAAAAGATATTAGAAAACAAGATCTATTAAATATATATAATAAATTATGGTAAATTAAAAATATTTGCAACGGCGCAAAACAATATGTTTTGCGGCGTTTTTTTTTAGAATAAGGGGGCATAAAGTAATGAATAAATTAAATGAAATAGAATCAGAATTTAAGGAAAGAGATTTTTCTAAACCAAGAGAAGAAAATGTTGAAATTAAAATAGAAAATTTAAGTATGATTTTCCAAGATAAAAAAGGAGGAGAACCGGTAACGGCGCTTAAAGATGTTAATTTAGACATTAAAGAAGGAGAGTTTATTTCATTATTAGGTCCTTCTGGTTGTGGAAAGACAACACTACTTCGAATTATAGCTGATTTGCTACAGCCGTCCCTTGGAAAAGTTACGGTAAGAGGAGAAACTACACGAGAAATACGACTTCAAAAGAAATATGGTTTTGTGTTTCAAAATCCTGTTTTATATGATTGGAGAACAGTTCGAAGAAATGTGTGTATGCCAATGGAACTTTTGGGGATGAAAAAAGCAGAACGTACTGCTAGAGTTTCAAAAATGCTTGATTTAGTTGGGCTTACTGAATTTGGAAATCAATATCCTTATGAGTTAAGTGGAGGTATGCAACAAAGAGTCGGTATTGCAAGAGCATTAGCAATTAGACCAGAAATTCTTCTTATGGATGAACCGTTTTCTGCATTAGATGAATTTACCAAGGAGAAACTTCATTTTGATCTTCTTAGTATATGGAGGAAGACAAATAAAACTGTAGTGTTTGTAACCCATAATATTTCAGAGGCAGTTTTTTTATCAGACAGGGTAGTTGTTCTTTCACCACATCCTGGACGCGTATCAGCAGTAATTGATATTAATATACCAAGGCCAAGAAATATGGAATCAAAGCAAACACCTGAGTTTTATGAGTATATTACAAAGATCCGAAATAGTTTTGAGGGGGTGTGAGAATGATAAGTAAGAAAGAAAAATTTAAGGTTAATTTGGTTTGGACCATTGGAATTTTCATGGTTTGGGAATTGGTTGCTTTCTTCCTAGATAAAGTAACTAATGATCCAATGGCAGAAGCAAAACTACCTTATCTGCACCGTGTTATTGTATCAGTTGCACAGAATTTTACAGAATTAATTAGTGCAGCTGGACTTACTTTTTCTAGAGCTGTGGTTGGATTTGCGATAGGCGCAGCAATAGGAATCATATTAGCTATAATTATGAGTTTATCTAAAATAGCAGAGAAAATAGCATTACCATATTTGGTTATATCTCAAATGATACCTGTTTTGGGGTTAGCACCTATTGTTTTTACTCTTGCAAAGGATATGAATACAGCTAGAATAATTATCGCTGCTTACATAACATTTTTCCCAGTTGCTATTAATATGCTAAGCGGACTTAATAGTGTTGATAGTGATAAAAAAGACTTATTATATTCTTATGCGGCAAAGAAAAAAAGCATCTACTGTAAGCTTATGATTCCCTACGCATTACCTTATTTATTTGTAGGGTTAAAAATAGCTGCACCAATGGCAATCACAGCATCTATTTTAGTTGATATGCTGGGATCAAGTGGTGGAATCGGAGTAAAACTTCTCTATGCTTTATATTCGGGAAGTAAAGATATATTTTGGGACTCAGTAATAACAAGTGCTTTCATGGGAATTATTAGCTACTTTATTGTTGTTTTTCTTGAAAAAATTTGTATGCCTTGGAGAAAAGAAAAGGCGTAAAAGAAAGGAGATTAATATATGACAGAAAAACTTAAAAATGTATTATGGCCATTAGGCTTTGGAATATTAATAGTAGCTCTGTGGCAAGTAGGTATCCTTCATAACATATTAGGGTTCAAACCCTATCAATTACCACTGCCATCACAAATTGTAACTACGTTACATGAAAATTTTGGTAAAGCTTTATCTGATACGATAATTACAGTTTCTGGAGCATTGGTTGGACTTGCTATAGGATGTGCACTTGGATTTATTGTTGCAGTGATAGCTACACAATTCCCAAAATGGGGTTATACAGGACTTACTGTAATAGCTGCATTTAATGCAATTCCAATTGTTGCATTATCTCCTATTATGAATCGCTGGTTTTCTAGTGGTTTTGCACAAAAGGTTGGTGTTGTATCAGTTGTATGTATGGCAGCTATGGCAATTAATGCTTACCGTGGATTAAATGATTTGGAGCCATTTGCAAAAGATTTGTTAGAATCTTATGCAGCACCAAAAAGAGTTGTATTTTTTAAACTTCGTCTACCAAATTGTCTACCAAGTGTATTAACAGCATTAAAAATTAATGTAGCCTCAGCACTAATGGCAGCAATGATTAGTGAGTATTTCGCTTCATCTACAGCAGGTCTTGGATTTGCGATTAAAGATAACCTAAGAAAAGGAATGATGGCCATAGGCTGGTCTTATATAGTTATGGCAGCTTTGGTTGGAATTACGCTTTATCTAATTATTATATTGGTAGAACGCAGAGCCATAAAATGGCATGCTTCACAAAGATAAATTATTTATATTTTAGAGGGGGAGTTTTGTATGAAAAAAAATTTATTAGCTATGTTATTAGTTGTTGTAATGGGGGGCGTTATGCTTACTGGTTGTGGAACTAAGGAAGCAGACACAACAAAAACAGACGGAGAGTTAGATAAGGTAAACCTTCAGTTAAAATGGCTTCCACAATCACAATTCATGGGGTATTATGTGGCAGCATCAAAGGGGTATTATGAGGACGAAGGAATTGATATTAATATCCTACCCGGTGGAAGTGATATTATTGCAGAACAAAATGTATCTAATGGTGCAGCAGATATCGGTGTTACTTGGGTATCAAGTTTAATGACTTATCAAGCTCAAGGATATGAATTACAAGAAATTGCTCAAACATTTCAAGAGTCTGGTTTATTGTTAGTATCCAAAAAAACTACTGGAATTAATTCAGCAAAGGATTTAGCAGGTAAAAAGGTCTCGAACTGGTTTGGTGGTAATGAATATGAAGTTCTTGCATTATTAGAAAAATATAAACTAGATAAGACCAATGATTTAGAACTTGTACAACAAGATTATACAATGGATCAACTACAAGAAGGAACTGTTGATGTAGCATCAGCAATGACTTACAACGAGTTTGGCTTATTGTTAGAAAATGGAATTTCAAAAGATAATTTAAATGTAATTAACATGAATGATGAAGGTGTTGCAATGCTTGAGGATTGCTTATTTGTAAATTCTGAATGGGCATCAAAAAATGAAGATTTAGTGGCTCGTTTCTTAAGAGCTTCCATTAAAGGATGGCAAGATGCATGTGCAGATCCAGAAGCAGCTGGAGAAATAGTTTATAATTTAGATAAATCAGTATCTTTAGATCATCAGGTTTATATGGCTAAAGAAGTTGCAAAACTTGTAACTCCAGAAGGTTTTGATTCTTCAAAAATTGGACAAATTGATATGGATGCTGTTAAGCAAACAGGAGAATTCTTAGAACTGTATAATAAAGATTTAGCGAAAACTCCAGTAGTAGATGAAACAACATTTACTTCAAAATATTTGGATGAAGCAACAAAATAGTAAAATAAAAGTTAGTTTCTAAAGAGAGTTTCTAAAGAGAGTTTTAATACTCTAAAAAGTTACCTTGTTTTTAGGACATAAGCCACTGTAAATAATATTAATTAGAATTTACAGTGGTCATAAATAAATAAAGTATAAAGGGAGGAGAAAATTTATGGACTTAATTATAAAAAATGGAACTATTGTAACACCATCAGAATCTTATGTTGCAGATATTGCTGTTAAAAATGGGGAAATTGTAGCAATTGGAACAGGTTTTTCAGAAGAGGGAGCACAGGTAGTGGATGCCAAGGGCAAACTTGTATTACCTGGTGCCATTGATGCACATACTCATTTAGCAATGCCCTTTGGAGGAACAGTTTCAGCAGACAGCTATTTAGCAGGAACAAGAGCTGCAGCTTGTGGTGGTGTTACAACAGTTTTTGATTATCCAATGCAAAGAAAGGGAAGCGGAATAATTGAAACTGTTCAAGCAAGAAAAGATATGTGTGATCCAGAAGCTTGCGTTGATTATGCATTCCACTGTTGTATAACTGATTTAAATGGTGGTGCTATATTAGAGGAATTTAAGGCAGCTGTTGATTACGGTGTCACAAGCTTTAAATGTTTTTTAGTATATAAAAAGGAAGGTATGATGGTAGATGATGCTACCTTAGTAAAAATAATGTTAAAAGCAAAGGAAGCTGGTGCCATAACAAATGTTCATGCAGAAAATCCAGATTTAATTGATTTGAATATTCAACAATTCATAAAAGATGGCAAAACTTCAGCCTGGTATCATTATTTAAGCAGACCAGAATATGTAGAAGCCGAAGCAGATAAAAGGGCAGTACACTGGGCAAAATCCATAGGAGCACCATTGTATCTAGTTCATATGGCGGATAAAGAAGGATTAGAAGCTGCAATTGCGGCCAAAATGGATGGTAATGAGATTTATATTGAAACATGTCCACAATATTTGGAATTTACATGTGATGTTTATAAAAGAGAAGATGGAAGAAATTTTGTATGTTCACCACCTATGAAAGGGCAGGAAAGTCAGGATGCACTTTGGAAAGCTATTAAAACAGGCGCTATTGATACTATTGCTACAGACCATTGTCCATTCCAAAGTTATGAAAAGGACTGGGGAAAAGATGACTTTACAAAGATTCCAAATGGATGTGCCGGAGTTGAAAATTTATATCCTTATATGCTTTCAGCAGCAAATTCAGGTAAATTAAGTTTTAACCGTGTAGTTGAATTATGTTCATCTAATCCAGCTAAAATATTTGGATGTATACAAAAAGGGTCAATAACAGTTGGAAAGGATGCAGATATTGTAATTTATGATCCAAATAAAGATTTCACAATTTCTGTTGATAACATGCATTCAGATTATGACCATACTATTTGGGAAGGAAAAACACTTCATGGATATCCAGTACAGACTTATGTACGTGGAAATTTAGTATACAATAATGGTGATTTTATTGGAAAACCAGGATTTGGACAATATATAAAACGTGTAGGAAGTAAATAATTAATTAGGAGGCACTTAAATGAGTATTTTATTGTATAAAGATATTTCTATAAAAGAAGATGTGGCAGGGTGCTTGCTCTGTAATGATGCACCCTGCTCGAAAGCTTGTCCTTACTCAGTTGAACCAGATAGTATTATTCGTTCCTTGATATTTGAAAATAAGCTTGGGGCAGTAAATAAACTGCCAAATCCAATGCCTTGTGAGACTTGTGACACAAAACCATGCAAAGAGGCTTGTTTAAAAGGGAAAATTAATGAACCAATACAAATTGATCGAATAATGAAAGTAATTTCAACTGAGTCTAAAACAAAAGAAGAAGTGGTTGATTTATCTATAGATTTTTGTGGTATCCATTGTGAAAATCCATTTTTCCTTTCTTCATCAGTAGTTGGAAGTAATTATGAGATGGTAGCAAAGGCATTTGAAATGGGTTGGGCAGGAGTTGCTTTTAAAACTATTGGTATGTTTGTACCAAAAGAAGTTTCACCAAGGTTTACTTCACTTAGTAAAGCGAATGGACCTTTTGTTGGGTTTAAAAATATTGAACAGATTTCAGATCATACATTAGAAGAAAATATTGAATTTTTAAAAAGATTAAAAAAAGATTATCCAAGCAAAATTATTGTAGCATCAATTATGGGACAAAATGAGGATGAATGGACTAAACTTGCAGAATTAATGACAGAGGCAGGAGCAGATATTATTGAATGTAACTTTTCTTGTCCACATATGACAGCAAAAGGAGTAGGTTCTGATGTTGGCCAAAATCCAGAAATAGTGGACTTATATACAAAAGCCACAAGACTAGGAACTAACTTGCCTATTCTTGCAAAAATGACACCTAACATTGGAAATATGACTATACCAGCAATAGCTGCAATGGAAGCCGGCGCTACAGGAATTGCAGCTATTAATACTATTAAAAGTATTATGAATGTAAATCTATCCACTTTTTCATCAGAACCAAATGTGGAAGGAAAAACTAGTGTTGGAGGATATTCAGGAAAAGCAGTAAAGCCAATTGCACTACGTTTTATTCATGAGATGAAAAATTGCAAAGAGTTAAAAAATGCACCAATCAGTGGAATGGGGGGAATTGAAACCTGGAGAGATGCAGCTGAATTTTTGGCTTTAGGTTGTGAGAATTTACAGATAACCACAGCAGTTATGCAGTATGGTTACCGAATTATTGAGGACCTAATGGATGGAATGAAATTATATTTAAGTCTACAAGGCTATAAAAATATATCTCAAATTGTTGGGCAAGCCTTACCTAATATTGTCCCAGCAGACAAACTTGAGCGAGATAGTATTTGTTATCCAAGGTTTGATAGAGATAAATGTTTAGGATGTGGACGATGTTATTTATCTTGTTATGATGGAGGCCATCAAGCAATTAAGATAAATGAAAAGACTAAAAAACCTGTTCTTATAGTAAATAAATGTGTGGGATGCCACTTATGCGTTACAGTTTGCCCAGTACAGGCCGTATTGCCAGGAAAAAGAGTGAATACAAAACAATAAATATACGAAAAAAATTTAAGGGGGATATAAATATGTTAAGTTGTAGTAAAGATAGAATGGACGATAAAGTAAAAACTTTTAGTAAATTTGGAGATACAGGAAAGGGTGGAATCACAAGATTATCTTTGTCACCGGAGGCTTTAGATGCAAGAGAAGAGTTTTGCAAAAGGTGCAGGGCTCTTGGAATGGATATAAAAACTGATGACATGGCAAATATTTATGCTACTATCCCTGGTGAATTAGACCTTCCAGCCATTATGGCAGGTTCTCACTTGGATTCAGTTAGACAAGGTGGTAACTATGATGGTGTTTTAGGTGTTTTAACTGCCCTTGAAGCTGTTGAAACAATTATTACAGAAAAAATTTCACATAAGCATCCTATTACAGTTATTGTATGGACAAATGAAGAAGGTGCTCGTTTTGAGCCTGCAATGATGTCATCAGGTGTTATTTGTGGGAAATTTGATAAGGATCTTATGTTAGCATCAAAGGATTTAGATGGTGTTACTTTTAAGGAAGCTTTAGAAGCTAGTGGATATATGGGTAAAGTTGAAAATAGAATGACTCCTGATAAATATAGAGCACTAGTAGAATTACACGTAGAGCAGGGACCAGTCCTAGAAAATGAAAAAGTTGATATCGGTGTAGTTGAAGGTGTTTGCGGTATGATTAACTACGAATTCACATTTATAGGGCAAGCGGATCATGCAGGAACAACTCCTATGAAGTATAGAAAAGATGCATTATATGCAGCTACAAAGACAATTCTATATCTTCATGAGGAACTTGATAAGCTTGACGGTAAGCTAGTATATACAACGGGTAAGATTTCAGCTCATCCAAACATTCATACAGTTATTCCTGATATTGTTAAGTTTACATTGGATGCAAGGCATCAAGATGCAGAAGTAATTAAGCAAGTTCTTGAAATTATTAAGGCTATCCCCAAAATAGTTGAAAAATGTGAAGCAAGCTACGAAAAAGCATGGGCACGGAATACAGTAGAATTTAATTCTGAATTTGTAAATTATGTTGAAAATAGTGCAAAGGAATATGGATATACAGCTAAGAGAATGTACAGTGGGCCAGGTCATGATGCTCAGTTCGTTACAGATATTATTCCAAGTACAATGATTTTTGTTCCAAGTGAAAATGGGCATAGTCATTGCGAAAAAGAATTTACACCTATTGATAACTGTTTAAAAGGTGCAAATGTATTATTACAGACAATTTTAGATATTGATAAAAATTAATTAAGCAGAAGAATATAATAGAGGATTTCACCCATCAAGGTTGATACCACCATGAAAACCACGACAGTAATGTCGTGGTTACTTTATATGTAGGGATTATAGATGATTTGTACTTTAGATTTCAATATATTAGTTAAAATTCATTATAAAAAAGTTTTCGCACTAATTATAAATTTTGTAATTTAGTCTGAAAAACAGTAAAATTATAATAGAGTTTATTCATAATATTTGATAAGGAGTAGTGTATGCAATATTACTATGAGAATTACAAAGAATATGCAAATAAATTAAGAGAAAAATATAAGAAAGTAGATTATAAAAGCAATATAAAACAAGAATTTATAGAAATTAAAGAATTTCAAAAAGAATTGGCTAAGAAGATTTCTTTTACACCATATATTTATAATAATTGCAGTGCAAATTGTAGATTTTGTTCAGAGAAGCTAGAAAGAACGAGCGGACAAGCTAAAGATTTTAAGCTAAGTGAAAAGTATTTTAAAAAGCTAAGATTGATTTTAAGCAAGTTGAAAGAAAACAGAATATTTTTATCAGTTTCAGGAATTGAACCTTTAGAAAGCTTAGATTTTTTAAAGGAAGTATTACAAGTCTTTAAGAATTGGGAAGAGGATGGGGGACGCATAGAAGAAAAAGTTATTTACTCTAATCTTTCTGCTGGAACTTATAACTTAGGAAAAATTATTGATATAATAAAAGATTATAATATAAGTCGTATTGAAACCTCTAGACATCACTATAATGAAGATGTTAATAATAATATAGTAAGGTTTAAAAACAAGGATATACAGCTTAATAGAAATTATGAAAATATAGTTAGAACTTTAAAAAATTATGTGGATATAAAGTTAGTTTGTGTATTACAAAATACGGGAGTTAATAGTTATGAAGAGGTTAAGAATTACTTGAAATGGGCAAGGAATAATGGAATTAATAAGGTTGTATTTAGAGAATTGTCACTATTTAATGAAAGTATATCAGGAAATGAAAGCAGTAATTATATAAGGAAAAATCGAGTTCCATTAATAGAAGTTTTAAAGGATATAGAAGATAAGGCCTTTACGCTTACGGAAATACTTAGAGGATATTATTATTTTTCTTTTAAATATGAATATAAGAAAGATATGGAGGTAACCTTTGAGGTATCTGATTATGAGGAAATGATAAAACAACATAATAAGGATGAAATACAAAAGTTAATCTACTATCCAAATGGAGATTTATGTTGTGATTGGAGTATGAAAAATAAGATTTTTTAGGTGGTGAAAACATGGGAGTAAATAGTTATTTAATTTTAAAGGAAGAAATAGAGGATTTTAAAATAACAAAGGATATGTTTCCAAAAGATTTTATGAATTTTAGAGATATAAGTTGGGTGGCACAGGTTAGCCCTTTTATAAAAGAATTTTCAAAACCAGGGGATTTGATTTTTGAACCCTTTGCAGGAATGGGAACAACAATTATAGGAGCAGCAATACAAGGAAGAAGAGCAGTAGGTATAGAGCTTGAAAAAGAAAGGTTTGTGAATCTTACCAAAAGAATAGATTATTATAAAGAAAGATATAAGTACATTCCAGAATTAATAAATGGAGATTCACTTACTTTTGAGTATCCAAATAATATTGATTTAGTAGTTACTAATTTTCCTTACTATAATGGAAATATAGAGGATAGTGAAGATGGCAACTTTTATAATATAAAAAGTTATAATATGTATTTAGAATTTATAGAAAAGGTAATTAAAAGATGTGCGGAGTCTTTAAAGAAAGATGGGTACATGGTTGCCTTTAGTGAAAATATAAGGAACCTAAATGGGAATATGATTTCCCAAGCCTATGATACATGTAATCTTTTAAAGAAGTATATGAATCTTAAGGAAGAAAGAATAATTCTTTATGAAAAAGAAGAGTTCAAAGAAGATGATATAACTCTAACAAATAGATCTCATGAGTATGTATTTATATGTAAGAAAAAAGAAGATGAAAGAGACTATAGTGAATATAAAAATGCTCTAGTTAAAGTTGGCGAAAAAGTAAAATATTTAGTAATAGGAAGTTATGGATTATTTAATATTTGTAAGAGTGTATTAGATAATCCTCCATATGATTGCGATATATTAGTTGATAATAATATTAATTCAATTAAGAATATAGTTAACATATTAAAAGATCAAGGATATGATTTATATTCTTGGCAGGATAATATAGACCAGAAATTTGACTACAATAAGCTCAAAGGTAGATATTATATAAGGGCAATTAAGAAGGCAAAAGAAGAGGAGTATATAATAGATATTACTTATGAGTGTGAGCGCTTAGATTTTTCAAAATGTTATGAAAACAAGGTAGATAAAGATAATATTACCGTAGCATCAATAGAAGATATTTCAACGTTAATGAAGGGAAGAGGAACTGAAAAGGATAAGTCATTACTTTGCAGAATATTAAAATTAAAATAGTTTAAGCTTGTGGAGCAAGAAACTTCAAGGAGAGCTTGGAGGAAGATTTGTCAATATGAGAAGATTATGATAGCATATAATAACTAAGAATAACGAATGGAGGAAATGAAATTATGATAGATTTACCAAAATGCCCAAAATGTAATTCAGAATATACTTATGAAGATAGAGGTCTTTTTGTTTGCCCAGAATGTGCTCATGAGTGGTCTTTAGATATAGAAACTGAAAATAGTGAGGCTGAAAAGGTTGTGAAAGATGCAAATGGAAATATACTACAGAATGGTGATTCTGTAACAGTACTTAAAGATCTTAAAGTAAAAGGAAGTCCATTTTCAGTAAAAAAAGGTGCGAAAGTAAAAAATATACGATTGATTGATGGAGATCATAATATTGGTTGCAAAATTGATGGGTTTGGAGCTATGGAATTAAAATCTGAATTTGTTAAAAAGATATAAATGGAGCAAAAATTGTTGTAATTAGCGCTAATAAAGATAATGAAAAGAAGCTACAATTTTATACTCCAACAGAAAAACCCTCGACAGATGTCGGGGGTTTTTCTTGAGCTATTACTATCCACAAATATTTTCCTGAAAATAAATATATTTTCATAAAATTGAATTCAATGCAATATTATAAATAGGAGTTTGATTGTAAAAAAGTGGAATAATATTATATTTTAGGAGTGATGATTAATGAAGTGGTTTAATAACTTAAAAATGATTCAAAAACTAGTGTCAGCATTTGTCCTGGTTACATTATTTATAGGCATTGTTGGGGCTATTGGAATCTATAACATGAAAAATATGAATACGAATATTAATAGTATGTATAATGTAGATTTGGTAGCTGTTAATACTATTAATAACATTAAGGCGAATTTATTAGGTATTGCATATGATTCATTGTTAATTCTTAATCCTGAAAACAAAAGTGATTTACAAAAGTACAAAGATGATATTGCAAGTTTAACAACTAAAGATGATGAAGATATTGTAGTATACAAAACAACTATAAATACTGAGGCAGATAGGCAACTATTTGCACAATTTGAAAAAATTCTTGAAGTATATCGTACAAATAGAGAGGAACTAACTAAGCAAGTCGATGAAGGGAACTATGATAAAGCAAAGGAACTTGCTCCGGCTGTTACCAAAGCTAGGGTTGATATGTTTACACTTTTAGATAAAGAGATTATATTAAATATGGATATGGCAAAAAATAACTATGACAATAGTCAATCATCTTATAATAAGGCAAATATGAAAATTATAGAAATTAGTGCCCTAGGATTAATTGTTGCTGTTATATTAGGTTTAGTAATTTCACTTTCAATTTCAAGGCAGATAAAGAAGGTTGTAACTGTTGCTGAAGCCCTTGGAGAAAATGATTTAACAAAAACTATTAATATCGATACTAAGGATGAAATTGAAGTTTAGCAAAAGCTTTAAATAAAGCTACGGCAAATTTAAAAATGTTAATTGGAGAAATATCAGAAAGTGCTGGTGATATTAGTGCTACCAGCGAAGAACTGTCAGCTACAACAGAAGAAATATCAGCAGGAATGGATGTTGTCAATGAATCAGTAAGACAAGTATCCTTAGGTGCAGAAATGTTAAGCGCTACAACGGAAGAAGTAAATGCAACCACAGAAAGTATTGCAGAAAATGTGGCTGAAGTTACAGGACGTGCAAATGAAGGAAATAAAAGTGCAAAGGAAATAGAAGTAAGAGCAAAACAAGTTACAAAAACTGCTGAAGATAGTGCTAATACCGCAAAGAGAGTATATTTACAAAAGCAAGAAAGCATATTAAAAGCCATTGCTGATGGTAAGGTTGTTAGTGAAGTTAAGATAATGGCAGATGAGATAGGAAATATAGCAAGTCAGACAAATCTTCTTGCACTTAATGCAGCTATTGAAGCAGCAAGAGCTGGGGAACAAGGTAAGGGCTTCGCCGTGGTGGCTGAAGAAGTTAAAAAATTAGCTGAAGAGCCAGCGACTGCAGTTAAAAAAATCCATGAGGTAACTGAGAAAGTTGAACAAGCGTTCCAGAATATTTCTAATAGTGCTGAGGATGTATTGGGTTTTATTGATAACGAAGTTAAAGCTGATTATGCATTGTTTCTAGATACAGGTAAGCAATATGGTGAGGATGCGTCAGAATTTAATAAGCTATCTTCGGATATTGGAGCTTCAATGAATATAGTAAATGAAACTGTATCGGAAATTACAAAAGCAATTGAAAATGTTACTGCTACAGCTGAGGAATCAGTTGCTAGCTCAGAGGAAATATTAGCAAGTGTCAATGAATCTGTTATGGCAATTAAAGAAATTACAAAAGCTTCTCAAAATCAAGCCATATTAGCAGAAAAATTAAATGGTATGGTTCAAAAATTTAAGATGTAAGCTATATAAGCTAGGTATTAAGCCTAGCTTTTTTATACTTTTAAGGAGGTATTTACAAATAATTTCGAATATATATAACCGTACAAATAAAAAAATAGAGTACATTTTTTCACTAAATAAATATTATTTACAATATTCAGAAGTTTGTATAATTTCATAAACTTCTTTGAAGCCTTGAGTACTGCGAAAGGGAGTGTAGTTATATGAAAACTAATAAAATAAAGAAATCCATGAATAATTTAGGCACAATAATTAAAATATTACTATTTTTAATAGTAATTATTACTCTTGGTTTAAATTTAATATTAAATAACATTATTATTTCAAAGTATTTTTCAAGAATAGAAAATGGGGATGTGATATTAAGTACGAATCAGTCTAGTAAAATATTTCAATCGAAAATTAAGGAACTTGAAAGAATAACGCAAGACTATGCTTTTTGGGATGAACATTATAGTAAAGTGCAAGAGGTAAATATAGATGAAACATGGTATAAGGAAAATTTTACAGAGTGGCTTCCAGATAAAAATGGTATAGATTTAATAGTTATATTAAATAGGGATAAAAAAATCATCGTTCAGAATGGATTAAATAATATTAATGAAATTTTAAATGACAATAATATCTTGAAATCATTAAATGAAAATGAATATAATGAAAAATCAATAATTACTGGTTTTAAGATGTATGATGGGGAGATATATATGATAAGTGAATGTCCTATTTTCAAGAATACTACTGAAGGAAATTGCCATGGTGTTGTCATTCTTGGTAAGAAGGTTTCATCCCTATTTGTACAAGCAATAAATGAAGATCTTGGTAGTAATATTTTTATTACCTATGAAAATGGATTTGTTTCAAACGAGGAAATAAGTGAATATGTTAATAGCAATATTGTACTTATTAATGAAAATAAAAACAATCCTGTATATAAAATTGATAATTTAAAGATTATAGGGAGTTTGCCTATAATAGACATCTCAGATAATAACATAGGATATATGAATGTTATTCAATCTAGAGATACATTTCTATCAGCTCAGAAATTATTGCAAAGGAATAGCTTTGCGGTGATGATTTTGTCTGCTCTTATAATTTTAATTTTAGGATTTAGGTTTAAAGGAATTATTGTTAATCCTATTAAAAACCTTGAAAATCAAATTAAAAGTATGAAAAATAATAACTTATTAATACATGTTAATGTAAATGGAACAAATGAGGTAATAAGCTTAGCTGGAAGTTTTAATGATATGGTAGATAAGATATATGAACACAAAAAAGAAAATCAAGAGCTGAAAGTATGTGTAAATACAGACTGTTTAACTTCATTGTATAATCATAGATATTATTTTGAAAGCATTAAGAATAAGTTAGCTGAAGGGCATAAACAAATAGCTGTTATGTTTTGTGACATTGATAAATTTAAATTAACAAATGACACATATGGGCATGAGGTTGGTGATTATGTTTTAATAGAGACTTCAAAAATAATAAAAGATGAAGTAAAAGATATGGGTATGGTTTTTAGATATGGTGGAGAAGAATTTGTGGTTATGATGTGTGACTATACTTCTGAAGAAGCGCTTATTGAAGCAGAAAAAATCAGAAAACGTATTGCTGAAAATCAGGATATACAAAAATACTCTGACTATTTTCCAATTACTATAAGTATAGGGATAGCTTTTTATCCAAAGCATGCATTAGATGCAGAAGGCTTGATAAAAAAATCTGACACTGCGATGTACTATTCAAAGCAAAATGGTAGAAATCAGTGTAATATTTATAATGAAAATATGAATGTATTTTTGAAAGATGATAACAAAGATATAAATAGAGAATTGCTAATGGATTCTGTTGTTGCTCTAGCAGAAGCTGAAGATGCTAAGGTCAAGTATACAGGTGAACATTCTAAGATGGTTTAAAAATATTCGGTTTTACTTGGAGGGAAATTAGGATTTACAGAACGTGAAAAAGAATAATTAAAAGTCACACCTTATTAGGATATAATATAATAAAACATATGACAAATGATGAAGAGTACTATTATTATTATTGTATCAGAAGGAAAATATACTGCTTAGTAGTACAACCAGAAGTAAAACTGAAGATTTGCAAGTTGAACTTTCAGATATATTTTAATAGTTGGGAACATGCATAGATTTGTATAAATCAAGTCTATGCATGTTTTTTATATATCATAAATCTATAATTGCTAGTTAGAGGTTATCAGAGGATAAAGAACAAGAAAAAATTTGTAACATTGTGTAATCATATGTAAGTTATAGAAATGATTGTATATGAATATATTAAAGATTATAAGTATAAGATAAAAATCTTTGAGCGTGCAGGTACTAAGAAAAATAGATATAGAATACTTATTACAGTAGTAGAATTGGCGGAAATGTATATAAAATATACTCCTCTAAAATAAAAGATATTATTGAGAAAAGTAAACAATAGTAAATAAAAGTGACTGGAGGAGAGTAGGTTATGGTTTGTTTTAGCATGATATATTTTCTATGTGCAATAACATATGGGATTATAGGTATAGTTACATTTCTAAATGATAAAAAGAATAAATTAAACAGAATTTTTTTTATTATGTGTATTGCTTTAGCATTTTGGGCGTTTATGTTTGCTTTGAGAAATTGTTCAATTGATGCTACAACCGCAAGATTTTTTCATATTTACTCCAGCTTTTCCTGGACGACATTTCCATGTGTGCTTTTGAATTTTATTATCGTTCTAACAGGTAAAGAAGGGTTTTTAAAAAGGTCATTTGCAAGGTTGATTTTTTATTTTCCAGCTATATTTTCAATTTATTTGTATTTTTTTCAACCTCTAACATCACAAAGTTTTGTGAAAATCAATTTAGGATGGGTTGTCCTTGCAGAAAAGGATAGAGGATTTGTTTGGACAAACTTTTTCAATGTTTATTATTTTTCTTATATGTTAGCAGTTATCTTTTTCTTATTTAAATGGTGGAAAAATTCGGAAATAATAAGGGAGAGGAAACAGGCAAAGCTTATAATAATTACAATGATTATAGCTATAATATCAGGTGGTGTTTCAGATATTATTCTTCCCAGGATAGGAATACCCCCTATACCTTCTATTGGAATTATTTTAGCTATTATACCTATAATCGGTATATGGTATTCAATTAAAAAATATAAATTGATGGACCTTAATCCAGAGAATTTTGCTTTAGAGGTTTTGAAAATAATTAATGAAGGATTAATTATTGCAAATCATGAGGGCATAATTAAAGATATTAACAATGGAGCACTTAAATTATTAGGGTATGAAAAAAATCAACTAAAGGGTAAATTGGTAAGTGTTTTATTTTCAGAAACAACAGAAATATCAAAACTAACGAGCTGTAATAGTTTTGAAATTGAGGTTGTGAAAAAAAATAAGACTAAAATACCTATTCTTTTTTCTTCAGCAATTTTAGAAGATGAATGGGGAGATTCATTGGGATTCGTGGCTATACTTCAGGACATTTCAGAAATTAAAATAGTTCAGAAAAAATTAATTAAATCATATGATGAGCTTGAAATTAAAGTTAAGGAAAGAACCAGTGAGCTAAGTGAAGTTAATAAGGAGTTAGAGCATGAAATAAACATACGTATAGACATGGAGGGGAAAATAAAAAAACTAGCCTACTATGATTATTTAACGTGTTTACCAAATAAAAGGTTATTTAATGATAGGTTAAATAAATGTATTCTTGATGCAAAGAAAAACAAAAAAACTTTAGGTGTGCTATTTCTTGATCTAGATTCTTTTAAAAGGATAAATGACACAATGGGGCATTCTAGAGGAGATGAACTTTTAAAAATTATTTCACAAAAGTTGATACGTACAGTAAGAGCAGAGGATACTGTTTGTAGAGTCGGAGGAGACGAGTTTCTTATTTTAATTAAAAATTTAGAGGAAGATTATTATTTTGAAAAAGTGTCAGAAAGAATTCTTGATATTTTTAAAAAGCCATTTACAATAAATAATCGTGATTTATTTATAACTACTAGTATTGGTGGTGCTGTTTATCCCCTAGATGGTAAAGATATAGAAACCCTAATAAAAAATGCTGATATTGCAATGTATAGGGCAAAAGAAGATGGTAAAAATAAATTTAGGCTTTGTACTCCAATTATTAAAGATAGTATGATTAAAGAAATGAAGTTAACGAATAGTTTATACAGCGCACTAGATCGGAATGAACTAGAATTATATTATCAACCTCAAGTAAATATAATATCAGGTGAAATTATTGGCTTAGAAGCATTAATTAGGTGGCATAATAAAAAACTCGGAATAGTAAATCCAGGTGAGTTTATATATATAGCTGAAAAGACTGGACTAATACTTCCAATTGGTGAATGGGTAATGAGAAGTGCCTGCAGACAAAATAAAGCATGGCAAGATGCTGGTATATTGAATGTCTCAATAGCAGTTAATCTCTCAGTAAACCAATTTCAAAATACAAAAATAGCTGAAGAAATTACTAGGATTTTAAAGGAAACAGATTTAAGTCCAAAGGATTTGGAAGTAGAAATAACAGAAAATATAATAATGAAGGAAACAAAATATATAATTGAATCTTTAAAAGTAAGCGGTTAATAACTCGTCACGTTGACAGTCATTAACCGCTTATTTTCAATCCTTTTTATTTAAATAGCATTCAGCAGGAAGATTACTCCATGGAAATAGTGATTTAAATAAATCTGGATCATTTTTGAAATCCATATTAGGAATTTTCTCAAATAGAAAAGTTAAATATTTCATTGGGTTTAAACCATTTTCTTTGGCAGTTTCTACAATACTATAGATTGTTGCGCTTGCCTTCGCACCGCGA